>NZ_JAUQOO010000016.1:0-168642 GCF_030580745.1 Pseudomonas serbiensis
CAACATTTCCATGCTGATCACCCTGTGTTCTCCTGCTCAAAAAGTGAGCAGAAGCAGTTGAACACCTGGGTCAGTTTTCAGTCGGCAGAACAGCCTCTACTGGGTCAGTTTTCGGTCAGCGGCAACATAATATACGCCGTCAATACGCCTGAAACCATATGGGTCTCCGTTCGGTTTGAACAATCGCAGGTCATAAAGAAATGTCGGTGTAATTGCAGGTTGCTGATTAACAAGTAGTAACTGAAAGGGGAAGAGGCTATGGCTGATGGGAAGGCCAAAGTTGCAGGACAGCTCTGCCTTCAGAAACTTGCCATATGTGGCATTGATGTAATTAGTGTCGCTGCTGAAACCGTCGGTTTCAATTGTCCGGCACTCTGAGATGTATCCAGGGCTGTGATCGGCCAGCACCGTATTGGTGTCTGATCTTGTCCCGATATACCTACGAAGCACAGCACGCTCTCTTAGGTTATGGGCCCTGTCTTGCGCCCAGTCCAACACGATTTTCAGGTCAGACTGGACGTCCTCGAACAAGATTTTCATGGCGTGCTCATCGGTGACCTCGACGGGGGCACGAGTGATCGTTTTGCCAATGAACTCGCCGCCGTCTTTGCCTACGCGGTGCCAATGGCGAGTGTCGCTTCCGTTCACCGGGGCTCTGGGTAAGCCATCGTAGGGGGCCGCCCAGATGTCTCGGGCGATTAGTGACTGTTCAAAGCACAACATGCTGGTGTTCCAGATGCGGGCGTACGCGTCGGTATCACGATCACGGTCATACATGTCCAGGAACGAGTCGTTCATCACGTCCGTGAAAAGCTCGCTCACCCGGTCGGGGTCTTGAAATGCTTCTACCGGCCATTTGTCTTGGTTCAGGGCAATGTGATTGAGGACTCTGTTGTGAACCGCGGTGGCGGGCCTTGCCTGTTTTAGGTAGTAGCTGTGCAGGGCTCCGTAGACTTGCTCTGCGAAGGCGCTGCCATGGGAAATCCAGACCTGCTGGATATTCAAGTACTTGGTGTGACGCTTCCGGCTAAACAACGGCCAGCCGCCCCAGTAACGCAGGGTGTCTTTCGAGCAGGCTGCAAGCATCCGCCCCCAATTTTCTGCAGCCCCGTCTGAGATGTGCTCCGAGTCGAATGTGCTGTCATTGCTCGGATCAGGCACGAGTAGCGATGTGAATTTTCTGATGTACCTGCGGCGTATCAGCGAGCCTAACTCTACGAGGCTGCCGTCTTTAAGAGCCGCCACGAGCAATCCAACCACCTTTTCAATCGAGCCATCAGTCAGACAGGTCGCCCCCAGCGTTGTCTCTGACACGTGGGCGACGCACTCGATCAGGCGCAGAGCGTGGCTGTCCGAAGCGTCTGCATTGACCATCTGCGCTCCGATTATCTCCTCAGCTTCCGCCGATACCCACTGGAGCGGGTAGTTGGGTAGTGATCTTGAGTATTTGATGACTGTCATTGATATTTGCAGCCCACAGTTCTTTCTTGTTCCGATAATAGAAGGGTTTCTCAGATTGACAAGAAAATACATTATGGGGAAATGGTCGAGCGCAGTCTGGATGCCGATCTGGCGCTTGCCCTGAGCCTCAACGGTCGCGACCTGTTCCGTGACGAACAGCCGCTGAAGATTCTGTTGATGTCGGCCACTCTGGAAGGCGAACGCCTGTCCGCGCTGCTGGACGATGCGCCAGTGGTACGCAGCGAAGGGCGTATGTTCCCGGTGAGCATGCAATGGGGGCGACCCTTTCAGCCTGGCGAATTCATTGAGCCTCGTGTGGTGCAGACCGTTCTCGACGCTCTGGGTAATGAGCCCGGCAGTCTGCTGGTGTTTCTGCCTGGGCAAGCCGAGATCCGGCGCGTCAATCAGCAACTGGCCGAGGCCCTGGGCGAGCGTGCCGATATCCTGCTCTGCCCGTTGCATGGCGAATTGGACCTTGCCGCTCAGCGTGCAGCCATCGAACCTGCGCCCAAGGGCTCGCGCAAGGTTGTGCTGGCGACCAATATCGCGGAAACCAGCCTGACCATCGATGGCGTGCGCGTCGTGATCGATGCCGGTCTGGCGCGGGTGCCGCGTTTCGATCCGGGCAGCGGCATGACACGCCTGGACACACAGCGCATCTCTCGCGCCAGCGCGACCCAGCGTGCAGGACGGGCTGGGCGTCTGGAGCCAGGCGTCTGCTATCGACTCTGGTCCGAAGCCCAGCATGACCAGCTCGCCGCCTATGGCTCGGCGGAAATCCTCCAGGCGGATCTGGCCGGGCTGGCACTGCAACTGGCGCGCTGGGGCGTGATGCCGGGCCAACTGGTCTGGCTCGATGTACCTCCAGTGGCGGCTTATGCACAGGCCCAGGATCTGCTGGTCCGGCTGGGTGCCTTGAGCAACTCGCAGGGCCAGGAGCGCAAGTTGACGACTCATGGTCAGGCGATGGCGCAAGTCCCTGCGCATCCTCGAATCGCTCATCTGCTGTTGCGCGGCCATGCACTTGGGTTGGGTGAACTGGCCTGTGATGTCGCGGCATTGTTGGGCGAGCGGGATATCCTGCGCGGTGCCGGAGCCGACTTGCACAGTCGCCTGACTTTGCTGGCAGGCAGCGAACGTGCCGCCCGTGGTGCTCAAGGCGGTGTGCAGCGGGCCAGACAACTGGCACGTCAATATCGTGGTTATTTGAGGGGCGCTGCCACAACGCCAGTCAGCGATCCCGATCATTCACGCTGGCTGGGTTGCCTGCTGGCGCTGGCTTACCCGGATCGGGTTGCGCAGCAACGCCGTGCGGGTGGTGCCGAATACAGGCTGGCCAACGGTCGTGCAGCCCTGTTCGCCGAAGTCGATGCGCTGATGAAACAACCCTGGCTGGTGATCGCCGACCTTGGCAGTCGTCAGGGCCAGCGCGAAGAGCGGATCTATCTGGCGGCGGAATTCGATCCTGCCTTGTTCGACTCTGTTCTCTCTGAACAAGTGGCCGAGTTCGATCAACTGGACTGGGATGAACGCGAAGGCGTATTGCGCGCCGAGCGTCAACGCAAGGTCGGCGAACTTATTCTCAGCCGCGAGCCACTGACCGGCCTTGATGAGTCCGCCCGAGGCCAGGCCTTGCTGGGATTGGTTCGACGCAAAGGGCTGGAGCTGTTGCCGTGGACGCCGGAGCTTCGCCAATGGCAAGCCCGTGTGACCTTGCTCCGCCAACTGGACCTGGAGAAACAGGACGCCAGCGAGTGGCCGGACGTTCGCGATGCTGCCTTGCTCGAAACCCTGGAGTCCTGGCTGCTGCCATATCTGGGCAAAGTCACCCGACTCAGCCATTTCGGCAACCTGGATCTTTCATCGATCCTGCACAACCTCCTGCCATGGCCACTGCCCCAACGCCTGGACGAACAGGCCCCTCATCACCTGAGCGTGCCATCCGGCTCATCGGTGCGCCTGGATTACAGCGAATACCCCCCGATCCTCGCCGTCCGCCTGCAAGAACTGTTCGGCCTGTCCGACACCCCGCGAATCGCCAATGGACGGCAAATCGTCAAACTACACCTCCTGTCCCCGGCCCGCCGCCCTGTGCAAGTGACGCAAGACCTCGCCAACTTCTGGCGCAGTACTTATGCGGAAGTGAAGAAGGATTTGAAAGGGCGGTATCCGAAGCATTACTGGCCGGATGATCCGTTGGTGGCGGAGGCTACTGCGCGGGTTAAGCCGAGGAAGAGTTAGCGGAAATATCAACTACCGTGCTGAGTAGGAGCGGATTTATCCGCGAGACGTGATTGAAGGCGGTAAATTTCTTTGAATGTACGGTGAGTTTTTACAGCTGGAGAGTGGCTGCATTATTTAAAGAGGATGACTCACTTACACTTAGAGTTAATGTTGTCTCGGCGGTTGTTGACTGCCGCGTGCGTATCATAAATACTATTTTGGCAGAGCTTGGCAGGGGCAGTGGTGCTGTGGTTTTTAATAAGTTGTTTGGGGTTTTTCTTGCTCAGTGTGTAGCGGAATGTATTGGCTTTAGCATGGGGAGGGCTTCGTGAATTAAAGTGGTTTTTGAAAGTTTGATAGGCTTTTATAGTGTGTTCACTGGATGGAACAGGTATATGAAGTGTTTTGGGATGGCGTTGTTTTTATTTTTTGCTATTAGCTGCTCGGGCTTGAAGGCGGAAGAGTTTACTTACTGGGATTCGGGGCCGAATGGGAGTATTACTGTATTTTCAAAGCCGTGGCAAGGATGTGAGTATCTATTTTATGAGTATGCGCCCGCTGGGAGTAATTCATATGCGCCGCATCTTAATAGGGATACTCCGTGGGGGTATGAGTGCTTTTATTTGACTGTTGGAGGGTGGGGTAATCATTGGGGGACTATTTTTAAAAAAACAATTTCTTGTGAAGGAGGTGCTACTTTAAATTATACAACAGCGCAGTGCAGTTTTAATGGGCAAAAAGGTGCAGAGGACGATGAGTTGTCCTGCAAAAGCCCCTCTATGCAAGTCGGTAATCCAATTAATGCCGCGACCGGTAACAAGTTTCAGTATGAAGAGGATTTTAGGGTTGGAGCTGCTAGTCCTGTAGTTGTCGGGCGCTATTATAATAGTATGGATGGGCTTTGGAGGCATAGCTATTCAAGTACTCTGAATGTTGGTACGGATTTTGTGGTTCTAGTCCGTTCGGATGGGCGAGAGTCTTTGTTTAAATTGGCTGATGGTAAGTACTCCTCTTCTACTGATCTGGGTTCACTGGTTGTTACTGATGCAGGGTGGACTTTCAAATCCTTGGATGGCTCGATCATGAGCTTTTCTGAAGGTGGGCAGCTGACCAAGATCGTCAATCAGCAAGGTTTAGTGCACAACGTTTCGCGTGATAAATATAATGTCACCGTCACTAATGAAGCAGGCCAGTCAGTAAAATTTTCTGAAGATATTCTCGGTCAGATAAAAACGCTTGAATCTGGCGGGACGAAGATACAGTATCTATATCAAGCTCAGCGCTTAACCAGTCTTTCAAAAAATGTAAATGGGGTGGTTTCAACCCGAAGCTATCATTATGAAGATACGCGCAACGCTGGATTGCTGACGGGGATTACCGATGAGCGCGGTGTTCGCTTTGCTACATGGTCCTATGATGAAAGAGGCAGAGCCATTAGTAGTCAGCACAGCGGTGGAGCAGGGCTGACCCAGATTTTTTACAATGCAGATGGTTCCAGCTCGGTAACCAATGAGCTAGGCAAAACTACGGTGTACCGTTATAAGCAGATTGATGGTGTTAAGAGAATCATCGCAATCGAAGGTGAACCAACGCCAAATTGTCCGGCAAGTAACTCGACCTACACCTATAATTCCCAAGGCCAGATATTGACCAAAACTGATGCCAAGGGACTGATTACAACCTACTCCTACAATGCTCGTGGCCTGGAGGCTAGTCGTACTGAAGCAGCTGGGACTGCTGTGGCTCGAACTACGTCAACTGAGTGGGACCCTGATCGATCATTACCAGTTAAAGTTATTGAACCCAATCGTATTACTGCATATAGCTACGACAATCAAGGACGGGAACTCACTCGGCAGATTACTTCCCGATGAGTAGTTATTATCTGAAGGACCTTAGCATGTTTGCTTTTTCTTCGCGTCAGCTGATCGCAGGCCTCGCCTGCGCATGGCTTGCATGTTCTGCTCATGCCAGCACTATCAATCACACTTATACATCTTTGGGTCAGGTCGCAAGTGTCGACGGTGCCCGAACGGATGTCAGTGACATTACTTTGTATGCATATGATGCTCAAGGCAATCTTACGACTGTCACCAATGCGCTTGGCCATGTTTATACCCTTGGTAATTTCGACAGTTATGGCAATCCACAGATTGTCACCGATCCTAATGGAGTAGCCACAACACTTGGTTATACCCCGCAAGGATGGCTTGCCAGCCGAACAGTTGACTCATCGACCACGCAGTATAGCTATAATGAAGTCGGCGATATTCTGCAAATCACCATGGCTGATGGTAATTGGATAAAGTACCGCTATGACGACGCGCGACGCCTTATTGGGGTGACGAACCTGCTCGGTGAAAGCATTGACTACACGCTTGACTCGATGGGTAACCGCACTTCGGACACTATAAAAGACAGCAATGGAGCAATTGTTCACCTCCAGCGGCGAGTGTTCGACGAGTTGGGACGCTTGATCAAGGCGGTGGGTGCTGATAACCAGACCCGGCGTTATGATTACGACCTGAATGACAATCAGGCTGGCTCTACCACTGCGCGCGATCACAAAACGCAGCAGGCTTTCGATGCCCTGAATCGTCTCAGTAAGATTGTTGATCCCCTGCAGGGCGTTACTGCCTTGAGTTACAACCCTGATGATAAGGTCACACAAGTTGTCGATCCGCGTGGCGTAACGACACGATACACTTATGACAGCCAAGGCAATCAGACCAGCAGCATAAGTGCAGATTCCGGTACCAGTACTTTCGCTTATGATGAAGCCAATAACCTTATTCGCAGTACCGATGCCCGTGGCGTTGTAACCGACTATAAGTATGACGCGCTGAACCGCTTGGTCAGTAAAAGCTATCCTGCTACTCCTGCTCTTGATATCAAATTTCTCTATGATCAGACGGCGAATGGTAATTACGGTATCGGCCGCCGTACCGGTATTCAAGACAGCGCAGGCGTATTGACGTACACATATGATGCCAAAGGCAATCTGACCAACCAACACCGTTCGGTAGGTGTCAATGCTGGGGATTATTACGAAAATATAAGTTATGGCTATGATGCAGCCAATAATCTTGTTCAGATCGGATACCCGTCGAATATAGCTTTAACGTACACCCGCAACAGCGCAGCCCAAGTGACCGGTATCAAACTAACACTCGGTGGTAGAACAGTCACTCTGGCCAGTAGTATCGCGTATCTGCCTTTTGGCCCGCTGAAGTCCCTGACCTGGGGCAACGGCATCCTGCTGTCGAAAACATACGATCAGGACTATCTACTGACACAGCAACAAGTCGGTAACTGGCAAACGACTTATCGCTATGACGCTGACAGCAATATCAGTGCTACGACCAATAGCCTCTGGGGGGCGGTGCAGTACGAATATGATGCGTTGGGACGTTTGACTCAGGAGCAGACCAACACCACCAGGAAAGGTTATAGCTTCGACGCCACCGGTAACCGGACTCAGCGCATTACCAGCAACCTGAACAGCAGCGATAGCAGTGAAACCCAGTCCCTGGCTTACGCCGACGACAGCAATCGACTGGTCAGCCTCAATGGTTCGACATTAGCAACGGATCTGATCGGTAATCACACTCAACTCAACGGGCGACGCTATACCTATGACAGCCAGGGGCGGCTGAGCCAGGTTCATCAAGCCAGTATTTACCAAGTCGCCGAGTACAAATACAACGCCTTGGGGCAACGCATTACCAAGCGTACTTACGAAATGGGTAGCCAGGCGCTTGTAGGCACTACAGCGTATTTGTATGACCTGAGCGGCAAGCTCATTGGCCAGACGTTTTACGATGCTAACGGCCTGAAAACCAGCGGCCAATACTGGTTCTGGCTGGATGACATGCCCCTTGCCCAACTGACGGTCAATTTTTCGTCGCTAGGAGAGATTAGCAACAGCAAGCTGGTCTACCTGCATTCTGACCATCTGAATACACCAAGATTGGCAACTGATAGCACACAAGCGTTGCTGTGGCGCTGGAACAGCGATGCTTATGGCGTGGGTGCGCCTGAAGAAGATGTTGACGGTGATGGCAAGGCGACGATCGTAGCGCTCCGGTTTCCTGGGCAGGTCTATGATGCGCAGACCCGCCTGACCTACAACTATTTCCGCGATTATGATTCCGAGACTGGACGGTACATCCAGAGCGATCCGATTGGGCTTGGTGGAGGACTCAATACTTACAGTTATGCTCTCGGCAATCCACTTAGGTATTTTGATCCCAAGGGTACTGTTGCTCTTGCTCTTCCAGGTGCTGAAATTGGAGCAACATGGGGTACTTTAGTATGCCCAGGTCCTGGCACTATCGTTGGCGGAGTTTTAGGTGGTGCGATAGGGGCCGGACTAGGTGTTTTTGCTCTTGAGAAAATGTTTAATAATTCCTATGAGGATCAGCCAGATGAAAATAATCTAGATAAGATCAAAGGAAATAAAGAAGCCAATGATGTGGCTCAAGAGGCTGGCTATGATGATGCTCATGATGCAAAGAAAGGTCGAGGTGATTCAAAAGTTAATATTTATAATGATAAGACCACAGGCCGAAAGTGGATTTGGGACGGTAGGAGAGGGTCGGGGAAGGAGGTTTTATGAATTCGTTGACTAAAAGAAAAAAAATGGTGTCTTTGACTTTTCGTGGTTTTGATATGCCCGCCGTTCAGGTCATTGAACTGGTGGGCCTAAAATCATCTCGGTTTGGTAACAAGGGCGAGCATGTGAAGCCTGGTGCCAGGGCGTTATTAGCACGTTCTTATGTGGTTTTTTCTCTGGAGTTTTCGGAGGGTTTTGATATGTGCGAAATGATTCCAGAGTTAATTTCACATATTGGTGGTCTGGATCATGTTCTAAAGATTCAGGGTGAGGTTAAGCCTGAGTTTACGGAATTTAATTTGGATTTGCCGGTCATGTTGTCGGATGATATTCAGGATGGTTATCTGTCAAAAGAGACAATTTCAGATGTTTTTTACCTGCAGTCAACGTTGTCTTTTAGTTATTTTTAAAATGTTGAGCAGCCAGCTGAACTCCTAGGAATTAAGAATGAAGGGCGCATCATGGCAAAGGCTCCGGAAGTTATTCTGGAGCCCAACATAATACCTCAGAATCAAGATTAGAATGTGTGGGTGGTGGCTCGCTTACGTTGGAATGTGAGTATATGGTTTCAAAGGGGGGGCAAATTTTTCTAATTAAAGTTAATATTTTTTTTCTGGATTTTTGAGCATTTCTGGTTCGCGAAATTCGCCAGGTATTGTTGAGGGTAGAATTACAGTGGTCACGCAATTTTATGGAGCGCAAGAGCGTGGCTATACTCCGTCGGTAGTTGCGAGGACTATAAAAATGGTACTAGTGCGCCAAGAAATAAATCAAATGCACGGTTTATGATGATAATTCTAGCAAGGCTAATTTAGTAGTTGCTTTTAAAGGTGGAGCTGTAATTACCATAATGCTTGGAGGTAGGTAAGATGAGGGCTGGCATGAAGTCCACATTGTATGGCTATGTGCGGGAGGCCGTTCATAAACAATGGGATCCTATCGGTATTGCAGCCTATTCGGATGAGATGGGTGAGTATGATGCATATATTTCTGGTTTATGTAAGCTTGTTGAGAGTAAGGCCGGCAGAGAAATGCTTATAGAATACTTGTGGTTCGTAGAAACCATTATTATGGGGTTAAGCGGAGATCGACCTCAAACGGAAAGATTTGCAGATCAGCTTTTGGCTTTATAGTGCGGATTGGTTGATTTACGTGGAAAAAGCGCTATGATCTGCGAAAAACTTGTAGCGACCTGCACTATAATCAAACTTTTTGAAGATTTTTAGGGGATTCTCCGATCAAGTTCAGCGCAGCCCCGCCTGCTGTGCTGAAATAGCCTACCTCTCCGATCACGAGCAGCGTCCTTTGAGATGTCAGGACCTCCTGTCCTCGGCCCACGCCCGGTGCAGGTGACGCAGGACTTGGCCAACTTCTGGCGCAGTACGTATGCCGAGGTTAAGAAGGATTTGAAGGGAAGGTATCCGAAGCTATTCCATAAGTTAGATCTATGGGTGGAGTCACTTAACAAGAAGTGATTGACAGTTTTCGCAAAGACCTCCTTCCGTAACATGAATCGTTGACAGATCGCCCCTGAAGCTCCTAGTGAGCGGGGATACAGCCTGAGAAGTGATCACGCGGATAGGGCTTTTGCAGCTCGTTCTCAAGCGCTTTGAGCATGACCTCGCTACTCGCTGCTTTGATGTGGAAGGCAGTCTAGAGCGGCTTCAGTTGCAATACGGCCTTCAACCCCACTGCGGCGGGGGGGAGGAAGTGCAGTCAGTACGGATGCATAGAAAATGCTTAATCGCTACTGTCGTCTCATCTACGTTAAAGGTGAGCTGCGCCCGGTGATGCTGCGTTAAACAGGCACCTTCGCCCGAAAATATTTCGTACAGAGCCTGGCGCGACCTGTCCCTGCCTGCGCTCGTCGACAGCCTCTACAAGCGCGGGGAGTCGCTGGCGTTATTTTTGTATTACACGTTGCGTTAGGAAAAATCCTACAGTAAGTTGCCTGCCGAACAGCAGTCCCGGATGGGTTGCATAAATGGATTTTAGTTCGCTGTCTGGCGGACGCTTACAAGGAAGTCATAGCATGCCTACTGCTAGTAGTCCGACTATCTATACGCTTGGCCCCGAAGGTACCAACTGTGCAACAGCCGCTCAGTGGTGGCTTGATTCTCGCGGCGATAGCAAGGCATCAGGCGTTACAGCGCCGCGTATCGTTCTGCATGAAACCCTTGAGCAAGCCTTTGACGAGCTGGCGGAAAAGCAGGACGGTTACCTGCTGAGCTGCGCGGCTTATCCCGATTTGCATACCCTTATCTTTACCCGCCTGGGTGATATGGAGTTGTGCGACAGCTTTATCATGCCGACCCATTCCATGGTTCTGGCCAGCCGTACATCGCCCGATCAGATCAAGAGTGTAGCGACCCATCCTGCCCCGCAATCCCTGGTGGCCAGCCAGTACGACAAGGTTTTTGCCAACAGCAATGCCGATGCCGCAGTGCTCTGTAGCACGGGCAAGGCCGATGCCTGTGTCACGACGGTGGTGGCTGCTGATCGTCATGAGTTGAACGTCGTTCAGGATTTCGGCCAGGTGCCGATGGCATTTCTGGTTCATTCGCTGAAGCGAGCCGACCATGCACAAGGCTGATCCGTTCGCTGCAATCGTCAGCCTTGTCGATGAGATCCGTGCCCGCCAGGAACTGGACGGGAGTATCAAGGACCCAGGCCCGGCGGACTATGCCCGGATCAATGAGCTGACCGCCGAGCTGGATCGTCAGGCAAGTGTTATCGACGGGCTGTCTCCTGCGCTGCTGGCGGCGACTCTTGAGGATCTGGGGCGCTGGGTGCAGAGCGGGTTGCATCAGCGGCCCTTGTTCGACAAGACACTGGCCAGTTTCAAGACGCCTTTGCCCGGTGAAGCCTTGTTCTTTCTGGCGCCGATGCGGGCGACCAACGGGCCGGACCCTGAAGGCTTCCGGCTGGAGCTGGTCACCGGTTATCGAAGCGAAACCCCTTACCTTGCCGATGCCGCGCAGTACACGGAGCAATACATCGCGCCGTTTCAATGCATCAAGCTGGGGGCGGCGTCGAAGGGCTTTCTGCAAGGCAACTGCATTGTGTTGTTCCCCGAGTCGGTAGCGGCGCAAAGCAAGGTCGATAAACAGGCGTTTGCCTTGTTCTTCTTCAGCAAGTTTTTCCATATCTACAACGATCAGACGGTCGTTGAAGCGGACCGCTTGTTTGGGCGCGACAGCCAGTTTCTGTTCGGTCAATTGAGCAGCCGCCAGATGTCCGAGGCGGACACGTATGACGCCCGTTGTCTGTGGGGTTATTACCACGACTACGCGCACCATACCGGGCCGCGTCCATTGGACAGGAATCTGTATATCAAGCTGAACTGGTTTACCGGCCTTCTGGAAGAAACCAAGTGCGACCTGATTACGGTGCGCCTGGTGCAGCAGCATCGCCCTGACTTCTGGCAGGAGATCGCCGAGTTCATTCTGCTGGAGCGTATGTTCCGTTACCCGAAAGGCTCGGAGCAGCACATGACGTTCGATGCCGGGACAGGGATTCTACTGTTCGAGATCCTGATGAATGCCAAGGCGTTGGTCGAGGATGAGTCCGGTCGTCTCAAGTTCGATGCCGAGCGTCTTGGCGAGCAGATATCGACGGTGATTGCCGATATCGAAGCCTTGGAGCGTCTGGACGACGAAGCCTATCTGGCTGGCGCCAGAGATTATGTCCACAAGCACTTGGGCGCTCCGCAGAGTCCACAGGCACGCTTCAATTTCCCGACTTCGCACTATGCGCGCCGGGTGCTTGAGGAGTTGCCTCGTTGAGTGCCTTGAAAGGGCGGCTGCTGCTATTCACCTTTGCCATTCTGGCGCTGTTTTCGGTCAGTTGGCTGTTGTCCAAGAACCTGATTGGCAGCATTCCGGTAATGCATGCCGTCGGGCTCCGGCTGTGGGCGACGACGGCTGCCCTGTGGCTGATCGTGGCATTTCGTGAGCGGGCGGCACTGGCCTCTATCCCGTTGCGATCAAGGATGCCAGGGTTTTTCATACTGTCGGTCCTGGGTTTCTCCCTGTATTTCGCCTGTAGCTTCGGCGCCTTGAAAACACTGAAGGCCAGCGATCTGACCATGGTCCTTGCGACCATTCCGGGCATTACCTATCTGCTGGGTTTCCTGTCTCGCAGTCTGGGTTTTTCATGGTTGAAGCTCAGTGGCGTGTTGATCGTCAGTGCGGCTGCACTGGCGTTCAATGCAAGCGGCAATGAAGGCGGCGCGGTCAGTGCGGCAGGTATCGCCCTGGCGTTGGTGGCGGCGTTTTCCTATGCCGTCTATGGCCTGCTGTCCAAGCGTTATCTCAAGGATTTACCTCTGCTCACCTCGCTGGCCTGGGTCACCTTGATCTCTGCCGCAACCTTCGCGCCGCTGTTCATTCTTGATCCGGCGCCCTTGTTGCGGCTGAGCCTTGAGGATGTTCTCAAGGTGCTGATTCTGGGGGCTGCGTGTTCGGCTCCGGTGTATGTGCTGTACCAGAAGGTTCTGGCCGAAGGCGGCGTGCTGTACGCCAACGCCATAGGCCTGCTTGCTCCTTTCGCAGTGGTCGCGGGTGAGTGGTTGATCGGCTCCGGCGCGTCGTTGGGTGCAGTGAAAGTCATTGCGATGATTGCGGCTGTCGTCGGGATCACCCTGTTATTTGTCGATGCATCGGGTGTCTCGGGATGGCAATTGAAGCGCCGCTCCCACGATTCCCGGTTAGTGAGGAAATGAAATGAAAAAGCTGGCGTTGGTTTGCCATCGCAGTGCCAAGTTGTCGTTTGTATTTGAAGCTGCACAAGCGGCGGGTATTGAGCTGGTACTGATTTACGACACGACCGAGAGCGCACCAGCCCGGTTGCCAGCGGTCACGTCGACCTGGCAACTGCCGGTTTTCGATGAGCCGCAGGTGGCTCTGGAGGCCTTTGCGGCCGGAGTCGAGGAGCGCGGGATCGGCGGGGTCATGACCCTTCGCGAAGAGGCGATCATCTGGACGGCTCTGGCGGCGAAAAAAATCGGCACTCCTGGCATCGAGCCTGAAGTCGCGGCGCTGGCACGCAACAAGTACCTGATGCGTCAGGCGTTCGCCGATGCTGGCTTGAGATCACCGGGGTTCCGTTACATCGACAATCCTGAAGACCTTTCGCAAGTCCATGCTCTGGGCCTGCCTCTGGTGATCAAGCCGCTTTCCGGCTGGTCGAGCACCGGTGTGATGCTGGCCAGGACCGCAGAAGAACTCCCCGGTCTTATCAAGGCCGTATGGAATGTTCAGAGCAATGACCTGGCGCGTTTCTACGATCAGGACAAGGCTGTGGGCCTGGTGGTCGAGCAGTATCTGCCCGGTAAAGAGTTCGTGGTGGAGTGCTTTGTCGATATCGAAGGCGTGCATGTCCTGGCAGTCGGCGACAAGGGACAGCCCGAAGGTCCCTGGTTTGAAGAAACAATCTATCGTCAGCGCCGGGATATCGATGATCCGTTGATCGTGGCCTTGTGTGAGGCGGCGCGTGAAGGCGTGAAGGCCTTGGGCATTACCATGGGCGCAGCGCACGTGGAGCTTCGCCTGGATGCCGGGCTGCAACCGTATGTGATTGAAATCGGTGCCCGTATCGGTGGCTCGGGTGTGTCGCATTTTGTGGTGGAGCAGAGCACTGGCGTCTCGTTCGCAAAGTTGTGCATGACTGCTGCCCTTGGCTTGCCGACTCCAGCGTTGCCCGATGTACTTCCTGCTGCCCGAGTGGCTGCGAACTACATCATTCCTTTGCGCGGCGATGGCCGTTTCAGTGGCTTCTCGGGGCTGGACAAGGTCGAGCAGCATCCTGAAACCGCACGAGTCGTGACCTTCTTCGAGGCGGGGCATGTGTCGCCACCGCCTCCGGCATTTGGCGGGTATCCGGGCTTCATCTTCTCGGTGCATGCCTCGGACGAAGCAGCCAATGCTTATCACCAATGGCTCGATGACGCACTGAGCATCATCTGGAACCAATAAACACCGCGCGTAACAGTCATCAGGAATCGTGACATGGAACATCCGCAACTGGATTGGAATAACCTGGGTTTCAGCTACAGAAAAACCGACTTTCGCTACATTTCGCACTGGCGTGATGGTGAGTGGCAGGAAGGTTATCTGACCGAAGACAACCACCTGCATATCAGCGAAGGCTCGACTGCGCTGCATTATGGCCAGCAGTGTTTCGAGGGGATGAAGGCCTACCGTTGCAAGGACGGCTCCATCAACCTGTTTCGCCCCGATCAGAATGCTGCGCGCATGCAACGCAGTTGCTCGCGTCTGCTGATGCCGACGGTATCGACTGAGCAGTTCATCGATGCGTGCAAGCAGGTGATCAAAGCCAACGAAAAGTTTCTGCCTCCTTACGGGACAGGCAGTTCGTTGTATCTGCGACCTTTCGTGATCGGCGTCGGTGACAATATCGGTGTGCGTAGCGCGCCGGAATTCATCTTCTGCGTGTTCTGTATTCCGGTCGGTGCGCTGTTCAAGGGCGTATTGCAGCCCAGCAACTTCGTCATCTCGGACTATGACCGCGCAGCCCCCAATGGCACTGGCGCCGCCAAGGTGGGAGGCAACTATGCCGCCAGCCTGTTGCCCGGCACAGAAGCGCGGGCAGCCAGTTTTGCCGACTGCATCTATCTCGATCCGCTGACCCATAAAAAGATCGAGGAAGTCGGTTCGGCCAACTTCTTTGCCATCACTTACGACAATACCTTTGTGACGCCTCGTTCACCTTCGGTACTGCCTGGCATCACCCGCGCATCGTTGATCGAGCTGGCCCAGAGCCGCTTGGGGCTTAATGCGGTGGAAGAGGATGTCTACATCGATAACCTGGGCGACTACAAGGAAGCAGGCGCTTGTGGAACAGCGGCGGTTATCACACCGATTGGCGGTATCCACTACAAGGATCGGCTGCATGTGTTCCATAGCGAACATGAAGCCGGCCCTCTTACCCAGCGTTTGTACAACGAACTGACGGGTATCCAGAACGGCGATATCGAAGCGCCCGCAGGCTGGATCGAAAAGGTCTAGAGCACAGGTTGTGTGAGGCGGCTTGCCGCCTCGCATTCCAGTTGGGTCAGGCCTCTAAATACTCAACAACTCAGTCACCGGCAGTCGATTGGTGGTCTTCATCTCGCGCAGTGAAAGGTTCGAGCGAATGCTCGATACGCCTGGAAGTTTTCTCAGGACTTTTTCAACAAACCGGCTGTAGCTGTCCAGGTCTTTTGCAACGACTTGAAGTAGAAAGTCCGCTTCGCCGGTTGTGTTGTGGCAACTGAGCACTTGCGGTGCCGATTCAATGATCTTTTCAAACCTGGCTGTAGCTTCCTCGCTATGGTCCGTGCAGGAAATCTGCACGAATGCCATCACCCCAAGCCCCAGTTTCTTGCGGTTCAGGATTGCTTGATAGCCCTCGATCACTCCGTCTTCTTCAAGGCGTTTCTGCTTTCGCCAGCAAGAGGCTTCGCTGAGGGAAAGTTGCTCCGCCAGTTTGACATTCGACAGCCTGCCGTTGCGCTGCAGTCGATCCGAGATTGCAATATCTACCTTGTCCAGCTGTTCAATCATGGCGGAATCTTTCATTTTGAATATTTAAATGAAATTTAATTTCAGTTGTTGTGCGGCGTCAATTGCAGCTTGAAAGGTAATTTCACCGGGTTCATTCATACTGGAGGCGCTATTCAGTCGGTGTTTTTTCGTTGTCGTGCCTGTCCCAGCAGAGGTGTTTTTCATGAAAGCTGTAGTCTACGAAGCCTTTTCCCTGCCGCCGCGTCTCATGACCGTCGAAGACCCGACTCCAGAGCGTCATGGCGTTGTCATTCAGGTACTGGGGACTGGCGTCTGCCGCAGCGATTGGCACGGCTGGAAGGGGCATGATCCGGACATTCAACTGCCGCATGTTCCGGGGCATGAACTGGCCGGGGTCGTGGCGGAGGTGGGCAAGGACGTCACTAAATGGAAGGTCGGTGATCGTGTGACCGTGCCGTTCGTGGGCGGTTGTGGTGCCTGCCCGGAGTGCAACAGCGGTAACCAGCAAGTCTGTCACACCCAGTTTCAGCCAGGTTTCACTCACTGGGGTTCCTTTGCTGAATACGTCGGCATCCACAAGGCGGACCTGAATCTGGTCGCACTGCCTGAAAGCATGGACTTCGCGACTGCCGCCAGCCTGGGCTGCCGTTTTGTCACCTCGTTCCGTGCGGTCGTTGATCAGGGCAAGGTCGCGGCGGGGCATTGGGTTGCGGTACACGGCTGTGGGGGTGTTGGCCTGTCAGCCGTCATGATTGCTCAAGCCATCGGGGCCAACGTTATCGCCATCGATATCTCGGACGACAAACTTGAACTGGCCCGCTCGCTCGGTGCTGTTGCGACAGTGAATGCCAACCGCGTTGCGGATGTCAGCGAAGCGGTTCTGGAAATCACCAAGGGCGGCGCCCATGTTTCGCTGGATGCATTGGGCCATCCGACCACCTGTTTCAACTCCATCAATAACCTGCGCCGTCGGGGCAGGCACGTCCAGGTTGGCCTGATGCTCGCTGACCATGCGAAGCCGGCGATTCCGATGAGCAAGGTCATCGCGTATGAACTGGAAATCTACGGCAGCCACGGAATGCAGGCACACCGTTATGACGCCATGATCGAAATGATCTCCTCTGGCAAATTGGCACCTGAGAAGCTCGTCGGCAAAACCATCAGCCTGGAACAGTCCATCGACGCACTTGTGAACATGGATCGGTTCGAGACGACAGGTGTAACTGTCATAACCGAGTTTTAATCCATGGAGCGCTGACAACGGAGCCGCTTGCGTTTGTTACCGGTCGCCTTGCTCTACATCTCGCTCAACCTGGCGCTCGGGCACAATCTCGAAAGCCGTAGGCTTCTCCTCCTGAACCGGCAACAGAAAGCGCCCGATGAGCGGCAAGTGGTTTGAAATGAGCAGCGTGTCATCCCGGCGAACCCGGGCATCGATGCGCTTCAGGCTCGGGCTGTAGAACAGGTAATCAAGGGTTCTGTCCGGCCCGCTCACCCGTGTGTCGTTGGGGAAGTGGGTCAGCCACTTACTGCGCTCAATACCGCTGGCTTCAGTATTGGCGGGAATCATCGGGTACTTTTCCCAAAGCTCATGCAGTTCGCTGTCTGCGTTATAGCTGGCTTGCTGTTCTGCTGGCAGGCGTTGGTACTGGCCCAGCGGCAACAGGTTGAAGTCGCCGCCGATCAGCCAGGGCGTGCCGCTGCTCTCAAGGGAGTCCAATAGCTTGCCGGTGACCTGCACCTGGCGTTGTAGTGTCCCGTCGCCTCTGTTCGGCGCACTCAAGTGGGTGTTGATGACCGCGAGCTGTCCGCCATCGCGCAAGTGCAGGTAGCTCACCAGCAAGGCGGGGCGCGGCTTGAACTGACGGCTGATGATATTGGCTTCAGGCACCGGCAATTGCAGCCGCTCGGCGTGATCGATGCGATAGCGGCTCAGGGTCGCCAGTTTCATGCCGACACTGCCCCGGATGTGCAGGTCCGGCACGAAGTCTGCCTTCCAGTAGAACGCCTCTGTGCTGCATGGGTACAGATCGGTCACCCGCTCCTGAAGCAGGGCCAGCTGGTTCTGGTAGTCGGCATTCTTGGCGCCGTCGCTGACTTCCTGCAGCAGGACGATATCCGGTTGTTCGTCACGGATGACCCGCGCCACTTCATCGAGGTTGTAGGCGATATCTTCGTGGGTCGGGCGTTCGTCTTCGCCGCTTCCATCTGCCATGTCATACCAGAACACATAGCGTTTTCCCGCCAGGTACTGAATGTTCCAGGTCATGACTTTCAGCGCTTGCCCCGGCACCAGCGGTGGTGCCTGGGAGGTACAGATGGCCGTGACGGGTTCCCGGTCTTCCGGGCGCCAGGTCAGGCTATGGATCATTGCCAGCACAAGGCCGGTCAGGGCCAGGGCAATGAGTGTCAGACGCAAGAGGAAACGGGGCATCGGCTCGACTTGGAGCGCATGGCGCTCAGTGACGGGTTAGCGAACGAGCATAGCCGAGCCGCCAGTCCTTGGCAGCCGTTTCGTGGCTCAGGCCTTGTCCGCAGGCTCGCTGACCAGCATGAACAGACGAAACATCACGATGGTGGTGAACAGTTGCAGGAAGCTGCCAAGGCTGTCGAGCACCAGTGACACCGCAGGGCTCTGGGGTTCCGGGAACAGGTAAAGCCCCAGGCCTTCCAGCAGCGACAGGGGGATATAGACACACAACACACAGAGCAGGATGCGCATGAAGTGGCCGGTGGTCATCAGCATGCTTTCGCGCATGGCCATGAATGGCGTCAGTTTGCGTAACACCAGCAGGTATTCGCAGAACGCCAGTTTGACCATCACCCAGATGCCGGGGATTGCGAACAGCGACAGCCCGAACAGAATCAGCAGGGTGCTGAGTGCCGACAGCACCGCGAAGGTCGGCCACAGGCGCAGGGCCATGGCCAGCAGGTCACGTACCAGAGGCGTCTCGCCCCGTGTGCGGGCATCGAGAAACAGGATCAGCGCGCCAGTGTAGAGCGGATAGAACAGCAGGCCGATCAGCAGTTCATAGGCGAAAGTGGTGTTGGCGCCCAGTGCGTTGCCCAGTGCTTGTTTGGCAAGCGCTTCAAGTACCACCAGTGGCAGGCACAGCATCAGGATGCTTCCCAGGTTTCGCCTGAAAAAGTAGAGCGAGTCCTGGATAACGTTCAGCGGGTTCATGTGGGTAGGTCACAGGCAAAAAGCAGGTCGACACTTTAGCCCATGCCTTTTGTCGAACCAAGGGCGGCAATGACCGGGGCAGGGCTTTCTTAACTTTTTGTTCATCCGGTTGAACAGCGCTTGCCCAGCCCCATTACTTGAGTGAAGTCCATTCATTCGGCTGGACGAAGATTTTTAACGGCAATCCAGCGAGGTCGCCATGAACACCCAAGAGCAAACCCTGATCGACGAACTTTTCTCTAAGCTGAAAAGTGCTGAAACAGTCTCGGTAGCCCGGGACGCGGGGGCTGAAGCGCGGATCAAGGAGCATCTCACCCGCCAGCCTGCCGCTGCGTATTACATGGCGCAGGCGATTCTGGTTCAGGAAGCAGCCGTCAACCAGTTGAATCTTCAGCTCAAGCAGCGTGACGAGCAGATCCAGCAGCTTCAGGCCGAACTCCAGCAGGCCAGGGGCCAGGCAGCATCAGCGCCGGCCAGTGGCGGTTTTCTGTCGAGTATCTTTGGTGGTAGCGCATCGCGTGCTCCACAGCCCCAGCCTGCACAGGCTTCTGGCGGTGGTTGGCGTGATGGCGCGGGTTTCAATCCGCCACCTGCGCAGCCCGGCAACTATGCTGCACCACCTGCTGCGCCCAAAGGCAGCGGCTTTCTGGGTGGCGCTCTGCAAACCGCAGCCGGTGTGGCGGGCGGTGTGATGCTGGCGCAAGGCATCAGCAGCCTGTTCGGCCACCACAACCAGCCTGAAGAAATTGTCGAGGTCATCCACGACCAGCCCGTGCAAAGCAATGACTCGGACAATTGGGGTCAGCAGGACTCGCAATATATGGCTGATGACAGCTACGGGGATGGTGGCGATATGTTTTCGGACGATGATTCGTTCGTCTGAGCCGGATAGAGCGGATTCATTCGCTCCTGCGCGGCAGGAGCGAATCCCGCAGGCTCTCTCATGGCATACTGCTGCACCGGCTGACGAATCTTGTCTGCGTCATGAGGAATTGCGGTGAAGAAGATCGCGGTGTTCGCTGATGTACAGAACCTCTATTACACCGTGCGTCAGGCGCATGGTTGTCATTTCAATTACGCCGCGTTGTGGGCGGATATCAGCAAGCGTGGGCAAATAGTCCAGGCGTTTGCGTACGCCATCGATCGTGGTGACAGCAAGCAGCAGCAATTCCAGCAGATCCTTCGCAACCTGGGGTTCACCGTCAAACTCAAACCGTACATCCAGCGCAGCGATGGCTCGGCCAAGGGCGACTGGGACGTTGGGATCACCATCGATATCATGGACGTCGCGCCGCAGGTGGATGAAGTGGTGCTGGCGTCAGGTGACGGAGATTTCGATCTGTTGCTTGAACGCATCATCGACAAGCATGGCGTCGAAGCCGTGGCTTACGGGGTTCCGGGGTTGACGGCCAATTCGCTGATTCGTGCTGCCAGTCGCTACGTGCCGATCGAAGGCGCGTTGCTGCTCAAGTGATGATTATTTTTTAAGGATTGCACCCCGTGTTGGAACGTATCGCTGTCATTGACTTTGAAACCACCGGTATTTCTCCTGGCCATAGCTGTCGGGCCACCGAGATTGCCGTGGTCATCATGGAGCAGGGGCGTATCGTCGATCGCTATCAGAGCCTGATGAACGCCGGGGTGCGTATTCCAGCCTTTATCGAAGGCCTGACCGGTATCAGCAACAGCATGATCCGCACGGCACCCTCGGCCGAGCGGGTGATGAACGATGTCTGTGATTTTGTCGGTGCAACACCTCTGGTGGCGCACAACGCTTCGTTCGACCAGAAGTTCTGGGATTACGAACTGTCACGTATCCAGCGTACCCGCGAGCAAAGCTTTGCCTGTTCGATGTTGCTGGCGCGCCGCCTGATGCCGGGAGCTCCGAATCACAAGCTCGGCACTCTCACGAGCTATGCCCGCCTGCCCAACACCGGCAAGGCTCACAGGGCCATGGCCGATGCCGAGATGGCCGCCAACCTGACGGCCTATCTGACCAACGAACTGCGTCAGACCCACGGTATCGCCGGGGTTTCCCACCAGTTGCTGTGCTCGCTGCAAAAAGTCCCAGCCGCAAAAATCAGTGAAGCGCTCAAGCGTCAGCGTGGGTTTTAGATTTCCGTTGCTGCTTCTTGTCTGTCGATCGTTATCGGTACGCGCAAGCTAACCTGAGAGGGCCGGACAGGGTAAACTGCGCGCCTTGCAGTGAATTCCCCAACGGTACCCCCATGACATTCGCCTCTCTCGGCCTGATCGAACCCTTGCTGCGTGCCCTCGATGCACTCGGCTACCAGACCCCGACGCCTGTTCAGGCACAGGCGATTCCTCCGGTGCTGGCCGGTCGTGACCTGATGGCCGCCGCCCAGACCGGCACCGGCAAGACCGCCGGCTTTGCCTTGCCGCTGTTGCAGCGCCTGACCATGGAAGGCCCGAAAGTCGCCCCCAATTCGGTGCGCGCTCTGGTATTGGCCCCGACCCGTGAGCTGGCCGAGCAGGTGCATGAAAGCATCCGCCAATACGCGGAACACCTGCCGTTGAGCACCTATGCCGTGTATGGCGGCGTGAGCATCAACCCGCAAATGATGAAGCTGCGCAAGGGCGTGGATGTACTGGTCGCCACGCCAGGCCGTCTGCTGGACCTGCATCGCCAGAACGCGGTCAAGTTCTCGCAACTGCAAACCCTGATTCTCGATGAAGCCGATCGCATGCTGGATCTGGGCTTTGCCGAAGAACTGCGCGGGATTTATGCAGCGCTGCCCAAACGCCGCCAGACCCTGCTGTTCTCCGCCACCTTCTCCGACGAGATCCGCCTGCTGGCCTCGCAGATGCTCAACGATCCTCTGAGCATTGAAGTCAGCCCGCGCAATGTGGCGGCGTCTTCGGTCAAGCAGTGGGTTGTGCCGGTCGACAAGAAGCGCAAGACCGAGCTGTTCATCCACCTGCTGAAAAAGCAGCGCTGGAGCCAGGTGTTGGTGTTCGCCAAGACCCGTGTCGGCGTCGATCAACTGGTCGAGCGTCTGCAAGGGCTGGGTATCAATGCCGACGGTATTCATGGCGACAAGCCCCAGGCGACCCGCCAGCGTGCTCTGGACCGTTTCAAGGCCAGTGAAGTACAGATTCTGGTGGCTACCGATGTCGCGGCCCGTGGTCTGGATATCGATGACCTGCCGACCGTGGTCAATCTGGACTTGCCTATCGTGGCCGAGGATTACGTCCACCGCATCGGGCGTACCGGGCGTGCGGGTCTTACCGGGGAAGCGATCTCGCTGGTCTGTGCCGATGAAGTCGAGTTGCTGTCGGCGATTGAAGTGCTGACCCGTCAGACACTGGTGCGCAAGGAAGAGCAGGATTTCGAGCCAGAGCATCGCGTACCGACCACCGACGCCAGCGGGCAGATCCTCAAGAAACCCAAGAAGCCGAAAAAGCCCAAGGTCTCAGGCGGCAAGCGTAATTTGGGCAAGTGGGTCGACAGCGGTGATACCGAGCCTGCGCCAGTGGTCAAAGCGGTGCGCAAGGTGCCTGTGTTCAACACCGGGCCGCGCAAGAAAAAGCCCTGATCTTTCAACCCATTGTGGGAGCGACCTTGGGCGCGAAGGCGGCATTGAAGGCAAAGCATCTCTTCAGCTTTCACTGGCCCTGTCGCGAGCAAGCTCCTTCCCACGAAGGTTGTGAACATCCAAAGAAAATCTATCGCCTTCAATGACGTCTCGCGAAGGAATTCTCTCCTGCCTGTTGGCTGCACCAGTCAATGATTCCGAGCCCGGCAGCCCGGCCGCTTGCGAAGCAGGCGGTCAGCAGGTAACCGCCGGTCGGCGCTTCCCAGTCCAGCATCTCACCGGCGCAGAACACGCCCGGCAGTTGCTTGAGCATCAAACCCTCGTCCAGCCCCTCGAACGTCACGCCGCCTGCGGTGCTGATCGCTTCATCGAGCGGGCGGGGTTTGATCAGGTTCAGAGGCAGTGCCTTGATGGCCTGGCTCAGCAAGGCGGGATCGGCAAAGGCTTCCTTTGTCGCCAGTTCACGCAGGAGCGCGGCCTTGACGCCGTCCAGCCCCAACTGGCTTTGCAGGTGCTTGGACATCGAGCGCGAGCCGCGAGGTTTGCTCAGGGCTTTTTGCACATCATTGAGCGTCTTGCCGGGTAACAGGTCGATCTGCACCGTCGCTGAGCCTGAACGATTGATCTGCTCACGAATTCTGGCCGAGAGTGCATAAATCAGGCTGCCTTCCACACCGGTTTCTGTCAGCACGCACTCGCCAAGGCGAGGCGTGTCGTCTGGCAGGCCGATGGCGATATTCTTCAGGGGCGAGCCCGCGAACTTGCCACGCAGTAGCTCGCTCCAGGCCGAAACCTCAAAGCCACAGTTGGCGGCCTGGAGAGGCGCAGTCTCAACACCGCGCGCTTGCAACCAAGGCAGCCAGGCACCGTCGGAGCCCAGGCGAGCCCAACTGGCACCGCCCAGTGCCAGCAATGTTGCATCGGGCTTGAGGGCCAGTTCACCCTCCACCGAGGCAATGCGCAGGCTGCCATCGGTATTCCAGCCCAACCAGCGATGGCGGTTATGAATCACCACGCCCGCTTCGCGCAAGCGCTTGAGCCAGGCCCGCAGCAGCGGGGCGGCTTTCATGTCGGTCGGGAACACACGGCCCGAACTGCCCACGAACGTTTGAATACCCAACTCATGAATCCACTTGCACAGCGCATCGGCATCAAAGCTGCGCAGCAAGGGCGCGATCATCGGCGCACGCTCGGCATAGCGCGACAGAAACGCCGGGTACGGCTCCGAATGAGTGATATTCATCCCGCCCACACCCGCCAGCAGAAACTTGCGCCCCACCGACGGCATGGCGTCATACAGATCGACCTTGATCCCGGCCTGACTCAACACCTCAGCCGCCATCAACCCCGCGGGGCCGCCTCCAATGATGGCGACGGATGAAGGCGTTGGGGATTTTGAGTCGGTCATGGTGGGCGGGGTGTCAGTGATGAGTGGCTGGGCATTCTACCCGAGATTCAAATATTGGCCTGATTTCGCGTCGGTGTATGGGTGTAGTACGGTGTATGACAATGTATGGTTATGTACTGAGTGTTCTTTCTGGAGGTCATCATGTCCACTATGTCTATACGTTTACCTGATGAAATGGCGGCCACCCTTGCCAGCCTTGCAAAAGCCACCGGGCGTACCAAGTCGTTCCTGGCTATCGATGCCTTGCGCGAGTATCTCGATCGTGAAGCCTGGCAGATTGCCGAGATCCAGCGTTCCATTCAGGAGGCTGATGCAGGAGACTTTGCCAGCGATGAAGATGTCAGCGCCATGATGGACAAGTGGACCGGCAATGCGCGTTGAGTGGCTAAGAACAGCGCTGAAGAATCTCGATGACGAAGCCGCTTACATTGCAGTGGATAGTCCGCAAGCTGCTGCCGATTTCGTCCGGGCGATAAAGGCTGGCGTCGAGCAGTTGGCTCTTTTTCCGGCGATGGGGCGTGAAGGGCGACTCAGTGGCACTCGGGAATGGGTATTGCCTGACCGTCCATACATCATTCCCTACCGTGTGCGCGGTGGGTGCTTGCAGATATTGCGCATTTTTCACACCCGTCGTTTACCACCAACCAACTGGTAAACCCTAACCCAACCCCATCTCCACCCATACCCGCTGCGCGCTGTGATGCAATATGCCGTGCCGCCGCGCCAGGGCTTTGCGGTCTTTGCTGTAGCCGCCGCCAATAACACCCATCACGGGAATATCACGGCCCAGGCAATGACGCATGACGGTTTCGTCCCGTGCGGCCAGGCCTTCATCGGTCAGTCGCAGGTAGCCGAGGGCGTCGTCCTTGTGAACATCCACTCCCGCGTCATAGAGCACCAGGTCCGGCTGGTAGATGGGTAGCAGGTAGTTGAGCAGGTCGTCGACGACTTTCAGGTAGTCCGCATCGCCCATGCCCATGGGCAGCGGGATGTCCCAGTCGCTCTGTGCCTTGCGGGCCGGGAAGTTCTTTTCGCAGTGCAGCGACACGGTAATGGCGTCGTCGGTGTCGGCGAGGATACGTGCCGTGCCGTCGCCCTGATGCACATCGCAGTCGAAGATCAGTACTTTACCCACGCGGCCGCTGGCCAGCAGGTAATGGCTGATGACGGCCAGATCGTTGAAGATGCAGAACCCGGCCGGGTAGTCGTAGTGCGCATGATGGGTGCCGCCTGCAAGATGGCAGGCCAGGCCATGCTTCAGTGCCTGTTCGGCTGTCAGCAGAGAACCGCCCACTGCACGAATGGTACGTCGGGCCAGATCTTCGCTCCATGGCAGGCCCAGCCGGCGTTGGTCCTCGCGTGACAGCTCTCCACTCATGTAGCGCTGAATATAAGAAGGGTCATGAGCCAGTGCCAGAATGTCGGCCGGGCACAGTTCCGGGCGCAGAAGCCGGGCGTCCGTGATCAGGCCGCTGTCGACCAGGTGATCGCGCAGCAGGCGGAACTTGTCCATGGGGAAGCGATGGTCAGCCGGGAAGTGCGGGCTGTAGTCATCATGATAGATAAGCGGCAGGGACATTTTACGTCCGGTCTGGGGTCGAAGCCGGATAGTGCCAGTAATGCAGGCCGTCGCACAGCAACCTTGAGCGTCGACAGGCTACACTGGCGCAATCATTTGCGTGGTTACAGGGAGGAATCGATGGAGCCGATACTCAAACTCGATAGCGCACGGCTGCTGATGCGGCAATGGCGTGATGATGACCTGCCCACATTCGCCGCCATGTGCGCGGACCCGCAGGTCATGCGCTACTTTCCCGAGCCCATGAGCCGCCTTGAAAGTGCTGCCATGATCGGGCGCGTGCGCGGTCATTTCGCTGAACTGGGCTTTGGTCTCTGGGCTCTTGAGCGCAAGGACAACGGGGCTTTTATCGGTTTTACCGGGCTTGGAGTGGTGGGCTTCGATGCGCATTTCACGCCTGCGGTGGAAATCGGCTGGCGTCTGGCGCGTGAGCATTGGGGGCTGGGCTTTGCCAGCGAGGCGGCATGGACCGTTCTGGGCTGTGGTTTCGAGCGCCTGGGGCTGGAGGAAATCGTGTCGTTCACGGCGGTGAGCAATGAACCCTCGCAGAAAGTGATGCAAGCCATCGGCATGCAGAACAATCCGCCCGATAACTTCGAGCATCCCGGTTTACCTGACGGGCACCCGCTCAAACCTCATGTGCTGTATCGAATAAACCGTGAACAGTGGCTCAACACGCTCAAACCTTGATTCAGCCAGTCGCGTTAAATTCTGTATCATTTCAACCCTGCCGCGCAGGCCTTGCGTGCGCGGGTATGTTTTGTGCGAGGAGTCGTGAATGAGCCAAGTGTTGGATGATCTGGTCGAGCTGCTGACGCTGGAACCTATCGAGGAGAACCTTTTTCGCGGTCGCAGCCAGGACCTCGGCTTTCGCCAACTGTTCGGTGGGCAGGTGCTGGGCCAGTCGCTGTCGGCCGCCAGCCAGACGGTGGAAGAAGACCGCCATGTTCATTCCCTCCACGGCTACTTCCTGCGTCCTGGCGATGCCGCCTTGCCTGTGGTCTATCAGGTTGACCGTGTCCGTGACGGCGGCAGCTTCAGCACCCGCCGCGTGACGGCGATCCAGAAGGGCAAGCCGATCTTCACGTGCAGCGCCTCGTTCCAGTATGACGAAGAGGGATTCGAGCATCAGACCACGATGCCGCAGATCGCCGGTCCGGAAAACCTGCCATCGGAGCTGGAGCTGCTGACTCAGCGTGCGCACCTTATCCCCGAGGCGATGCGCGACAAGTTTCTGTGCCCCAAGCCTATTCAGTTTCGCCCGGTAACCGCCGAAGACCCTTACAATCCCAAGCCCGGCGAACCGGTCAAATACGTCTGGTTCCGTGCCGATGGCACCTTGAAGGATGTGCCGGCGCTGCATAAATACATGCTGGCCTATGCCTCGGACTTCAACTTGCTGACCACTTCCTTGCTGCCTCATGGCAAGACGGTCTGGCAGCGTGACATGCAGGTCGCCAGCCTGGATCACTCGCTGTGGTTCCATAGCGATCTGCGCGCCGATGAATGGTTGCTGTATGCAATGGACAGCCCATGGGCAGGCAACTCCCGAGGTTTCTCTCGCGGCAGTATCTTCAACCGCGCCGGGCAACTGGTCGCGTCGGTCAGCCAGGAAGGGCTGATTCGCCATCGCAAGGACTGGTCATGAGCCTCAAGCATATTCAGAACTGGGTGTTCGACATGGACGGCACCCTGACGATTTCCGTACATGACTTCCCGGCCATCAGGCGAGCACTGGAGATCCCGCTGGAAGACGACATTCTCGGACATCTGGCGGCATTGCCTGCCGATGTCTGCGCGGCCAAACATGCATGGCTGTTGGAGCATGAGCGCGAGCTGGCGCTGGCCTCACGGCCGGCGACAGGGGCTGTCGAGCTGGTACGGGAGCTGGCCGGGCGCGGCTATCGTCTTGGCATTCTGACCCGCAACGCCCGTGAACTGGCCTACATCACGCTGGAAGCCATCGGGCTGGCGGACTGCTTTGCGCAAGAGGATGTACTGGGGCGAGACGAAGCGACGCCAAAACCGAACCCCGCCGGTCTGCTCAAGCTGGCTGGTGCATGGGACGTTGACCCTGCGCAGATGGTCATGATCGGCGATTACCGTCATGACCTGGACTGTGGCCGGGCGGCAGGCGCAAAGACGGTGCTGGTCAACCTGCCTGAAAATCCGTGGCCGGAGCTGGCTGACTGGCATGTCGCCGATTGTGTGGCATTGCGGGGGATGCTGGATCAGTGATCTTCGCGGATGAGCGGCGCACCGCTCATCCGCGAACGCTGCGCAATCAGAACGGTTTGAACAAAACCGCCTGTCCTTCAGGCGAAGTAAAGATCCCGTCACCGCTGTGTCCGACTTTCGGCACGATGACCAGATGCTGGTTCAGCCCTTCCGGGTGACGTTTTTGCAGGTACTTGAAGTAGTTCTGCCCGCGAGTCAGCCTGTTCGGGCCCTGTGCCTCGGCGGCGCAGGTCTTGTCCAGCGCCGGGTGATTGAGGTCAGTGTCCAGTTCGCCCAGCAGATAGGTGATATCGCGTTTCACATAGGCCTTTTCGATGTCCACAGGCTTTTCCTTGCCTGAATAGAACGGCATTTTCTTCAGCCCGTACTTCCAGTCGTCAAAGTTGGGGCAGCTTTGCGCCGAAACCGTTTCAGGACGCTCGGCATCGAAATAGGCATAGGAAGAAGGGTTGGCGATCACGTAGCGCAGTTTCACGCCTTCACGGTTGAGCAACGCATCTTCCTTGCCGCCAATCATCGCGTAACGCTGCACCACCTGGGCACCCCCGGAATGCCCGGCGATGACGATTTCCTTGAGGTTGGGGAACAGCTTGCTGTCGCTCAGGCGCTTGAGGATATGGTCAATGACGATAAACGAACTGATCGGTTTGGGATCGACGGCGGTGGCACCTTCCATCCAGCTGTTCTGGCGCCAGCGCAGGATCGAGTCGGACAGGTGGTGAGCAACGATATCCTTCTCGTCCAGAAACTGCGGGGCGATCAGCAGGGTCTTGCTGCGCTCCTTGGACTGGTTGGCTGCCCGCTCGATGCTGCGCAGGTAGGTCTGCGCATTGCGCAGGCGACCATGCAGCACGATCACGACGCGCTCGATCCGGGGTTTGGGATGAACCCATTCCTGACTCAGGCCCAGTGTGGCCTGGCTGCCATTGATGGTCAGGCGATCCGGGCTGATCGATTTTACCGCTTGATCCTCGGCATGAGCGCCGAAGCTCGCAAAGGCAGTGCTTAACAACAGGACCAGAAGCGGTTTAATCATGTGCTCAGAGACTCTTGGCGGCGAATGTATCGCATTGGTTGATGTGGCCTTGTGCAAAACCGGTCTTGAACCAGCGTACTCGCTGGGCGGACGTTCCATGGGTGAAGGAATCCGGTACGACCCGGCCACGGCCTTGCTGCTGCAAGCGATCATCGCCAATGGCGTTTGCCGCATTCAGTGCCTCTTCAATATCACCCGGCTCAAGCCAGTTCAAACGCTTTTGTGCGTTGTAGGCCCAAACCCCCGCAAGACAGTCGGCCTGCAACTCCTGGCGGACCAGCAGGCCGTTGTTGCCTTCCATGCGCTGACCTTGTTGGCGAGCCGCCTGGACCTTGGCTGAAATGCCCAGCAGGGTCTGCACATGATGGCCCACTTCATGGGCGATGACGTAAGCCTGGGCGAAATCCCCGGCGGCTGAAAAGCGCTGGGACATCTCGCGGAAAAACTCCAGGTCCAGATAAACCTGCTGATCGGCCGGGCAGTAGAAAGGGCCTGTGGCAGAGGTCGCAAAACCGCACGCCGAGTTTACCTGACCGCGGAACAGCACCAGAACCGGGTCCTTGTACTGGCGACCGTTCTGGGCGAACACGGCGCGCCAGGTATCTTCGGTGTCGCCAAGAATGCTGCGCACAAACTCGGCCTGCTGATCGTTGGCGGGCGGTGCCTGTCGGGTCTGCGGGCTGACTTGAGGGGATTGTTGCGTCATTTCCCCGGTGAGTTGCCCGAGGATCTGCATCGGGTCCTGGCCAGTCAGCAAACCGAAGGCGACGATAATCACCACGCCGCCCAGGCTGAGGCCCTTGCCACCGATGCGCATGCCGCCACCGCCGCTACTGCCATCGCGGGCATCGACTACGTTGTCGCTGCGTCGGCCTTTTTTCCACAGCATTCTGGAAGTCCTCCGCTGAACTCTAGAGAGTGTTGCTGGTGATACGTCACTCCGCCAGTCCGGCCGTCCAACTGTATGGACTCATCGGGTGTCACACCGGTTTTGCCCGTTGCTCGTTCTCTACAGGCGGCGACGCATCGGCAAAGTGATTCACTCGCCGCAAGCTTTTGAAGCCGACCATCCAGGCACCGACGACACCCAGCGTACACAGACCACCCATGATCGCAGCGGGGATCGGGCCGATCAGGGACGCGCTGGTGCCTGCGCGGAACTCACCCAGCTCGTTGGATGAGCCGATAAACAGCATGTTGACCGCATTGACCCGACCGCGCATGGCATCCGGTGTCGAGAACTGCACCAGAGCCGAACGAATATAGACGCTGACCATGTCCGCGGCCCCGGCAATCAGCAGGGCAAGGCAGGACAGCCAGAAGAGGGTAGAGAGGGCAAATACCAGATTCGCCACGCCGAACACACCTACCGCCAGGAACATGGTCATGCCGACATTGCGATCCAGAGGCCGCATGCTCAGGTAAACCCCGGTGGCCAGTTCGCCCAGGCTCATGGCGGCGCGCAGCGCACCCAGCCCTTGCGGCCCCAGATGCAGGACTTCATGGGCGTAGATCGGCAGCAGTGCTACCACGCCACCCAGCAAGACCGCGAACAGGTCCAGAGAAATGGTGCCCAGAATGATCGGTCGCGAGCGAATGAAGGCGATGCCTGCGGTAAAGCGCTGCCAGGCTCCGTCACCCAGATCCACAGGCTTGCCGGCAAAAGGCGTTGCGACCCGGCTCAGGCACAGAATGCCCACCAGAAATGAAAGCACGCAGGTCGAATAGGTCAGTTCTGCGCCACCCAGCGCATACAGGCCGCCCCCGATCAACGGCCCGGCCACGGTGGAGCAGCGCATGATGACGCTGTTGGTGGCGATGGCCGAGGCGAGTTGTTCCCTGGGCACAATCTGCGGCAGCAGGCTTTGCAGCGCAGGGCCGGTGAATGCTCGGGCGCAGCCATAAAGCACGAGTGCGCCGTAGATCAGACGCAGGTCATGCAGTTTGAGTGCCGAAAACAGCAGCAGAATCAGCCCGCACAGCGCTTGCACCGCCCAGCTTATGCTCAGGATCAGCTTGCGGTTGTAGCGGTCGATCAGGTCCCCGGCCGGCATGAGCAGCAGCAACATGGGGATGAACTGGGCAAGACCCACATAGGCCAGCGCCATCGGCTCGCGGGTCATGTCATAGACCTGCCAGGCCACGACTATGGCCTGGATCTGCATGGCGAAGACCGCTAGCAATCGTGCAAGGATGAAGTTGATGAAACCAGGTGCGCGGGACAGTTTGACTGATGAGGCGGGGGATTCAGAACTCAAGACAGTTATCCATCGAAGCGGTGAATACGCGGGTGGCGTTATACCTTAGCCGATGGAGCGCTACACATGAAGTAACTAAATAGTTTTGTGTGGTGTTGTTCGCGAATGAATTCGTTCCTGCAAGGTGGGAGCGAATTCATTCGCGAAAGTCAGTCAACGCCTGACCAGCAAAACCCCTGATTCCATATGGTGCGTATAAGGAAACTGGTCGAACAGCGCGCAACGCTCGATCCGGTGGGTGTCGTGCAATTGGGCTATGTTGGCGGCCAGGGTTTCCGGGTTGCAGGAAATGTACAGGATGCGCTCGAAACGGCGGGTCAACTCGCAGGTGTCCGGGTCCATGCCTGCGCGTGGCGGGTCGACGAACACGTTGGCGAACTCATAGCTCTTCAGGTCCACGCCCTGCAGACGGCGAAAAGGCCGTACGTCATTCAACGCCTGGGTCAGCTCTTCGGCGGAGAGGCGCACCAGCGTGACGTTATCCACCGAGTTGTCATCCAGGTTGCTCAGCGCGGCATTCACCGAGGTCTTGCTGATTTCGGTCGCCAGTACCTTGCGCACGCGGGTGGCCAGCGGCAGGGTGAAATTGCCGTTGCCGCAATACAGCTCCAGCAAATCGTCATCACGCTCGCCCAGCGCGTCATAAGCCCAATTGAGCATTTTCTGGTTCACCGTGCCGTTTGGCTGGGTGAACGCGCCTTCAGGCTGGCGATAGCTGAACGTGCGACCGGCGACTTCCAGTTTTTCGGTCACATAGTCGTGGCCGATCACCAGACGCTGGCCTTTGGAGCGGCCGATCAGGCTGACATTCAGCTCTGCCGCCAATGCCTGTGCTTCGACTTGCCATTCATCGTCCAGAGGGCGGTGGTAGCACATGGTAATCATGGCATCGCCGGCCAGGGTGGTCAGGAAGTCCACCTGAAACAACTTGTGGTTCAGCGTCGGGCTGGCCTCCCAGCGCTCGCGCAGAACAGGCATCAACGCATTGATACGCTCGCTGGCGATGGGCAGGCCTTCGAGCAGGATCGGCGTCTTGTTGTCGCCGGGGGCGAACATCGCGTAATAGCGCTTCTGGTCTTCGCGCCACAGGCGAAACTCGGCACGCAGGCGGTAATGCTCGCGCGGCGAGTCGAATATCTGCGGCTCGGGTGCGTCGAAGGGAGCCAGCAGCTCACGCAACCGGACGGCTTTTTCTTCGAGCTGACGGTCGTAGCTCGCGGGATCGAAAGGAACACTCATGCGTTGAACCAGCCCAGCTTGATCACGAACAGAATCGACAGGATCACCAGCGCCGAGTTCAGCTCGCGCCCGCGTCCCGAAAGCAGCTTGATTGCTGTCCAGGAAATGAAACCAAAGGCGATGCCGTTGGCGATGGAGTAAGTGAAAGGCATGGCCAGGGCGGTAATCACCACGGGGGCCGCGACAGTGAGGTCGTCCCAGTCGATTTCAGCCATGCCGGACGCCATCAGCACTGCGACGAACAGCAATGCCGGTGCCGTGGCGAAAGCAGGCACGCTGCTGGCCAGTGGCGCGAAGAACAATGCCAGCAGGAACAGCACGGAGACGACGATGGCGGTCAGGCCTGTGCGGCCACCGGCGCTGACACCGGCTGCGGATTCGATGTAGCTGGTCGTGGTCGATGTGCCCAGCAGCGAGCCGGCCATGGCCGCTGTACTGTCTGCGATCAACGCACGGCCCATCTTCGGCATGTGCCCGTCCTTGCCCATCAGCCCGGCGCGTTTGGCGACGCCGATCAGCGTGCCGGAGTTATCGAAGATATCCACGAACAGGAAGGCGAAGATGATGCTGACCAGACCAACGTCCAGCGCGCCCATGATGTCCAGTTGCAGGAAGGTCGGAGCCAGGGAAGGTGGCATCGACACGACGCCGCCGAACGGTGTGAAGCCCAGCGCAATGGAGGCGAGGGTAGTGACCAGAATGCCGATCAGGACTGCGCCGCGCACCTTGAGCTGATCCAGCGCAACGATCAGGAAGAAGCCCAGGGTCGCCAGAACCGGAGCCGGTTGTTTCAGGTCGCCCATGCCGATCATGGTGGCCGGGTTGCTGACCACGATGCCGGCGTTATGCAGAGCGATCAGTGCCAGGAACAGGCCAATCCCTGCTGCAATCGCCGAGCGCAGGGGCAGGGGAATGCTGTTGATGATCCATTCGCGAATCCGGAACAGCGACAGCAGGAAGAACATCACCGCCGAAATGAAGACCGCACCCAGCGCGACCTGCCAGGTATGGCCCATGTGCAGGACCACGGTGTAGGTGAAGAAGGCGTTCAGGCCCATGCCCGGCGCAAGGGCGATCGGGTAGTTGGCGATCAGGCCCATCACGGCCGAACCAATGGCCGCGGCCAGACAGGTCGCGACGAACAGCGCGCCCTTGTCCATGCCGGTTTCGCCAAGAATGCTCGGGTTGACGAACAGGATGTAAGCCATGGCCAGGAAGGTCGTGACGCCCGCGAGAATCTCGGTCCTCACGTTGGTGTTGTGTGCCTTGAGTTGAAACAGCCTTTCCAGCATGTCTGGCTCTCCGTAACGCGGCCCGCGTCGTGAATGATTCGACTCCAGAAGCAAAGCACAGGCTGACGCAGCAGCCCGCCATTTTTGCGAGTCGGAAAAAGCCGCGCATCATACCAGCAGGTTGCGGCTGTTGCTGCTCTGTGAATGGCTCCATCCCGCCCCGCACGCCATGTGTGGGCGAATTCATCCGTGAAAACACCGCGCACTCGGGGTGAGGCAACTCGCCACGCGGCAAAAGACCACACAACCTGCGGGTCTGAATGGGACTACTCTTTTAACGTCGGTTGACCTGCATCATTGCCCTTGCGCATGAAATGTGAACCGAAAGCATGAAACCAGCATCGAGATACTCATCAGAAGACTTCCGATGCGCCGGACTCCATGACCGTGGGGCAATCGCCGATGGCTTGCTGCCAAAGGCCGGTATCACCTGATATAGAGGAAGAATCATGTTCGGTTTGGAGGCACTAGACCTTGCCCGCATCCAGTTCGCATTCACGATTTCGTTCCACATCCTGTTTCCTGCCATCACCATTGGTCTGGCAAGTTACCTGGCTGTGCTCGAAGGGTTGTGGCTGAAGACCAACAACGACATTTACCGCGATCTCTACCATTTCTGGTCGAAGATATTTGCCGTCAACTTCGGCATGGGTGTTGTTTCCGGGCTGGTCATGGCTTATCAGTTCGGCACCAACTGGAGCCGCTTCTCCGACTTTGCCGGTGCGGTTACCGGACCGCTGCTGACCTATGAGGTCTTGACGGCGTTCTTCCTCGAAGCGGGGTTCCTCGGCGTGATGCTGTTCGGCTGGAACCGTGTCGGCCGTAACCTGCACTTCTTTTCGACGGTCATGGTCGCCATCGGCACCCTGATCTCGACCTTCTGGATTCTGTCGTCCAACAGCTGGATGCAGACGCCACAAGGTTTTGAAATCATCGACGGTCGCGTGATCCCTACCGACTGGTTTGCGGTGGTCTTCAACCCGTCCTTCCCGTATCGCCTGGCGCACATGTCGATTGCCGCGTTCGTGGCGACCGCGTTCTTCGTCGGCTCTTCGGCGGCCTGGCACCTGCTGCGCGGTCGCGATACGCCTCAGGTCCGCAAGATGCTGTCGATGGCCATGTGGATGGCTTTGCTGGTCGCGCCGTTGCAGGCTGTGGTCGGTGACTTCCATGGTTTGAACACGCTCAAGCATCAACCGGCGAAAATCGCCGCCATCGAAGGTCACTGGGAGAACGTCGGTGACGAGCCAACGCCTCTGATCCTGTTCGGCTGGCCCGACATGAAGGAAGAGCGGACCAAATATGCCGTTGAAATTCCGTATCTGGGCAGCCTGATCCTGACCCACAGTCTGGACAAGCAAGTCCCGGCGCTCAAGGAGTTCAAGCCTGAGGACCGGCCGAATTCGACCATTGTGTTCTGGTCGTTCCGAATCATGGTCGGCCTGGGTTTCCTGATGATCTTTACCGGTTTGTGGAGCCTCTGGCTGCGTAAGCGCGATGCGCTTTATAGCAACCGTCCTTTCCTGTACCTGACCTTGTGGATGGGGCCATCGGGGCTGATCGCGATCCTGGCTGGCTGGTTCACCACTGAAATCGGTCGTCAGCCCTGGGTCGTCTACGGCCTGATGCGCACGGCGGATGCATCGTCCGGGCACAGCGTCACGCAAATGAGCATCACCCTGGTCTTGTTTGTGGTTGTCTACTTCCTGCTGTTTGGCGCCGGCCTCGGTTACATGATGCGTCTGGTGCGCAAAGGGCCGAAGAAACACGTCGAACATACGCCGACCGGCGGTCCCGGCCAGAAACGTACGCCAGCCCGTCCGCTCTCCGCTGCCGAAGAAGGCTCCGAAGATGGCGACAACCTCGACAGCCTGAGCAAGGGGAACTGAGTCATGGGTATCGATCTTCCACTGATCTGGGCGGTCATCATCATCTTCGGCATCATGATGTACGTGGTGATGGACGGTTTTGACCTGGGTATCGGGATTCTCTTCCCGTTCATGAAAGACAGCTCCGACCGCGACGTGATGATGAACACCGTTGCCCCGGTCTGGGACGGTAATGAAACCTGGCTGGTACTGGGCGGCGCGGCATTGTTCGGCGCTTTTCCCCTGGCCTATGCGGTGGTGCTGTCGGCACTCTATCTGCCGCTGATCTTCATGCTGATGGGGCTGATTTTCCGCGGCGTGGCCTTCGAGTTCCGTTTCAAGGCCACGGAAGAAAAGCGTCACCTGTGGGACAAGGCTTTCATTGGCGGCTCATTGGTTGCGACCTTCTTTCAGGGTGTAGCGCTTGGGGCTTTCATCGAAGGCATTCCGGTGGTCAATCGCGAGTTTGCCGGTGGCTCACTGGACTGGCTGGCACCGTTTCCGATGTTTTGCGGTCTGGCATTGATCGTGGCTTATGCGCTGCTGGGTTGCACCTGGCTGATCATGAAGACCGAAGGATCATTGCAAAAGGCGATGCATGACCTGGCGCGTCCTCTGGCTCTGGTAATGCTGGCGGTCATTGGCATTGTCAGCCTCTGGACTCCGCTGGCACACCCGGACATTGCGCAGCGCTGGTTCACCCTGCCTAACCTGTTCTGGTTCATGCCGGTGCCGATTCTGGTGCTGGTCACCATGTACGGCCTGTTCAAGGCGGTGGCCCGCAATGCCCATTACACGCCGTTCCTGCTGACACTGCTGCTGATCTTTCTGGGCTACAGCGGGCTGGGTATCAGCCTGTGGCCCAATATCATTCCGCCGTCAGTCTCCATCTGGGACGCTGCGGCTCCGCCTCAGAGCCAGGGTTTCATGCTGGTGGGCACGCTGTTCATCATCCCGTTCATTCTGGGGTACACCTTCTGGAGTTATTACGTGTTTCGCGGGAAGGTGACTGCTGAAGACGGTTATCACTAGGCACTGTATGAAATGTATCTGCGCTCGGTGATGCGGCGTTAAAAACAGGCTCGGAATGCTCATTTACACCCAGTAAACTCCGCTTCCTCGCCTGTTTTTGCCTTGCCTCACCTTCGCTCGAAAACATTTCGTACAGCGCCTCATTTTTAAATCAGAGGAGATTGGCGATGTCTGGCAAAGATTCCATGCACGACAAGGATCCAGCGATGAGCAAGCCGCTCTGGCAGCGGCTGGCCTGGCTGGCCGGTATCTGGGCAGGCAGTGTCTTTGCGCTGTTCATCGTGGCCAGCCTGATGCGCATGTTCATGAATGCAGCGGGATTGACCACCCACTGATTGCCATGCGCTGAATTCCCATCCCGTGTTTCGTGGACACGGCTTCATGACCCTCCTTGCGGAGGGTTTTTTTTGAGGTTTATTTGCGGGCTTTGAGAATCACGAACTTGGGTGTTGCGGCGACTTGCTCAACACCGCGGAACAAGCGCGCCAGTTTGCTGTGATAGCCCAGATGGCGGTTGCCGACGATATACAGCGCGCCACCGACCACCAGCGATGCCCGCGCTTGCAGGAACATGCGCCAGGCCAGGAAGTCACCGACCACCTGTTGCTGATGGAAGGGCGGGTTGCAGAGCACCACATCCAGCGAGTCCAGTTCCTGACTGGCCAGACCATCGCCAGCACGAATCACCACCTCGCGATCTCCCAGCGCCGCTTGCCAGTTCTCTGCGGCCGACTGCACGGCCATGAACGACTCGTCCACCAGCGTGTAATGAGCATCCGGGTTATCCAGAGCACTGGCGATTGCCAGTACACCGTTGCCGCAACCCAGATCGGCGACTCTGGCCGAGCCGAGGTTTTTGGGTAGATAAGGCAGGAAGGCCCGTGTGCCGATATCCAGGCTGTCGCGACAGAAAACGTTGGCATGATTGACCAGCTCGATGGCGGGTTGATCGAGCGTGTAGCGGGTCGGGTAAGGCGAGCTCAGGACCTCTCCAGGCTCTGGCGTGCAGAACAGCAGGCGTGCCTTTTTCACGGCCAGCGATGCCTGTACCGGTCCAATATATTCTTCCAGCAGGTCACCGGCTGAGCGCGGCAAGTGCTTGACCATTGCCGCTGCGATCACTCGCGCATCCGGAGCCAGTTGGCCTTGCAAACGAACGAGCTGTTCTTCCAGCAGAGCCATTGTCTTGGGAACCCGGATCAGCACCCAGTCGAAAGGGCCGGTCAGCGGCTCGCTGGCCGGGATCACGGGTACGGCGTCGTAGGCCATGCCGTTGCGGGTCAGGTTCTTTTCCAGACCCTGTGCCGCCAGATACGAGTCGGTGCTGCTGACCACCGTTGCATGCTGCGCCAGGCTTGCGGCCAGTGCGCCGAAGCTATCGTTGAGTACCAGCACCTTGCTCTGAAGGGTGAGGCCGATTTCTGCCACGTAATTGAGCAAGTATTCGTCAGCCGCGTCGAATGCCTGCAAGGGCTCATCTTGTTGTTCGGGTTGGCGAATGAGATCAAGTTGAGCGAAAGGACTGGTCAGCACGGGCATGGGCACAAAAACTCTGGGGCAATCGACGTATGTCATGCGAGCCCTGCATCGGATGGGCTCGCTGAGATCGGCAAGTTTACGTGCTTTTTACTGTTTGGCACCCTCCATGTTGGTGGCCGATGGCCGACTTCCTCAGAACATCCCGCTCAAGGCGGCCTGCACGGCCGCAGCCGTTTTGTTGCAAACCCCCATTTTCTGTATCGCGCTGGCGATATGAAAATGAATGGTGCGCTCTTTCAGGCTCAGGATGATTGCGATGTCGCCCGCTGTCTTGCCTTCTGCGGACCATTTGAGGATTTCGATTTCTCGATGGGTAAGGTTTTTTGCGTGAGATGGGGATGGTGAGTTGAGTTCCATGGATCCCATGATCGCCTCCATGCCTTTGATGGCGAGATGTTTCGTATTGTTTAAGCAGTCTAGAAAAAATCCATCGAGTACAAATTGCGGTTGTGGCTATCTAGACGAGTGGTGTGATGGCTTTTATGTATCCAAAGGGATGTCTTTATGGCTGGAACGCTGATGGGAGCTTGGTTGCGGCTTTTCAGGCAGTACAGGCTTTCAACTAATGAATACCGGCCCAAGAACCAAATACTCTAAATCGCCTGTGTGGGAGTCGCTCAAAGCACTACAAACAGCCGGTGTTTATCGAGCGCGCTTTGGGGGACACTGGAGGCCTTTTCCAGCTCCGGAGTCAGAAGCGTCCCATGACCGCCAGCGAAGACAAGTTCACCCGGCAAACACTGCTGCGTGTGACGCCGTTGACCGACAACCTGTTCACCCTGCGTACTACCCGCGATCCCGGGTTCCGTTTTCGTGCCGGGCAGTTCGCTCGCCTTGGCGTGACGAAGGCCGACGGCAGCACGGTATGGCGCGCGTATTCCATGGTTTCTGCGCCTCATGACGAGTTTCTGGAGTTCTTCTCCATCGTGGTGCCAAACGGGGAGTTCACCAGTGAGTTGAGTCGTCTGCGCGAAGGCGACACCTTGCTGGTGGAGAAACTGGCGACCGGATATCTGACGCCTGACCGCTTTGTCGATGGACGAGACTTGTGGCTTTTATCCACAGGCACGGGCGTTGCCCCTTTTCTCTCGATCCTTCAGGACTTCGAGATATGGGATAAATTCGAGCGGATCATCCTTGTCTACAGCGCCCGTGAGGCCAGGGAGCTGGCTTATCAACAACTGATTGCCGAGTTGATGCAGCGGGATTATCTGGCCGAGTACGCCGACAAGTTCCTGTTCCTGCCCACCGTAACCCGCGAACAGCACCCCGGCGCCTTGCATGGTCGCATCACTAGCCTGATCGAAAATGGCGCGCTGGAACGTGCTGCAGGTGTCGAGCTGACGCCCGAGCATTCGCGGGTGATGATCTGCGGCAATCCGCAGATGATCGACGACACAAGGGCCGTGCTCAAACAGCGGAACATGCAACTGAACCTGACCCGTCGGCCAGGGCAGGTTGTGGTGGAGAATTACTGGTAAGTCATTCGCGAATCTGTGGGAGGCAGCTTGCTGGCGATTTCTGAAGCTGCCTCCCACAGTCTTGCTTCAAACTGGACGACCAGGGTCCACAGTAACCGGCGCCGCTGGCTTGTTCTGCTCTTTGAGCAAATCACGGATCTCGCCCAGCAGGACTTCTTCCTTGGACGGCGTTGGCGGCAGAGTCGGGGCCTTGGCTTCTTCGCGTTTCAGGCGGTTGATGGCCTTGACGCCCATGAAGATTGCGAAGGCAACGATGACGAAGTCGAGAACGGTCTGGATGAACTTGCCGTAAGCCAGCAACACGGCGGGCGTCGTACCTTCGGCTGCTCTCAGGGTAATGGCCAGATCACTGAAGTCCACGCCGCCGATCAACAGGCCCAGCGGTGGCATGATCACGTCACCGACGAATGACGAAACGATCTTGCCGAACGCTGCACCAATGATGATACCCACGGCCATATCGACCACGTTACCTTTGACGGCGAAGGCCTTGAATTCGCTTAGTACGCTCATGGGTGATTCCTTGTTACAGAGGGAGATGACCGGATTCAGTGTAATGGAGCAATGTGTATCCTGCTGTGTACATGTGCAATCGACCGGGGTTGGTGCGGTAAGTTTTATCCGGATCGGCAAAAACCGAGTTCCGGCGGCGCGGCATTTGCTGCGTTATCATGCTGCTTTTTACGACTGGGGTTGTCATGGCCAAGGCCAAACGCTTGTACGGCTGCACTGAGTGCGGTGCGACTTTTCCCAAATGGGCTGGCCAGTGCAGTGATTGCGGCGCCTGGAACACGCTGGTTGAAACCATGCTGGAAAGCGGCGCGGCAGCTGCGCCCAGCGGACGTACCGGTTGGGCAGGCTCGCAGGCCCAGATCAAGACCCTTGCCGAAGTCAGTGTCGAAGAGATTCCACGCTTCTCGACCAACTCCAACGAGCTGGACCGGGTCCTGGGCGGCGGCCTTGTGGACGGCTCTGTCGTATTGATCGGTGGCGATCCGGGTATCGGTAAATCCACGATTCTGCTGCAAACCCTGTGCAATATCGCCGAGCGCATGCCAGCCCTGTATGTAACGGGCGAAGAGTCCCAGCAACAGGTGGCCATGCGCGCTCGGCGTCTTGGGTTGCCTCAGGACAAACTGCGAGTGATGACCGAAACCTGTATCGAGTCGATCATCGCCACGGCGCGTGTCGAGCATCCCAAGGTCATGGTGATCGACTCCATCCAGACGATTTTCACCGAGCAACTGCAATCCGCTCCCGGTGGCGTGGCGCAGGTGCGTGAAAGCGCTGCCCTGCTGGTGCGTTACGCCAAGCAGAGCGGCACGGCGATTTTCCTGGTCGGCCATGTGACCAAGGAAGGTGCGCTGGCCGGGCCCCGTGTCCTGGAGCATATGGTGGATACCGTTCTCTATTTCGAGGGCGAATCGGATGGACGACTGCGTTTGCTGCGGGCGGTGAAAAACCGTTTCGGCGCCGTCAACGAACTGGGCGTGTTCGGCATGACGGACAAAGGGCTCAAGGAAGTTTCCAACCCGTCAGCGATTTTTCTGACCCGTGCTCAGGAAGAAGTGCCCGGCAGCGTGGTCATGGCGACCTGGGAAGGCACGCGCCCGATGCTGGTGGAAGTGCAGGCGCTGGTGGATGACAGTCACATGTCCAACCCGCGTCGGGTGACGCTGGGGCTGGATCAGAATCGTCTGGCGATGCTGCTGGCGGTCTTGCATCGCCATGGTGGAATCCCGACCCATGACCAGGATGTGTTCCTCAATGTGGTGGGCGGGGTGAAAGTGCTCGAGACCGCGTCTGACCTGGCGTTGATGGCGGCTGTCATGTCCAGCCTGCGCAACCGGCCATTGCCTCATGATCTGCTGGTGTTCGGGGAAGTGGGGCTTTCCGGCGAAGTCAGGCCGGTGCCCAGCGGTCAGGAGCGCCTGAAAGAGGCCGCCAAGCATGGCTTCAAGCGGGCTATCGTGCCCAAGGGCAACGCACCGAAGGAAGCGCCAGCCGGTTTGCAGATCATTGCGGTCACCCGATTGGAACAGGCGCTGGATGCGTTGTTCGAGTAGGGCTGATCAGTCAAGGCCAAAACAAACTTGTAGGAGGCAGCTTGCTGGCGAAAAAGGCCTTGAAATCGACAGATATTATGCGTCTGTACGCTGAAGTCGCCAGCAAGCTGCCTCCCACAAAGTGATTTTGATCGGAACTCAGTCTCGGACTCAAATCTCGATCAACGCCGCCAGCTCACGATCCAGCTCTGCCGGATCCCCGAGATTAAGCTCCACCAGCCGCTTCAAATGGCTGATCGATTCCAGTCCGATATGCAGGCAGACGAACCCCAGGTGATGGTTGTCGTCATGGGTCAGCTTCACGTCCATCTTCACGTAGGCATCGTCGCTGAGATGGATGTCGACCAGGAAATGCTCGTTCGGGTCACCCGTCCAGGGTTCCGGCCTTTCGATGAGGAGTCCTTTCAGAGAGAGGTCGAGCAACTGCACTTTCCAGTTGTTGCTGCCCTGGTTGAGGTCGGTCCTGGCATCGAACGCGATGCGCTTGAAGCGACGGCGATCTGAGGGGGAGTCGGTCATCAAGTGAGCTCTCGTGGTATCGACTGACATGTGAGCCAGCGGACATGCCATTGATAATGGCACCCTTGTCTACGCACGATAGACCTGAACGGGGTTGCCGAACAGCCTGTGGGCGATTTTTATTGTCTGGTGTACGCGACGGCAGGAATCTGGCCCCGTGCGAGTCAGATATTTGAGTTTTGACCTGTCAAAAGTGTTCTAGACCATCGTTGGGGGTGGCCTTTCGCTCTGACAGGGCTAAACTCGGAGTGCTTGCCTTCTAGTCAACTCTGCTGGAATAAGAAAATGAAAAATAACAATAGCCTAATGCGCCACGTGCCTTGGCTGCTTCTCGCAATTATTGGGGCTTGTGCCCTGGGGGTGGTGGCACTACGTCGTGGCGAGGCAATCAATGCCTTGTGGATCGTGGTCGCTGCTGTAGCTATTTATCTGGTCGCTTATCGTTACTACAGTCTTTTCATCGCTAACCATGTCATGCAACTCGACCCGCTGCGGGCAACCCCGGCCGTGGTCAACAATGATGGTCTGGACTATGTGCCGACCAACAAGCACATTCTGTTCGGACACCACTTCGCAGCCATCGCAGGCGCAGGCCCATTGGTCGGCCCGGTACTGGCCGCGCAGATGGGTTACCTGCCCGGCACACTCTGGCTGATTGCCGGTGTGGTTCTGGCGGGCGCGGTACAGGACTTCATGATCCTGTTCCTGTCCACACGCCGTAACGGTCGCTCCCTGGGCGACATCGTTCGTGAGGAAATGGGCCGCATTCCCGGCACCATTGCCTTGTTTGGCTGCTTCCTGATCATGATCATCATCCTTGCGGTGCTGGCGCTGATCGTGGTCAAGGCCCTGGCTGAAAGCCCGTGGGGCATGTTCACGGTCATGGCGACAATCCCGATCGCGATGTTCATGGGCGTTTACATGCGCTACATCCGCCCGGGTCGCATTGGTGAAATCTCCATCATCGGCGTGGTTCTGCTGCTGCTTTCCATCTGGATAGGCGGCTCGGTGGCTGCGGATCCGGTCTGGGGCCCCATGTTTACCTTCACCGGTGTGCAAATCACCTGGATGCTGGTGGGCTACGGTTTCGTGGCGGCAATGCTGCCGGTATGGCTGCTGCTCGCACCGCGTGACTATCTCTCTACCTTCCTCAAGATCGGTACCATCGTCGCGCTGGCCATCGGCATCCTGATTCTGGCACCCGAGCTGAAAATGCCGGCTCTGACCCAGTTCACCGACGGTACAGGTCCGGTCTGGAAAGGCGCGCTGTTCCCGTTCCTGTTCATCACCATTGCGTGTGGTGCGGTGTCGGGCTTCCATGCACTGATCTCCTCGGGCACCACGCCCAAGCTGCTGGATAACGAAAAGAACGCCCGCTACATCGGTTACGGCGGCATGTTGATGGAGTCCTTCGTCGCCATCATGGCCATGGTTGCCGCTTCGGTGATCGAGCCGGGTGTGTACTTCGCCATGAACAGCCCGGCTGCAATTGTGGGCAGTGATGTGGTGTCTGTGGCACAAACCATCAGCAACTGGGGCTTTACCATTACGCCCGAGCAACTGACCGCTGTGGCCAAGGATATCGGCGAGAACACCATCCTGGCCCGTGCCGGTGGTGCTCCGACCCTCGCGGTCGGTATCGCGCAGATCCTGCACCAGGTCCTGCCGGGTGAAAACACCATGGCGTTCTGGTACCACTTCGCGATTCTGTTTGAAGCCCTGTTCATCCTGACTGCTGTGGACGCCGGTACCCGTGCCGGTCGCTTCATGCTTCAAGACCTGCTGGGCAGCTTCGTACCTGCTCTCAAGCGCACCGAGTCCTGGGTGGCCAACGCCATTGGTACAGGTGGCTGCGTCGCACTGTGGGGTTACCTGCTTTATCAAGGTGTGATCGACCCGCTGGGTGGCATCAATACCTTGTGGCCGCTGTTCGGTATCTCCAACCAGATGCTGGCCGGTATTGCCCTGATGCTTGCCAGTGTCGTGCTGATCAAGATGAAGCGTCAGCGTTACGTTTGGGTGACCTTGCTGCCTGCATCCTGGCTGCTGATCTGCACCGTGACCGCGAGCCTGATCAAGCTGTTCGACTCCAACCCTGCCATTGGCTTCCTGGCACTGGCCAAGAAGTACAGCACCGCAGCGGATGCCGGTCAGATCCTGGCTCCGGCCAAGACCATGGACCAGATGCAGCACGTGATCTTCAACGCTTACACCAACGCCGGTCTGACTATCCTGTTCCTGTTCGTCGTGTCCAGCATCCTGTTCTACGCGCTGAAAGTCGGCCGTGCGGCGTGGATCAAGAAAGAGCGCAGCGACAAGGAAATGCCATACCAGGCCATGCCTCCGGGATCACAGGTGTGATAACGGTCATGAAGAGAGGATCAGCCCATGTTCAATGACCTGAGTCGCCTCGGGAAATACCTCGGTCAGGCCGCGCGTCTGATGGTGGGTATGCCTGACTACGACACCTATGTCGAACACATGCAGGCCAAACACCCGGACAAGCCGTTGATGAGCTACGAGGAGTTCTTTCGGGAACGACAAGAGGCTCGTTACGGCGGCAAGGGTGGTCCCAAGTGTTGCTGACCCTCTGATCTGCGTTATTGTCTGAATCGACGCGCCACAGGCCAATACCTGTGGCGTTGTCGTTTTTACAGGTCTCTGCAGGACTGATCGGTATTACTCTGTAGGACCGGATTCATCCGGGAAGGCGATATACCGGACATATTGAATTGCTGGAGTACACATGACTGTTGCGCAACCCATCCCCGTCACCGTATTGACCGGTTTTCTGGGAGCCGGCAAAACCACTCTGCTGCGCCATTTGCTCAAGGCCGAACACGGCCTGAAAATCGCGGTAATCGAAAACGAATTCAGTGAGGCCGGTATCGACAGCCAGTTGCTCGGCACCGATCCCGTGCAAATCATGACGCTGTCCAACGGCTGCGTCTGCTGCACCATCCACACCGACCTGACCAAAGCTCTGTACCTGCTGCTGGAGCGCCTGGACAGCGGTGAAATTGCCTTCGACCGACTGGTGATCGAATGCACCGGGCTTGCCGATCCGGCTCCCGTTGCGCAAACCTTCTTCATCGATGAAGAACTGCGCGAGCGCTACATCCTCGACGGCATCATCACGCTGGTGGATGCTGCCCATGCCGACACCCACCTGGCCCAGACCATCGCCCAGGCACAGATAGGCTTCGCCGACCGCCTGCTGGTGAGCAAGCGCGATCTGGTGGATGAAGAAGCCTTCCAGGCCCTCTCGTCCCGCCTGACCCGTATCAACCGCCGCGCACCGATTCGTATCGTTGAACACGGCAAGATCGATCTGGCCGAATTGCTGGATGTCAGAGGCTTCAACCTCAATGCCGACCTCGGTGGTGGCGTCACCCTGCGCCCGCTTGCCCCGGCTGGAACATCCGCCGACCGCATCTCCAGCCTGGTGCTGCGCAGCGACAAACCGCTGGATATCGACAAGCTCAGCGAGTTCATGAACGAACTGCTCGAAGATCACGGCAAACAACTGCTGCGCTACAAAGGCGTGCTCAATATCGCAGGCGAGCCCCGGAGAATGGTGTTCCAGGGCGTGCTGAAACTCTATGGCTTCGACTGGGATACCGAATGGGCAGAAGACGAAAAACGCGAAAGCGTGATCGTGTTCATTGCCGATGAGTTGCCTGAGGAGAAGATTCGGGCGGCGTTTTCCGCGATGGTGGGGGCGTAACGGGTTTTATGAAAAGCGGCGTTGCTGGCTATGGGTTCGCCATCGTCCGTTGCCGGTCGATTCTGTTGAAAGTCGACTGTTTTCAACAGAGTCGGCCAATAGCTGGCACCCGGGTCAGGCTTAATGGGTTCTATCCCCTCAGAACAAGAGACATGTCCGAGTATTTGTCACACATGAAGTCGACGAATGCGCGAACCTTTGGAGCCGCAAGCCGCCTGGATGTGTGCAAGACCCAAAGTGCGGGCTCCACACCTGACACCGTTCCCCACTGAACCAACTCACCGCTGGCAAGCTGGTTCCAGGCGATGGACTGGGGAATGAGGGCTGCACCGCCACCGGCGATAGCTGCATCGCGGACCATCAGTAACGAAGAGAATCGCATTTTCGGGATCGGCTCCAAGACCAACTGACCGCCATCGAGACTCCAGTGCGTGGGCTGGAAAGTCGATGTCACGATACCGGGAACGGGTCTGATTGCGCCGGGCATGGGCCTGGGTATTTCAGGCGCCGCCACAACGATCAACCGGTCCTTGGCGAAGCACCTTCCGACCAGGCTGCTGTCCGGGCTTGGGTTGATCCGAATGGCGACGTCAAATTGTTCCTCCACCAGATCCACCATGCGATCTTCCGCTACGACCTCAATAAAGACTTCCGGGTAGGCCGCACAGAACTCGGCACCAATACGTCCCATCGCGAGCTGCGAGAACAGGATCGGGGCCGCCACTCGCAAACGTCCGCGAGGTATTGAAACGCCCTCACGTGCTGCCGTCATGGCTTCGGTCACTTCGCTCAGCGGCCCTTCAGTTCGAGACATCAGCAACTCACCTGCCTCGGTGAGTTTCAAGCCCCGCGCGCTGCGCTCGATCAGCCTTACGCCCAGTTGCTCTTCAAGGTCGGCGATTCGACGCGACAAGGTGGCTTTGGAAATACCGCTCGCACGGCTTGCCTTCCCCAGCCCCTCATTGGTAGCGACGAGAATGAAATCGATCAGCGCATTGATGTTCATGGTGTTCCATATTTGAAACGAGGTGTCTGGATTTTGTGGTCTTCGTTTTGTAAGTGCAACGGAATACTTTCACATCATCTGGACATGACATGAGGAGTTCCAATGAACACCATCCAACGCGCTGTACTGATCCGCGCCTACGGCGGTGCTGATGCCGCACAAGTTGCCGAGATCGAGAAGCCAGCACCAGGGCAGGGCCAGGTTCTGGTTCGGGTTCGAGCCGCTGGCGTGAACGGCATCGACTGGAAGGTTCGTGAAGGTCATGTGCGCAATGCCTTCCCGCTTTCATTGCCTATCGTGTTGGGCGCCGAGATGGCTGGGGTGATCGATGCGGTGGGGCCCGGTGCGTCTCGTTTCAGTGTTGGCGACCGTGTCATGGGGGCCATGGGTGGACTGGGCGCGTACGCTGAGTTCGTTACAGTCAGCGAAGCGAGCCTTTCCCCGACACCTGAGGCACTGGACGACCTGCATGCGGCTGCCATGCCTGTAGCAGCCGTGGCAGCCTGGAACAGTCTTCATCACGCAGGGCCGATCTTTGCGGGCCAGCGAGTCCTGGTTCATGGCGCAGCAGGAGGACTAGGCGCTTATGCCGTGCAGTACGCCAAGCGGGCTGGTGCCGAGGTCTTCGCAACGGCGGGCACGGCGGACCTGGATTACGTGCGCAGCCTCGGCGCCGATTTTGTCTTTGACTACCAATCCCAACGTTTTGAAAACGTCGTCCGGAATATTGACCTGGTGCTCGACTACGTCGGGGGTGAGGTACTGGACCGATCGTGGCAGGTGCTGGCGCAGGACGGTGTCGTTGTCGGCACGTCATCGCCCGACATTCTTGCCCGAACGCCCGCGAATCGCCGAAGCCTTTGGTTCATGAATAAACCTGATCCTCAATTGCTGGAGAGGCTGGCCAGGGAAGTCGCTGGCGGCACGCTTCAATCGAGAATCGGTGACGTAGTTGGCTTCTCTGATATCCCCAGAGCAATCGAACGCAATCGTACCGTTTCACGGACGGGCAAGGTCGTTGCGGATTTCACTCGCTGATTCACTTTAAATCCCATTCAGGAGTTTCAAACATGAGCATTCTGGTTATTGGCGCCACGGGCACCATTGGTTCACTGGTCACTCAAGGCCTTGCTGGCGCGGGCGCCGAAGTCAAAGCCCTTGTTCGCCAAGCGGGTAAGCGGGAGTTCCCGGCTGGCGTCACTGAAGTTGTCGCAGACCTCACTGACGTAGCGTCGATGCGCGTTGCGCTCTCGTCGGTGCGTACCCTGTTCCTGCTCAATGCCGTGACGCCTGATGAGGTCACTCAAGCCCTTATCACGCTGAACCTGGCGCGCGAGGCGGGTATTGAGCGCATTGTTTATCTGTCGGTGATTCATGCCGACAAATTCACCAATGTCCCGCACTTCACGGGCAAGCATACGGTTGAACGCATGATCGAGAGCCTCGATATGCCTGCCACTGTCCTGCGTCCGGCTTACTTCATGCAAAACGAGCGCATGGTCCAACAGACTATTCAGAACTACTCGGTGTACCCAATGCCGATCGGCGCGGCGGGCGTGTCGATGATTGACGCACGCGATATCGCTGATGTCGCGGTTGCAGAGCTGCTGCGACGCGATAAAGCACCTTCTGCGCTGGATCGTGTAACGCTGGAGCTGGTTGGGCCGCAAGCGCTCACCGGTGTGTCCGTGGCGAATATCTGGAGTGCTGCTCTGGGGCGTGAGATCGTCTACGGGGGTGATGACGTAGCTGCTTTTGAAGAACAACTGGCTTCGTATGGTCCCACCTGGCTGGCTTATGACATGCGCCTGATGATGTCGGGTATCCAGGCCTTCGGCATGCAATCAACTCAAGGCACGGTAGAAAAGCTTCAGGCCATCATTGGGCACCCGCTGCGCACCTACGAAGACTTCGTGCGCGAGGCCGTTGCTGAGGTTTAAGCCGCCATGGCATTGACCGGTTTTATCCATCAGGCGATGGCGGCCTGCTGTGGGTTGATAGCCAGTGTTTTACCGCCGGGTCAGTCAGGGCCATTCACGCTTGTCTGTATCGTGTTTGCAATGCTGGCGCTATGTATCTACTCGTCAGGTCGCGCGCAGGCCCCACCATAAATGAAAAAGCCCGGACTCAAGAGCCCGGGCTTTTTCATGTAACCAGCAACTACGCTATCAAGCGCCGTAAACCGGCAGCTTGGCGCAGATGGCCTTGACCTTCTCGCGAACGGCGTCGATCACCGCTTCGTTGTTCAGGTCAGCCAGGATGTCGCAGATCCAGCCAGCCAGTTCCTTGCACTCTGCTTCCTTGAAGCCGCGAGTGGTCACTGCCGGGGTGCCGAAGCGCAGGCCGGAGGTGACGAACGGGGAGCGTGGGTCGTTCGGGACGGAGTTCTTGTTCACGGTAATGAAGGCGCGGCCCAGGGCGGCGTCTGCGTCTTTACCGGAGATGTCCTGTTTGATCAGGGACAGCAGGAACAGGTGGTTTTCAGTACCGCCGGAAACCACGTCGAAACCGCGCTCGATGAACACGCCAGCCATTGCCTTGGCGTTCTTGACCACTTGTTGCTGGTAGGCCTTGAACTCCGGTTGCAGTGCTTCCTTGAAGCAGACAGCCTTGGCGGCGATGACGTGCTCCAGTGGGCCGCCCTGTGCGCCAGGGAATACAGCCGAGTTCAGCTTCTTCTCGATGTCGGCGTTGGCGCGAGCCAGGATCAGGCCGCCACGTGGGCCGCGCAGGGTTTTGTGGGTGGTGGTGGTGACCACGTCTGCGAATGGAACCGGGTTCGGGTAGACACCAGCGGCAACCAGACCGGCTACGTGAGCCATGTCGACGAACAGGTAAGCACCGACCTTGTCAGCGATTTCGCGGAAACGGGCGAAGTCCAGAACCTGCGAGTAGGCAGAGAAACCAGCAACGATCATTTTTGGCTTGTGCTCGACGGCCAGACGCTCGACTTCGTCGTAGTCGATCATGCCATTGGCGTCGATGCCGTACTGAACGGCGTTGTACAGTTTGCCCGAGGAGCTGACGCTGGCGCCGTGGGTCAGGTGACCGCCGTGAGCCAGGCTCATGCCCAGAATGGTGTCGCCACCTTGCAGCAGAGCCAGGTAAACAGCGGAGTTTGCCTGGGAGCCAGCGTGTGGCTGGACGTTGGCGTAATCGGCGCCGAACAGTTCCTTGGCGCGGTCGATGGCCAGTTGTTCAACGACGTCGACGTACTCGCAGCCACCGTAGTAGCGCTTGCCCGGATAGCCTTCGGCGTACTTGTTGGTCAGGACCGAGCCCTGAGCCTCCATGACAGCCGGGCTGGTGTAGTTTTCCGAGGCAATCAGCTCGATATGCTCTTCCTGGCGCAGGGCTTCTTGCTCCATTGCGGCAAAAAGATCGGAGTCGTACTTCGCGAGAGTCAAATCACGGCTGAACATGGCAGTCCTCGAGGGTTGGAGCGGAAAAGGGGGGCATTCTACCCCATCGCGTTTTATCTGGCATATGAAAGGGGTTCATTTGTCGGATGAGCAGACGGCAAGTAGGAGGGGAAGCTGCAAGCTGCAAGTTACAAGCGGCAAGCAAGAGCGGACATATGCGAGAACACACGGTCCGCTTTTGCTTTTACTTGAAGCTCCCAACTTGCAGCTTGCCGCTGTGTTCCTGTTCGACCTAGTCGAACATGAACAAAGCATCATTACTGAACTGCGCTTCAAACTGCGAGGCCGACATCGGGCGACCGAAAAGGTAGCCTTGTACTTCGTCGCAACCATGTTCGCGAAGGAATTCCAGCTGTTCGTGGGTTTCGACGCCTTCTGCGATCACCGCCAGATTCAGGCTGTGGGCCATGGCGATGATAGCGCGGGCGATCTGAGCATCCTGTTCACCCGATGGCAGGCCGTCTACGAAGGTGCGGTCGATCTTCAGGACGTCGATGGGGAACTGCTTGAGGTAGTTCAGCGACGAGTAACCGGTGCCGAAGTCATCGACCGCGATGCTCAGCCCCAGATTCTTCAGGCCATCGAGCATCTGCATGGCTTCATTGACTTCGCGCATCAGGATACTTTCGGTCAGTTCCAGCTCCAGACAGGCCGGTGGCAGGCCGGTTTCGCCCAGCATCCGGGCGATGCGGTTGCCCAGTTGGCCGTCCGAAAACTGTCTTGCGGAAATATTCACCGACACTTTCGGGACCCGCACTTTTGCCTGATGCCAGCTCTTGAGCTGACGACAGGCTTCGGCCAATACCCAGTCCCCGACTTCCACCACCAGACCGAGTTCTTCCAGAACCGGAATGAATTCGCTGGGCGGCACCAGGCCGCGACGAGGATGGCGCCAGCGCAGCAGCGCTTCGGCACCGGTCAGGCGTTTGCCGTCGCCGCTGAATTGAGGCTGGTAGTAAATCGTGAACTCTTGCTGCTCCAGGGCGTGGCGCAGGTCGCTTTCCAGTTCCAGGCGTTCCAGAGCCGTGGCGTTCATGTCGGTCTGGTAGAACTGGAAGTTGTTCTTGCCGCGCTCCTTGGCGTGATACATCGCGGTATCGGCGTTTTTCATCAACTGGCTCAACTCGTTCCCGTCCTGCGGGCTCAGAGCGATACCGATACTGGCGGTCACGAAGAACTCACGTCCCTCCAGCACGAAAGGCGTGATCAGGCTGTTGAGGATTTGCTCGGCAACATGGATGGCGCGGTTCAGGGCTATCTCACGGGTGGCGCCCGGTTGCAGCAACAGGGTGAACTCATCGCCCCCCATGCGTGCGACGGTGTCATCGTCGGCGACGCACGCGAGCAGGCGTGTGGCCATTTCCTTGAGCATACGGTCGCCGGCGGCATGGCCCAGCGAGTCGTTGATCGGTTTGAAACGATCCAGGTCCAGGAACATCAGGACCACCCAGGCTTGCTGTCTTTCGGCATGTTGCAGAGCCGAATGCAGACGGTCCTGGAACAGCGTGCGGTTGGGCAGGTGAGTCAGGGCGTCGTAATAGGCCAGGCGATGAATGCGCTGTTCGCTGGCCTTGCGCTCGCTGATATCGCTGAAGAAGCACACGTAGCTGGCCAGGTCGCCTTCATCATCCACCACGGCCGTGATGCCGACCCAGGCCGGGTAATGCTCGCCATTGCGACGCTTGAGCCAGACTTCGCCTTCCCAGGTGCCGCGCTGGTTCAGTTGTTTGAGGATATAGCGCAGGTGGGCTTCCTGCTCTCGATCCACGGTAAGCATGTTCGGTAATTGATCGAGCACTTGTGACACGTCATAGCCGCTGACCCGAGTGAAGGCGTCGTTGGCCTGGACGATATAGCCCGCCGGGTCGGTAATGAGGATCGCGGACGTCGAGTGCTCGAAAACCGTAGCGGCCATTCGCAGGTCTTTTTCGGCGCGACGCTGGATGCTGATATCGCGACCGACGCCCAGGATGCCCTCGAATATGCCGCTCTCATCCCATACCAGGACCAGCCGCAGCTCTACAGGAATCTTGCGGCCGTCGGCGCGCAGGCAATCGAACAAATAGATCTGGGTCGGGACATCGCTGCGCAACCGGGCCAGCTCCTGCGGCTTGTCGAGTACTTTCCTGATGCGCGCTATCAGGTTGTAGAAGCCCGAGAGTTGTTGCGGGTTGGCAACGGTGGAGCTCCAGCCATTCTTGATGATCCAGTCGGCGCTGTAACCCAGTACGCTCTGGACCGACGGGCTGACATAGTTGACTTCAAGCAGGCTGTCGGTGGAGAAGATGACATCGCTGATGCTCTCGGCGAGCATCCGGTAACGCTGCTCGCTGTCGCGCAGGGACTGGCTGGCTTCCACCTGCCGCGTGACGTCCTTGGCGACGCCGATGATGCGTGTGACCAGATCGTCCTTGTCCCGGGCCAGCGCCTGTTCGCGGATATCGAAGCAGCGCCAGGTGTTGTCCTTGTCGCGAAAGCGCAGGGCACATTGCAGCAGTTCGTTGTGCCCATGATGGCGTTGGCGCAGGCGCATGTCCTGATAGATCTGGGCGTCGTCCGGGTGCAGCAGTATCTCCCAGAAGAACTCACCCATGGCATGCAGCTCGCTTTTGCTGTAGCCCAGCGTCTGCCCCAGATGGTGGTTGCTGTAGATCATGCGCTGGCTGAGTACGTCCTGCACATACAGATGGTCTGGCACGGTGCGTACCACGTCTGACCAGAAACGCTCCCGCTCCTGCAATGACAGCTCTATCTGTTTGCGGCTGGTGATGTCGCCGATGCTGAGGATCACCGCATCATGATCGGACTGAGTTTCAGGCAGCCTTAATACCAGCCATAGATGCTGGTCCTGGCCGGACTCCTGAGTGAGACGAATTTCCAGTTCAAGGCGTTGCTGCCTGTTCAGGACGGCATGAATCACCTGGATACCAATGCCGGGACGAGCGCGTGATTCGCCTTCGATCAGTTGCTGCCAGGCCTCATCGCCGCACTTGATATTCAACAGGCTCAGGGCAACCTGGTTGACTTCGGTGATGCGTAACTGTTGCAGCAGTCGCTTCAGGAGCCCCGGCTGGATCTCGATAAAACGGTCGAAGTCTTCCGAGGTGCGGATCTGGAAGGTTTCGAGCTGTTCGGGCAGGTCGGACATGTCCAGTACGCAGATGGCAACGCCCGCGCCTTCGAATATGTCCTGATAGCGGCGGCGGCTTTCCAGCAGTTGGCGCTGACGACGGCGCAGGCTGAGGATTGCGGCCAGCGGCAGCAGCGAAAACAGCAGGCCGACTACACATTTCACGATCAGGGGCGCAAGCAGCTCCTGGCGTGCCTTATAGGCATCGAACAGGCCGTGCAGTTGCCAGTCGCTGTTGCTCAGTGGTTGCAGCAGGACGCTTTCGGTGTTCCCGGAGTCGGTTTGCAGCGAGGCATCGCGCAGGATGACTCGTTGGGTCACGCGGTTCTCAAGCCGCCATAGATGCTGAAAGTCCTGGCTGGGCTGCTGGATCAGCGCCTTGAGTGCATCCGGAGCCATGCGTACTGCCCAGTAGGCACCGCCAAGGCCTTCGGCCTGGTGTACGAACATGTATATCTGCGAACCGTCTTCGGAGTTGGTGTAGAAATAAGGTCGACCCAATGCCTGCTGGAGCGCACTCTTTAGAAACGCACCGTCAAGGGTAACTTCCGCACTGTCTTTGATTACGTCGCCTTCAGGGCCGAGCCATGCGACGCTGCGCAAGGACGGTACGGTTTCACGCAGTCTTTGCAGTGGCGGCTTCTGTTGCGAGGCATTACTGCCCGAGGGGGATCCCTCATCGAGCAGGTTCATGGTGATCTGGGCGCTCAGAGCCATGTTGAGGCTAAGGCGGTCGGCGAGTTGAGTGCTGTAGTCGAGACTGCGCTGCCGCTGCCGCTCTTGCGTCTGATGAAACTGCTCAAGCAGTTGCCACAGCAACAATGCAAGCATCAGTAGAACCAGCGCTGCCAGTAGCCCTTTCAAGGAACTACGCAAAGGCACAATCGTTGTGCTTTTGGCTGTTTCTAATGGCGTGGAGGGCGTTGGTGTTGGCAAATCGTTGTTCCTGACTACTGGACTGAAGCAGCGAGTGCATTATGCAATATAAGCCCGACGCCCAAAGGGCGGCTAGCATGCCCTGACTTGTAGCTAAGTGCCAGTCCTGCGGGGCCGGATCGTTTGCCCTACAGGCCGCATTCGGGTAGCTTTGCCCGATGCGCGTTGTAAACCGACTCCTGCAAGAGTGAATCCACTGTTTGCAAACATCGATCCAGCTTTATATTTGCCCGGATGCAGAAGTCCCTTCTCTGTCTGTTTCATTCAAGGCTTGGAATGGCACGGCGGCAAGTAGCATAGACAAATAAAAGCTCGCGCTTTATCAGTCACCCTCACAGACGCTAGGTTTTCATTCCATGGCTCAATACGTCTTTACCATGCATCGGCTGAGCAAAGTTGTGCCGCCGAAGCGTGAAATCCTCAAGAACATCTCCCTTTCCTTCTTCCCGGGCGCCAAGATCGGTGTTCTGGGTCTCAACGGCTCTGGCAAGTCCACGCTGTTGAAAATCATGGCCGGTGTCGATACCGAGTTCGACGGCGAAGCGCGTCCGATGCCTGAGCTGAATGTGGGTTATCTGCCGCAAGAACCACAACTTGACCCGAACAAGACCGTTCGTGAAGTGGTTGAGGAAGCGGTCAGCGTCATCAAGGACGCCCAGGCCCGCCTGGATCAGGTCTACGCCGAATACGCCGACCCTGATGCCGACTTCGACAAGCTGGCTGCCGAACAGGCCAAGCTGGAGGCGATCCTGCAGGCTGGCGATGGCCACAACCTGGAGCGCCAACTGGAAGTCGCCGCCGATGCGCTGCGTCTGCCAGCCTGGGATGCCAAGGTTTCCGTGCTGTCCGGTGGTGAAAAACGCCGTGTTGCCCTGTGCCGCCTGCTGCTGTCCGCGCCGGACATGCTGCTGCTCGACGAACCAACCAACCACCTGGATGCCGATTCGGTCGCCTGGCTTGAGCACTTCCTGCACGATTTCCCGGGTACTGTGGTTGCGATCACGCACGACCGTTACTTCCTGGATAACGTGGCTGGCTGGATTCTGGAACTCGACCGCGGCGCAGGCATTCCGTACGAGGGCAACTATTCGGGTTGGCTGGAAGCCAAGTCCGAGCGTCTGGCCCAGGAATCCAAGCAGCAGTCTGCCCATGAAAAGGCCATGAAAGACGAGCTGGAGTGGGTTCGCAAAGGTGCCAAGGCGCGTCAGTCCAAATCCAAGGCCCGTCTGCAACGCTTTGAAGAAATGCAGTCGCAGGAATTCCAGAAGCGCAGCGAAACCAACGAGATCTACATCCCGGCCGGCCCGCGCCTGGGCGACAAGGTCATCGAGTTCAAGAACGTCAGCAAAGGCTATGGCGATCGCGTGTTGATCGACAATCTGTCGTTTGCCATGCCTAAAGGCGCCATCGTTGGCGTGATCGGTGGTAACGGTGCCGGTAAATCGACCCTGTTCCGCATGCTGATGGGCAAGGAAACGCCGGATTCGGGCAGCATCGAAATCGGTGAAACCGTGCAACTGGCCTGTGTCGATCAAAGCCGTGACGACCTGGACGGCAGCAAGACCGTTTTCCAGCAGATTTCCGATGGTTCGGACCAGATCCGCATCGGCAACTACGAAATCCCGTCGCGCACCTACGTGGGGCGTTTCAACTTCAAGGGCGGCGACCAACAGAAGTTCGTCAAGGACCTCTCCGGTGGTGAGCGCGGTCGCTTGCACCTGGCGCTGACCTTGAAAGAGGGCGGCAACGTGCTGCTGCTCGACGAACCGTCCAACGACCTGGACGTGGAAACCCTGCGTTCGCTGGAAGAAGCCCTGCTGGACTTCCCTGGCGCCGCCATTGTGATCTCTCACGATCGGTGGTTCCTGGACCGTGTGGCAACCCACATCCTGGCGTACGAAGACGATTCGCAAGCGGTCTTCTTCGAAGGCAACTACACCGAATACGAAGCCGATCGTAAAAAGCGTCTGGGTGATGCAGCGGCACAGCCGCATCGTGTTCGCCACAAGAAGCTGGCCTGATAAGGCCTCTCGTCGCAATGCCGCCTTGTACGGCATTGCGATGAATGGCTACGCCCCGGCTGCTCCGTCATCGGGCTCGATCAATACGATCTCGATGACGTGATCCCCGGCCGGGCGCTTCCATAACACCTCGTCCCCCAATTGCGTCCCCAGCAATGCACGCCCCAGTGGCGAACTCCAGTTGATCAACCCCTTGGCTGCATCGGCCTGATCCTCTCCGACCAGATGCACGCGCTGGCGATTGTCCTGTTCATCCGCGAATGTCACCCAACTGCCGATCTGTACCTGTTCTGTTGAGATGGCTGGCGTAACCACCTGCGCGCTTTGCAGGCGCTGGGTGAAATAGCGCAGGTCCCGTTCAAGATCGGCCAGGCGTTGTTTATCGGCGCTGTCACCCAGGGCCGCTTGTGAGCTGTGCTGTGCATGCAATTCATTGACTTGCTGTTGCAAAAGCAAGAGCCCGTGGGCTGTTACATAGTTCGGTTGCGTGCTGACAAGGCGCTCGACCGGTTGGCTGGCCCCTGCGGCGGCATTGTCTTCGTTGACGAAAGCGCGACTCATGGTGTGTTCTCCTCTTTGGAGCTTGGGCCATGGTTGCATCTGATTGGTTTCGTCGAATGTTGCGAAGCGTCTTTAATCTGGACGATAGGCCTTGGCGGCACTTCGGGTTTTTTCACGTTCCCAGTCGCGGTCGCGATCATTCCAGACTTGTCCGGGGTCGAGCCGGTCACGCCTGTCGGCCATGGCCTGACACTGACGGAATCCGTCGTTCCAGCCTTCGGCGTAAAGCGGGTCTTTGAGATAGCGGGGGACATTCTTCTTGAACTGCCCGGTAAATGCTCCGGCTGCTTCCTTGCCGCTGCCGCAGCCATCCTGAAAACCGTCAGCGAATGCCGGTGGGTAACCTTGGGCCACTAAATGATCATGGGCGGACTGACAGCCTGTCAGCACGACAACCAGCCACAACAACACCCAGCGCAGGTTCATTTCTGTTTTCCTCTACAGGTGGCTTAAGTGTAGTGGGCGGCTTGTGAGTTATTTGTAAAAGATGTGTCGATAAATTCTATGGAGTGCCCTGCCTGTGCAGGAGTGAATTTATTCGCGAGACGCCATTGAAGGCGATGGATTCTTTTGGATATACGGGGGGCTCGTGAATGAGTTCGCTCCTACCGCCATGTGTGTTTTTTGATGAGTGCGTGCTCAATAGTGATACCACTTCACTTCAAGCATCACTTCATTCTGCGGGGTGGCCATCTGGCTGAACTCGCGCTGGGCGCTCAGGCGCAGGCCCAGGTTGCGGGACAGTTCCCATTGCTGGTTGAGGCTGATGCTGCGCCGTACTTCGCCGTTGGTGAAATAATCGCCCTTGGCTTCTAGGCTCAGGTTGCCCAGCGGGTTGCGCCAGAGCACGCCTGTATTGAACCCGGCTGCCGGCGAGACGAACGCCGAGAAGTCATTGTTGTGTTCGATCCTCACGGTGCCCAAGGCAAAGCCCAGCACTTCCTCGCCCAGTTGCCATGTTCCACCGGCACCGCCATTCACATGGCTGACGAGGTTTTCGTCGCCATGTTTGCCCAACACACGTTCCAGCCCGCCCGTTACTTGCCATGACCAGGGCTTGAGCAAGGCATTACGTGGCGTCAGAGAGCGGATGGTCGCCAGATCCAGTTGCTGCACCTGCCAGTCATTGCCTTCGTATTGGCGCAGTTTGAGCTGAAGAATCTCGATCTGTGCTCCCAGCGGGAAGCCGTAGGCGTTGTCGTTCAGGTCGTGATAGGCCATGCGCAGACCGTATTCGGCGAAGGCCCGGTCGTTGCGGCTGCCCGCGCCCAGTTGCCAGGTTCGCGACTCATGTCCTTCTTCCGGCAGGCCAGGGCGCTGGATATCCAGTTGCGGAGGCGGGTTCTGGTTGATGGCCTGCAAAAGCTCAAAGCTGCGTTGCGAGCGGGTGGCATCCCGTTCCAGGCCGTTTGCACGATAGCGTTCAAGCCGATAGGCCGCGTCCTGGATCAGGGCTCGACGTTCCTTGGGCAGAGCCAGGTACTGGTTGTCTTTGAGCTGTGTCTGGTCGGCGCTGACTTGCAATACCCACTGTTGTTCATCCGGGCTCAGTGGTTCGGCGCGGCTCAGTAATTCACGCTCGCGGGAAGGGCGGTATTCGATTTTCTCTACCAGGCCCGCAGCCTTGATAGCCTTGACGGTATCGGTGGGAATGGCCGTCAGCCCGAATTGAGGGGTCAGCTTCAGGCCTGGCCGGGCCACCTCCAACAGCTCCAGCAGGCGGTAAGAGCAGTTTTCATCGAAGAAGAAGTAGCTGAAGCGGATCTGTTTCAGCTCCCAGACATGCTCGACCATGCGTTCGGTTTCGGCTGTGGTCAGGTTCAGGCGGTACTCCCACAGGTCGCGGTTTTCCAGGCTGCGGTATTCAGAAAGCTTTTCCTGATAGGGCACCAGCGCAAACAGGCCGGGATAACCGCCCATCAGGCCTTTCCAGGCGTACAGAATGCTGTTGTCCATGCCTTCGATATAGGCGCCGAAGTTGATGGCGTAGCTGAGCAGCGTTGTACCGCTGGTCTTGGCGCTGGCCGGGTCGATGCGCAGCAGTGTGTGGCCAAACATCGAGGACGGGCTGTTGAGGTAGGCCGCAGGGAAGATCAAGACCGTGCTGTCAGGGGCAACATCCTTGAACCAGGCCTTGAACTCCTTGCAATCCACGCTGGGCAGGTCGGTCAGTTGCAACTGGTCGCGCAGCCAGCGAGTGCGCGATGGATAGACGCACTGTGCATGTGTCTGCTCGTTACCGACAGGTGCGTAAAGGGCTTCAAGGGTGGCGCTCAGCTCCGCCTTGGGGTCATGGGCACCCTCGGCAGAGAGAAAGAATCTGGGGTCGTCGACGTAACTGCGCCAGCCGCCCAGCTTGCCTGCTTCGTAATGGCCCAGAGAAAGCCAGAAAGGTTCATTGGCCAATTGCTGCAAACGGTCTGCGCTCAGGTGTGGAGCGGCAGACAACGGGGCACAGACACACAGCGCCAGGTACGCAAGACGTTTGAGCATAGAGAGCAACTTGTCAGGAGATGGGGACCCGCCCTTCGGAGCCGAAAGGCGGGCAAACGACTTTAGGCCTGGGTAGCGTATTTGGCCAGGGTCGGATCGTTTTTCAGAACGTTGAGTGTGTTGCTATGAACGTCTTCAGCGGTGGTGTCGGCTTTGCTGAAAATTTGCGAGAAGTGCTCGTGGGTGACTGCGGCGAAATGCGCACGATCTTCTGGTGCAACGCCCAGTACGACCGCATAGGTAGTCAGTGCCTCGCCTTGGCCCATGGCCATGTCTTTGGAGAGCTCATCCATCATGCCGTTCATGGCCAGCCAGGATTTGCCGCCGTAGGTCAGTGCGCCGTTGGTGGAGCAGCCGTTGGTGCCGGAGGTCATGCCGAAGGTGGCGTTGCCGGAAGTGCCGTTGGTGGTGGATGCCAGGAAGTGAGCTGGTGTGCCACGCTGGCCTTCGAACAGCATGTTGCCCCAGCCGCAATCAGGACCGCCGGGTGCTTGTGCCATAGCGTTGATAGAGACTGCGGTGAAGAGCGTTCCAAGAAGAATCCGTTTCATAGCTTTTTTCTCTTTTATGTCAACCGAGGTCGGGGTTCTTGAACCGGTTTGGCGTGACAAGCCTTGTGTTTGCTGACTTCTCGCACCACCGATACATCAAGGCAAATGGCTATTTGTAACCACATGCGCAGTTTGGAGTTTAGGTCGGTTCCAAGGGTTCCGTGGCCGATTGCAGATTTATTCGCGTCATGAGGGTTTTTTGTGTTCCCGCAGCCATGTTCGCGGCGGGAACGGACATTCCGGGCTTTCCCGTCTTGCAAGTCTTGTCCGGCGAGCGCCAGAATGCCGACATCTGCCCCGCCTGATGTAAGGAACACTGATGCCCGATTCTGTCGCAGCCAGCCTTCGTCTAGCGCCACAAGCGCTGACACGCCCGTTTTCCGCTGAACAGTTCAGCTTTTCGACGACCAATGATCTGGAGCCCTTTCGGGGTGTCCTCGGCCAGGAGCGAGCCGTAGAGGCCTTGCAGTTCGGGGTCGCCATGCCGCGTCCCGGTTATAACGTGTTTGTCATGGGGGAGCCCGGCACGGGCCGGTTTTCGTTTGTAAAACGCTACCTCAAGGCCGAGGGCAAGCGCATGCAGACCCCGTCGGACTGGGTCTACGTCAATAATTTCGATGAGCCGCGCGAGCCCAAGGCACTGGAGCTTGCACCGGGCAGCGCTCAGGATTTCATTGCCGACATCGGCGTCTTGATCGATAACCTGCTGGCGACCTTTCCGGCGGTATTCGAGCACCCGTCGTATCAGCAGAAGAAGAGCGCCATCGACCGCGCCTTCAACCAGCGCTATGACCGTGCTCTGGACGTGATCGAGCGCCTGGCGCTGGAGAAGGACATTGCGCTGTACCGCGACAGCTCCAATATTGCCTTTACGCCAATGGCTGATGGCAAGGCGCTGGACGAGGCCGAGTTCTCCCAGTTGCCGGAAGCCGAGCGGGAGCGTTTCCACGAAGATATCTCCGGTCTTGAAGAGCGCTTGAACGAAGAACTGGCCAGCCTGCCGCAATGGAAGCGTGAGTCCAGTAATCAACTGCGCCACTTGAACGAAGAAACCATTACCCTGACTTTGCAGCCTATTCTGGCGCCACTGTCAGAAAAGTATGCGGAGAACGCAGCCGTCTGCGCGTATTTGCAGGCGGTGCAGGTCTATCTGCTCAAGACGGTTGTCGAGCAACTGGTCGATGACAGCAAGACCGATGCCCAGGCGCGCAAGCTTCTGGAAGAGCAATACAGCCCGAGCCTTGTGGTGGGTCATACCCATAGCGGTGGCGCGCCTGTGGTGTTCGAGCCGCATCCGACTTATGACAACCTGTTTGGCCGTATCGAGTACAGCACAGACCAGGGTGCGCTCTACACCACCTATCGCCAGTTGCGTCCCGGTGCATTGCATCGTGCCAATGGCGGTTTCCTGATTCTTGAAGCGGAAAAGATGCTCAGCGAGCCGTTTGTCTGGGATGCGCTCAAGCGCACGCTGCAATCGCGCAAGTTGAAAATGGAGTCGCCTCTGGGCGAGATGGGGCGTCTGGCGACAGTCACGCTGACCCCGCAAGTGATCCCGTGGAACGTCAAGATCATCATCATTGGTGCGCGTTCGCTGTATTACACCTTGCAGGACCTGGACCCTGACTTTCAGGAGATGTTTCGGGTACTGGTGGATTTCGATGAAGAAATCCCGATGGTCGACGAAACTCTGGAGCAGTTCGCCCAGTTGCTGAAAACCCGTACTTCGGAAGAAGGCATGGCGCCGCTGACGGCTGATGCCGTTGCCCGTCTGGCAACCTACAGTGCGCGTCTGGCCGAGCATCAGGGGCGCCTGTCGGCGCGTATCGGTGATTTGTTCCAGTTGGTCAGCGAGGCTGATTTCATCCGCCAACTGGCCAACGAAGAGCAGACCGATGCCGGGCACATCGAGCGTGCGCTCAAGGCCAAGGCCACGCGCACCGGGCGTGTCTCGGCCAGGATTCTCGACGACATGCTGGCCGGTATCATCCTGATCGATACCGACGGTGCTGCGGTCGGCAAGTGCAACGGGCTGACGGTGCTGGAGGTCGGTGATTCGGCGTTCGGTGTCCCTGCGCGCATTTCGGCAACGGTCTACCCCGGTGGCAGTGGCATTGTCGACATCGAGCGTGAGGTCAACCTCGGGCAGCCGATTCACTCCAAGGGCGTGATGATTCTTACGGGGTATCTGGGTAGCCGCTATGCGCAGGAATTCCCGCTGGCGATTTCGGCCAGTATCGCGCTGGAGCAGTCCTACGGTTATGTCGATGGCGATAGCGCCTCGCTGGGTGAGGCCTGCACACTGATTTCGGCGCTTTCGCGTACGCCGCTCAAGCAGTGCTTTGCGATTACCGGCTCGATCAACCAGTTCGGTGAAGTGCAGGCGGTGGGCGGGGTCAACGAGAAGATCGAAGGCTTCTTCCGTCTCTGCGAAGCCCGTGGTTTGACGGGAGAGCAGGGCGCGATCATTCCGCAGGCCAACGTCGCAACCCTGATGCTTGATGAGCGCGTGCTGCAAGCCGTGCGCGCCGGGCAGTTCCATGTGTATGCGGTGCGTCAGGCGGACGAGGCATTGAGCCTGCTGGTCGGCGAGCCTGCCGGTACGCCGGACGAGAATGGCGAATTCCCCGAAGGCAGCGTCAACGCCCGCGTGGTGGAGCGCTTGCGCGATATCGCGGAAATGCTCAGCGATGAAGACCTCAAGGAAGAACTGGAGAAGGAGCCCGAGCTAAAAGCCTAAGACTCGTATTCTCTGGGTATACGGGCCTCTTCGCGACTGAAGTCGCTCCTACGGAACCACAGCGTCTGTGGGAGATTCATTCGCGAGGCGGCATTGAAGTCGATACATACAGAAAGCAGGCCGGATGCCGTTCATCCGGCCTGCTTTTGTTCTGAGGCTTTTCTTCTATTCTGTGTGATTACCGCAGTGGCCAAATGGACTGGCGCGTCACTCGCTTGAACAGGGGATGACGAATACTGTCGCTAACGAGGAACTCGCCATGCCGCGTAGCCTCTGTCTTACCCGTCAATGCCTGGGGCTGATGACCCGCATTGAATGTGTCATCCGGCCTCTTCCCGACGATGGAGGCATGTGGATGTTGCTCTTCGCCGCCGGGATGTCCGGCGAACAGCCTTCAGCCATCAAGTCTCAAGGGCCGTTCCGTGGTCTGCTGGCCGCTGAGTCGGTATTGCTCGCCATCTCCGAAAGCCTTGTCCTGCATGGTTATCAAGGTGCCGGCGATGTGCCGATCTGGAGGCTGCATATGCAAGGTGAACTGCGCCGTATCAACAGTGACATTGCCCGCTATCAGCGTTCGTTTCCCTTCTAGGTGTGGGGCACAGGCCGTATTCACCATGACTGGTGAAGGTTTTTCTGTGTCATTTTGTCGCAACTCTAGAGCTGCGGGTTCTCGCTGATATACTCGCCCGTCATTCCAAATCACTGGCGAGTCTCAATGGAACGTTTTTTCGAGAATGCGATGTACGCATCGCGTTGGCTGCTGGCACCCATCTATTTCGGGTTGTCCCTCGGGTTGCTGGCTCTTGGCCTGAAATTCTTTCAGGAAGTATTCCACGTTCTCCCCAATATCTTTTCCCTGGCCGAGGCTGACCTGATCCTGGTCCTGCTGTCGCTGATCGACATGGCGCTGGTGGGCGGTCTGCTGGTCATGGTGATGATTTCCGGCTACGAGAACTTCGTCTCGCAACTGGATATCGACGAGAACAAGGAAAAGCTCAACTGGCTGGGCACGATGGATTCCTCATCGCTGAAGATGAAGGTCGCGGCCTCTATCGTGGCGATTTCTTCCATCCACCTGCTGCGCGTCTTCATGGATGCCAAGAACATCGAGCCGCAATACCTGATGTGGTACGTGATCATTCACATGACCTTTGTGGTGTCTGCGTTTGCGATGGGGTATCTGGACAAGCTGACGAAACACTAAGAGCTGCTCAGCATCTTGCCGCCCGCCCTCTGTGTTCAGTGATGAACAAAGAGGGCGGGCGGTTTCGTTTCTGGCGTCTTGTGCCTTGATGAGGTAGAAAACCGGTACTGATTCTTCCAGAGCAACTGCGAGGTTCGATCATGAATGTTCAGGAATTTACCGATCATGCCCATGCGGGGCGTGTCGATGAGCTGAATCTGATTTCCATCGAAGGCGGTATCTACCTGCTTGAAGTATGCATGGAGGGCGGTTCCCGGATGTTGAAGAGCCCTGAGGGCAAGACGATGCATCTGCGCTCGGTCGAGCATGCCCGGGATCTGCTCAAGACCTTGCCGGTGGTGCCGTTCTATCTGGTCCATGCGGTCGTTCATGACGAACTGTGTGGCATGCCGGTCAATGACCGGTCTGTGATGCGCCTGCCGATCTCCTTTCATTCATCCTGGTCCTGACTGCGATAGGGCGTCACAGCCAATTGTGCTAGGCTGCTTGCCCTTTTGGTTCGGGGCGCATCAGGGTGAATGGCGATTTTTCCCGCTGTCTGCTGTCTGGGTGTCCCTCTACGGAGCAGCGTCATGTCCGAAGTCAATCTGTCCACCGACGAAACCCGCGTCAGCTACGGCATTGGCCGTCAGTTGGGCGACCAACTGCGTGACAACCCGCCACCGGGCGTCAACCTGGAAGCCATCCTGGCAGGTCTGAGCGATGCGTTCGCTGGTCAGCCAAGCCGTGTTGGTCAGGAAGAAATGTCCGCCAGCTTCAAGGTTATCCGTGAAATCATGCAGGCCGAAGCGGCTGCCAAGGCTGAAAAGGCTGCTGGCGCTGGTCTGGCTTACCTGGCTGAGAACGGCAAGCGCGAAGGTGTGACCACTCTGGCTTCCGGTCTGCAATTCGAAGTACTGACCGCTGGCGAGGGCCCTAAGCCTACCCGTGAAGATCAGGTTCGCACTCACTACCACGGCACCCTGATCGACGGTACTGTCTTCGACAGCTCCTACGATCGTGGCGAGCCTGCTGAATTCCCAGTGAGCGGTGTTATCGCTGGCTGGACCGAAGCACTGCAACTGATGAACACTGGCAGCAAATGGCGCCTGCACGTGCCGAGCGAGCTGGCTTACGGCGCTCAAGGCGTTGGCAGCATCGCACCGCACAGCGTCCTGGTATTCGACGTAGAGCTGCTGGCCGTTCTGTAATCCGGTTATTGCCTGATGCAGATGGCTGCTGAACGAATCGCGTTGATTCGTTCAGCAGCAGTGCGTGAATGAGCCATGTTCAGTGCAACTCACCTATCGGGCGCAATGCCCGCGCATAACAGAACAGAAACAGATTACGCACCAGTTCCTTGAGCACCATCGGCTCGCTGGAGTTGAGGCTGTTTACATCAAGGTCGCCCTGATCGCGTAACTCCTCCAACGCTTCCTCCTCAAGTACGGCACAGACTTCCCCGGTCTCGCGGTGAAGAATTCTCAGATAGGGTTGCGGGCGGTCCAGCCATGCATCGATCAAATAAGTCATGTTCCATCTCCTGCTTTCGATTTGATGAGAATAATTCCTATTACGATAATAGCAAGCTTCTATTTGAGATTAATTCGCATTTTCTGCCCGATGGTTGATCTGCGTCCATGAAAAAGCCCGTCACGGAGGACGGGCTTCTTGTCTTGCCGACGAGTGTCAGTGAGTGCGGGCGACCGCGAACTCACTCAGCTCTACCAGGGCGTCGCGGTATTCGCTTGGCGGCAGGGTATCCAGGCAAGCGATGGCGCGTGCGGCATAGTCGCGGGCCAGTTGCGCGGTGTAATCCAGGGCGCCGGCTTTTTCGACGGCGTCACGGATGCTTTCCAGATCTTCCAGGCCGCCTTTTTGAATGGCCTGACGAACCAGTGCAGCCTGTTCCGGCGAACCTTCACGCATGGTGTAGATCAGCGGCAGGGTCGGTTTACCTTCGGCCAGATCGTCACCGACGTTCTTGCCCAGGGTTTCGGCATCGCCACGGTAGTCCAGCAGATCGTCGACCAGCTGGAAGGCTACACCCAGATGGTCGCCGAAGGTGCGCAGGGCTTCGCTCTGTTCGGTATTGGCGTTGCACAGGGCGGCAGCGCTGTGGGTCGAGGCTTCGAACAGCATGGCTGTCTTGCCGCGAATCACTTCCATGTAGGTTTCTTCCGTGGTGCTGGCATCGCGGATCTTCGACAACTGCAGGACTTCGCCTTCGGCGATGATCCGCGTGGCCTTGGACAGGATCTGCATGACCGGCATCGAGCCCAGTTCGACCATCATCTCGAACGAGCGCGAATAAAGGAAGTCACCGACCAGTACGCTTGGGGCATTGCCCCACAGGGCATTGGCGGTGGAGCGACCGCGACGCATGCCGGACATGTCGACGACATCGTCATGCAGCAGGGTGGCGGTGTGCAGGAACTCGATGGTGGCGGCCAGGAGGCGCAGGTCGTCGCCTTCGCGGCCCAGGGCTTTGCCGCACAGGAGTACCAGCAGCGGGCGCAGGCGTTTTCCGCCGGCTGACGTGATGTAATCGCCGATTTTCGAGACCAGCGGTACGCGCGACGTCAGTTGCTTCTTGATGATAAGGTCAACGGCACTAAAGTCGTCCGCCACCGCGCGGTAGAAGGCTTGGGGTTGCATCAGCGACAAGTGCTCCAGATAGGTTGCGCCGCATGCTAGGTTGCAGGGTAGGGCATGTCAAGGTATGCCGTCCGGGGCCTTGCAACCCATCCTTGCCTTGCGTACAATCGCGCACCCTAACTTTCCTGGGCAGCACCTGCCTTACGCAATTGCAAGCAGGCCGTTCCAGCCTGATGCAGCCATGCCAGCCGATACTCTTCTTATAAAGAGCTGGGTGAGCAGGATTTTCGGAGAAATACCATGTACGCAGTAATTGTTACCGGTGGCAAGCAGTACAAAGTCGCCCCAGGTGAATACCTGAAAATTGAAAAACTGGAAGTCGCTACTGGCGAATCCGTCACTTTTGACCGCGTCCTGCTGGTTGGCAATGGCGACGACGTCAATATCGGTGCTCCAGTTGTTGCTGGCGCTACCGTCGTGGCTGAAGTAGTTTCGCAAGGTCGTCACGACAAGGTTCGCATCATCAAGTTCCGTCGTCGTAAGCACCACATGAAGCGTATGGGCCACCGCCAGTGGTACACCGAGATCAAAATCACAGGTATTCAGGCTTAATTCAGCCTAATCCTCATTTGGAGAATTGACTCATGGCACACAAAAAAGCTGGTGGTAGTACCCGTAACGGTCGCGACTCAGAAGCCAAACGCCTTGGCGTGAAGATGTATGGCGGCCAGGCTATCGTTCCAGGCAACATCATCGTGCGTCAGCGCGGCACCCAATTCCACGCTGGCTATGGCGTTGGTATGGGTAAAGATCACACCCTGTTCGCGAAAGTGGAAGGCGTGATCAAGTTTCAGGTTAAAGGCGCCTTCGGTCGTCGCTACGTGAGCATCGTTCCGAAGACTGAAGTCTCCGCAGCGTAATTGCGCAGTAGCTTGAAAAGCCCTGTCTTGCGACGGGGCTTTTTTGTTTGTAGTAGAGGTTGGTGAGTCTCTTGCAAAACTGTTTGTGCGGGCTGTTGTGATGTGGACCTTCCGGGTCGCTGGTTTCTGATCGGTATCGCAACGCTCATTTTTGCAAGAGTCTTATGTATTTATGTGGTTCTGCTCGTCCCTGTGGCGGGAGGCGTGCGTTATGAAGTTTGTAGATGAAGTTTCCATTCGAGTAAAAGCCGGTGACGGCGGCAACGGTTGCATGAGCTTCCGTCGCGAAAAATTTATCGAAAACGGTGGCCCTAACGGCGGCGACGGTGGTGATGGCGGTTCGGTCTATATGATCGCCGACGAAAACCTCAATACGCTGGTCGACTATCGCTATACCCGTCATTTCGACGCCGAGCGCGGCTCGAATGGCGGCAGCGCCGATTGCACGGGTCGCAAGGGTGAAGAACTGGTGTTGCGCGTGCCGGTCGGAACGACCGTGATCGATGCGACAACCCAGGAAATCATCGGCGACCTGACCAAGGACGGCCAGCGTCTGCTCGTTGCTCAGGGCGGCTGGCATGGCCTGGGTAACACCCGTTTCAAATCCAGTACCAACCGTGCCCCGCGTCAGACGACACCGGGCAAGCCGGGTGATCAGCGTGATCTCAAGCTGGAGTTGAAAGTGCTGGCTGACGTCGGCCTGCTGGGCTTGCCGAATGCGGGCAAGAGCACCTTCATTCGTTCGGTGTCTGCGGCCAAGCCTAAAGTGGCTGATTACCCGTTCACGACCCTGGTGCCTAACCTGGGTGTGGTCAGTGTCGATCGTTGGAAGAGCTTCGTCATTGCCGATATTCCCGGCTTGATCGAGGGTGCATCCGATGGTGCTGGCCTGGGTATTCGCTTCCTCAAGCATCTGGCGCGTACGCGCCTGTTGCTGCACCTCGTCGATATGGCGCCGCTGGATGAAACCAGTGCCCCGGACGCGGCAGAGGTCATCGTCAATGAGCTGATCAAGTTCAGTCCTTCCCTGGCTGAGCGTGATCGCTGGCTGGTGCTGAACAAGTGCGATCAGATTCTTGAAGAAGAGCAGGAAGCTCGCAAGCAGGAGATTGTCGATCGTCTCGGCTGGACGGGGCCGGTCTACGTGATCTCTGCCATCGCGAAGGAAGGTACCGAGCAGTTGTCTCGCGACATCATGCGCTACCTTGAAGAGCGTAGCCTGCGTCTGATCGAAGAGCCTGGCTATGCTGAAGAGCTTGCCGAGCTGGATCAGCGCATCGAAGACGAGGCGCGTGCCCAGTTGCAGGCGCTGGACGATCAGCGTGCCCTGCGTCGTAGCGGCGTGAAGAGCGTGCATGACATTGGTGAAGACGATTGGGATGAAGATGATGTGGACGATGAAGATGGTCCGGAAATCATTTACGTCCGAGACTGATCGCTTGCAGTAAACTTGAACGCCGCTACTGACTGATAGCGGCGTTTTTGTATCTCGAATCCGTATTAAGAAACTCTCTGGCTAAGGTTGGAAGATGATGCGCAGCAAAGTGACGGGTGCCCAGCGCTGGGTCGTGAAGATCGGCAGTGCCCTGCTGACGGCGGATGGCAAGGGGCTGGATCGCTCGGCCATGGGTGTGTGGGTGGAGCAGATGGTGGCGCTGCATGAGGCGGGCGTCGAGCTGGTTCTGGTTTCTTCCGGGGCGGTCGCTGCCGGTATGAGTCGCCTGGGCTGGTCTGTGCGACCCAGTGCGATGCATGAGCTTCAGGCTGCTGCTGCCATCGGTCAGATGGGGTTGGTGCAGGCTTGGGAGTCGAGCTTTGCCGAGCATGATCGGCATACCGCGCAGATTCTTCTGACTCATGACGATCTGTCCGATCGCAAGCGTTATCTGAACGCTCGCAGCACTTTGCGTACGTTGGTTGAGCTGGGTGTTGTGCCGGTTATCAATGAAAACGACACGGTCGTGACCGACGAAATCCGTTTCGGTGACAACGATACGCTGGCGGCGCTGGTGGCCAACCTGGTCGAGGCTGATCTGCTGGTTATCCTGACGGATCGCGACGGTATGTTTGATGCTGATCCGCGCAATAATCCTGAGGCTCAGCTCATCTATGAGGCGCGTGCCGACGATCCGGCGCTGGATGCGGTGGCTGGTGGCACGGGCGGTGCTCTGGGTCGTGGCGGCATGCAGACCAAATTGCGTGCGGCGCGTCTGGCGGCTCGTTCCGGTGCTCATACGGTGATTGTGGGTGGTCGCATCGATCGGGTGCTGGCGCGCCTCAAGGCGGGTGAGCAGTTGGGTACATTGCTGTCGCCTGAGCGTGAAATGCTCGCGGCCCGCAAGCAGTGGCTGGCTGGTCATTTGCAGACTCGCGGCACGCTGGTGCTCGACGGTGGTGCGGTGGCGGCCCTGGTCAATGATCACAAGAGCTTGCTGCCTGTGGGTGTAAAGGTGGTTCAGGGCAGCTTCCGTCGTGGCGAAATGGTTGTATGTGTTGCGCCTGATGGTCGGGAAATTGCCCGTGGGCTGAGTAACTACAGTGCTGTCGAGGCGCAGAAGATCATTGGCCAGTCATCCGATGCCATTGTGCGTGAGCTTGGCTACATGGCTGAGCCCGAGCTGATTCATCGGGATAATCTGATTCTCGTTTGAGTCAGGCCCTCAAAAAAGGAAGGTTCGATGCGAGTCATGAAGGCTTTTTTGGCGGCGCTGCTGGTCATGCCTGCTTTGGCTGCGGCTGAAGAGATTGGCCAGGTCTCCACGGTGTTCAAGTTTGTCGGTCCCAATGACCGGATCGTGGTCGAGGCTTTTGATGATCCCAAGGTCGAGGGCGTGACTTGTTACCTGTCACGCGCCAAGACGGGTGGTGTGAAGGGTGGTCTGGGGTTGGCCGAGGATCGTGCTGAAGCCTCCATTGCCTGTCGTCAGGTCGGGCCGATTCGCTTCCAGCCGCCGCTCAAGGATGGTGAGGAGGTGTTCAAGGAGCGTACATCGCTGGTCTTCAAGACGATGCAGGTGGTGCGTTTCCTGGATGAAAAGCGCAATACGCTGGTTTATCTGGTCTACAGCGACCGGATTATCGAGGGTAGCCCGCAAAATGCGGTGACCGCGATTCCGATCCTGCCGTGGCCGCATGCGGCTACGCCGTGATTTGATGGTTTCGTAGGGGGGGGGATTCATTGGCGAATTCTTCCCCTTGTTCGCGATATTGCAGGCAATAAAAAACCGACCCTTGGGTCGGTTTTTTAACAAGCAGATCGCTTAGGCGGCAGCAGCAAGGTTCAGAGCCTTGATGTGACCGTTCAGGCGGCCTTTATGGCGAGCAGCTTTGTTCTTGTGGATGATGCCTTTATCGGCCATGCGGTCGATAACAGGAACAGCCAGAACGTAAGCGGCTTGCGCTTTTTCTGCGTCTTTTGCGTCGATGGCTTTGACTACATTCTTGATGTAGGTACGAACCATGGAACGCAGGCTGGCGTTGTGGCTGCGACGCTTCTCAGCCTGTTTTGCACGTTTTTTGGCGGAAGGTGTGTTGGCCACCGTCGAGCTCCTCGAAAGACTTTTATGAAATAGCTAACAAAATAGGCCGCGAATCATGCCGATGAGTTTGTCACTTGTCAAGGGCAGTTGAGGTGTTCCGCTGAGTGGTCGCTATCTGAACCCGGATATTTATTTCCGGCGTACGACCTGTAAACTCGCGGACTTTCGCTCCGGGCTTTTTGCGGCGCGCAGTATCGCATAAATGAAGGCCCGAACGCCTATCCTTTAGCCAGGACTCGACACTCTTTCAATGAATCTACTCAAGTCGTTAGCAGCCGTCAGCTCTATCACCATGCTTTCCCGGGTACTGGGCTTCATTCGCGATACCATCATTGCCCGCACGTTCGGGGCCGGGATGGCAACGGATGCTTTCTTCATTGCCTTCAAACTGCCTAATCTGCTGCGCCGGATCTTTGCCGAAGGTGCCTTTTCCCAGGCCTTTGTGCCTATCCTTGCCGAATATAAAAGCCAGCAGGGCGAAGAGGCGACCCGCACCTTTGTGGCCTATGTCACGGGCCTGCTCACGCTGGCGCTGGCGCTTGTCACATTGCTGGGCGTCATCTTTGCGCCCTGGGTGATCTGGGCCACTGCGCCGGGCGTTGTCGATTCTCCGGAAAAATTCACCCTCACCGCAGATCTGCTGCGGGTGACTTTTCCTTATATATTGCTGATCTCCCTGTCATCCATGGCCGGTGCGATTCTCAATACCTGGAACCGTTTTTCTGTGCCTGCGTTCGTGCCGACGCTGCTTAACGTCAGCATGATTTTCTTTGCACTGTTCCTGACGCCTTATTTCGATCCGCCGGTCATGGCGCTGGGCTGGGCGGTACTGGCGGGTGGTTTGTTGCAGTTGCTGTATCAACTGCCACACCTGAAGAAGATCGGCATGCTGGTCCTGCCGCGTCTCAATTTGCGGGACTCGGGTGTCTGGCGTGTGATGAAGCAGATGCTGCCTGCGATCCTTGGCGTTTCCGTCAGTCAGATATCTCTGATTATCAACACGATATTTGCCTCGTTCCTCGTCGCAGGTTCTGTGTCGTGGATGTACTATGCCGACCGCCTGATGGAGTTGCCGTCCGGTGTGCTGGGGGTTGCGCTGGGGACGATCCTGTTGCCGATCCTGTCGAAAACCTATGCCAACAAGGATCGTCAGGAATATTCACGGATTCTCGACTGGGGTTTGCGTCTTTGCTTTGTGCTGGTCTTGCCCTGCACACTGGCGCTGGGCCTGCTGGCTGAGCCGTTGACCGTTTCTCTGTTTCAGTACGGCAAGTTCGACGCGCTGGATGCGGCCATGACCCAGCGTGCGCTGGTGGCTTATTCGGTAGGATTGCTGGGGATCATCCTGATCAAGGTGCTGGCTCCCGGTTTTTATGCCCAGCAGAATATTCGCACACCAGTGAAAATCGCCGTTTTCACCCTCATTGTTACCCAGTTGCTCAATCTGGCGTTTATCGTGCCGTTGCAGCATGCGGGTCTGGCTCTGGCCATCAGTGTAGGGGCGTGCATTAACGCCGGGTTGCTGTTCTGGCAGTTGCGCAAGCAGGAGCTGTTTCAGCCACAGCCTGGCTGGGCGAAGTTCCTGTTCAAGCTGATCCTGGCCGTTGCGGCCATGTCGGCAGTCCTGCTAGGGCTGATGCATGTAATGCCGGCCTGGAGCGAAGGGCATATGCTTGAGCGTTTCGTGCGCCTGGGCGCGCTGGTCGTGGCGGGTGTGGTGGTTTATTTCGGCATGTTGCTGTTGCTGGGTTTTCGTCTCAAGGATTTTGCCCGAAAGGCTGTCATGTAGACGTTGTTTTAAGTGGTGGCTGTCGGAATTTCGCATTGCGACCCGGCAGCTGTTGTCTGGTCTTGGCATGCTGCCTGTCGTCCGGGACCGTGTGTGGTTATAATCGGCCACTTTATGAGCAAGAAGTGCGTTATGCAGCTGGTTAGAGGTCTCCACAACCTGCACCCCTTGCATCGGGGCTGCGTCGCCACGATTGGCAACTTCGACGGTGTTCACCGCGGTCATCAGGCTATTCTGGTGCGTCTGCGTGAACGTGCTGTCGAGTTGGGCGTGCCCAGCTGCGTGGTCATTTTCGAGCCGCAGCCGCGGGAGTTTTTCGCCCCTGACACCGCTCCTGCGCGTCTGGCAAGGTTGCGTGACAAGCTTGAGCTGCTGAGCGCCGAAGGTGTTGACCGGGTCTTGTGCCTGTCATTCAACCAGCGACTGAGCAAACTGAGCGCTGCCAGCTTCGTCGAGACCATTCTGGTCGACGGGCTGGGCGTGCAGCATCTTGAGGTAGGCGACGATTTCCGGTTCGGTTGCGACCGCATCGGCGACTTCGACTTCCTGCAACAAGCCGGTAATGCCCATGGTTTTACCGTAGAAGCGGCGCAGACCGTTGAAATAGATGGTGTCCGGGTCAGCAGCACAAAGGTGCGTAATGCGCTGGCTGTCGCGGATTTTGCCCTGGCCGAGCGTTTGCTCGGTCGCCCGTACCAGATTACCGGACGGGTTCTGCATGGCCAGAAGCTGGCACGCCAGTTGGGTACGCCCACGGCCAATGTGCAACTCAAGCGTCGTCGTGTGCCGTTGAGCGGGGTTTACCTGGTCAGTACGAACATCGATGGCAAAGCCTGGCCGGGAGTCGCCAATATCGGTGTGCGCCCGACCGTGGCAGGTGATGGCAGTGCCCACCTTGAGGTACATCTTCTGGATTTTGCCGGTGATATCTATGGCCGGCGTTTGACGGTGGCTTTCCACCACAAGCTGCGTGATGAGCAGCGTTTTGCCTCTCTGGAGGCGCTCAAGACGGCGATCAATGCGGACGTCGCCGCCGCCCGTGCCCATTGGCATGGTCAACCGCTAACCAAGAGCCTGAAATGACCGACTATAAAGCCACGCTAAACCTTCCGGACACCGCCTTCCCGATGAAGGCCGGCCTGCCCCAGCGCGAGCCGCAAACTCTGCAGCGCTGGGACAGCATTGGCCTGTACCAGAAGCTGCGCGAAATTGGCAAGGATCGTCCAAAGTTCGTTCTGCACGACGGCCCTCCTTACGCCAACGGCAATATTCACATCGGTCACGCCGTCAACAAGATTCTCAAGGACATGATTGTGCGCTCCAAGACCCTGTCGGGCTTCGATGCGCCTTATGTTCCGGGCTGGGATTGCCACGGTTTGCCGATCGAGCACAAGGTCGAGGTCACTCACGGCAAGAATCTGTCCGCCGACAAGACCCGTGAACTGTGCCGCGCTTATGCCGCCGAGCAGGTCGAAGGTCAGAAGGCCGAGTTCATCCGCCTGGGTGTGCTGGGCGACTGGGACAATCCGTACCTCACCATGAACTTCGCCAACGAAGCCGGCGAAATCCGTGCGCTGGCCGAAATGGTCAAGGGTGGTTTCGTGTTCAAGGGCCTCAAGCCCGTGAACTGGTGCTTCGATTGCGGCTCGGCCCTGGCTGAAGCGGAAGTCGAGTATCAGGACAAGAAGTCCTCGACCATCGACGTCGCATTCCCGGTTGCGGATGAAGCGAAACTGGCCGAGGCCTTCGGCCTGGCTTCGCTGGCTAAACCAGCCGCTATCGTGATCTGGACTACCACGCCGTGGACCATCCCGGCCAACCAGGCGCTGAACGTCCATCCAGAGTTCACCTACGCGCTGGTCGATGTGGGTGACAGGCTGCTGGTTCTGGCTGAAGAACTGGTCGAGTCCTGCCTGACACGTTACAAGCTGGAAGGCTCGGTCATCGCGACCACTGTCGGCCAGAAGCTTGAGCTGATCAACTTCCGTCATCCGTTCTATGACCGTCTGTCGCCGCTCTACGTGGCTGGCTACGTCGAGCTGAGCGCGGGTACCGGCGTGGTTCACAGTGCTCCAGCCTATGGCATGGACGACTTCAATATCTGCAAGCAGTACGGGATGAGCAACGATGACATCCTGAGCCCGGTGCAGAGCAACGGCGTGTATGTCGAGTCTCTGGAGTTCTTTGGTGGCCAGTTCATCTTCAAGGCCAACCAGAACATCATCGACAAGCTGGCCGAAGTCGGCAATCTGCTGCACACCGAAACCATCACTCACAGCTACATGCACTGCTGGCGCCACAAATCGCCGCTGGTCTACCGCGCCACTGCGCAGTGGTTCGTCGGCATGGACAAGCAGCCTGTCGCGGGCGGCACCCTGCGTGAGCGCGCAGTCAAGGCTATCGAAGACACCACGTTCGTACCGGCCTGGGGGCAGGCGCGTCTTCACTCCATGATCGCCAACCGCCCTGACTGGTGTATCTCTCGTCAGCGTAACTGGGGCGTGCCAATCCCGTTCTTCCTGCACAAGGAAAGCGGTGAGCTGCATCCACGTACCGTCGAGTTGATGGAAGAAGTCGCTCAGCGTGTCGAGAAAGAGGGCATCGAAGCCTGGTTCAAGCTGGATGCTGCCGAGCTGCTGGGCGATGAAGCTCCGAAGTACGACAAGATCTCCGACACACTGGACGTCTGGTTCGATTCCGGCACCACCCACTGGCACGTCCTGCGTGGCTCGCACTCCATGGGCCACGAAACCGGCCCGCGTGCGGACCTGTATCTGGAAGGTTCCGACCAGCATCGTGGCTGGTTCCATTCCTCGCTGCTGACTGGCTGTGCCATCGACGATCACGCTCCGTACCGTGAGCTGTTGACCCACGGTTTCACCGTTGACGAAAACGGCCGCAAGATGTCCAAGTCGCTGGGTAATGTCATCGCGCCACAGAAGGTCAACGACACTCTGGGTGCCGACATCATGCGCCTGTGGGTTTCGGCCACTGACTATTCCGGTGAGATGGCGGTTTCCGATCAGATCCTGCAGCGCAGCGCAGACGCCTATCGGCGGATTCGCAACACTGCTCGCTTCCTGCTCTCGAACCTGTCCGGTTTCAATCCGGCCACTGACCTGCTGCCGGCCGAAGACATGCTGGCGCTGGATCGCTGGGCTGTGGATCGCACCTTGCTGCTGCAACGCGAGCTGCAAGAGCATTACGGCGAGTACCGCTTCTGGAACGTCTACTCGAAGATCCACAACTTCTGCGTGCAGGAGTTGGGTGGCTTCTATCTGGACATCATCAAGGACCGTCAGTACACCACGGCTCCTGACAGCAAGGCACGCCGTTCCTGCCAGACTGCGCTGTTCCACATCTCCGAGGCGCTGGTGCGCTGGATCGCTCCGATCCTGGCGTTCACGGCCGACGAGCTGTGGCAGTTCCTGCCGGGCGAGCGCAACGAGTCCGTGATGCTCAACACTTGGTACGAAGGCCTGAGCGAAATGCCTGAGGGCTTCGAGCTGGACCGCGCCTACTGGGAGCGGATCATGGCGGTGAAGACTTCGGTCAACAAGGAAATGGAAAACCTGCGCGCTGCCAAAGCCATCGGCGGCAACCTGCAGGCTGAAGTGACCCTGTATGCGGAGGATTCGCTGGTTGCCGATCTGTCGAAGCTCGGCAACGAGCTGCGTTTCGTGCTGATCACCTCCACAGCCAGTGTTGCGCCTCTGTTGTCGGCACCTGCCGATGCCGTGGTGACCGAGGTTGCAGGCCTGAAGCTGAAAGTGGTCAAGTCCGGTCATGCGAAGTGCGCCCGTTGCTGGCATCACCGTGAAGACGTTGGCGTGAACCCTGAGCATCCGGAAATCTGCGGTCGTTGCGTGGACAACATCAGCGGCGCTGGCGAGGTTCGTCACTATGCCTAATCCAGGCGCTACGGGCCGTTTCGGTCGTTTGGGCTGGTTGTGGTTGAGCCTGTTGGTCCTGATCGTAGATCAGGCCAGCAAGTATTACTTCGAGAACCGGCTGGAGATGTACGACCAGATCGTTATCATCCCCGATTACTTCAGTTGGACCCTGGCCTATAACACCGGGGCTGCCTTCAGTTTTCTGGCCGATGGCGCCGGTTGGCAGCGCTGGTTGTTTGCCCTGATTGCGATTGTTGTCAGTGCCGTGCTGGTCGTGTGGCTCAAGCGGCTTGGCCGTGATGACACCTGGCTGGCAATTGCCCTGGCATTGGTCCTGGGGGGCGCTATCGGCAATCTCTATGACCGTGTCGTGCTTGGCCATGTCATCGACTTCATTCTGGTTCACTGGCAAAACCGTTGGTACTTCCCGGCTTTCAACGTAGCCGACAGCGCAATCAGCGTCGGCGCCGTCATGCTTGCTGTGGATATGTTCAAGAGCAAGAAAGAAGGAGAGCCCGCTAATGGCTGAACAGTCATCGGCTCAAGGCGAGCTGCGCATCGGTCAAAATACGCAAGTCACCTTGCACTTTGCCTTGCATCTGGAAAACGGCGACACCGTCGACAGCACCTTCGACAAGGCTCCGGCTACGTTCAAGGTGGGTGATGGCAATCTGTTGCCTGGTTTTGAGGCCGCCATCTTCGGCTTCAAGGCTGGCGATAGAAAGACCGTCCAGGTGCCGCCAGAGAATGCCTTTGGTCAGCCCAACCCGCAAAATGTGCAGATCATCCCGCGTTCGCAGTTCCAGGACATGGAGCTGTCCGAAGGATTGCTGGTGATCTTCAACGATGCGGCCAATACTGAACTGCCGGGCGTGGTGAAGAAGTTCGATGATGAGCAGGTCACCATCGATTTCAACCATCCTCTGGCTGGCAAGACACTAAACTTTGAAGTGCAAATCTTCGAGGTCAAGGCGATTCTGGCTTCCTGAGCCAGATACCAAGCCCGGTTTCGGCCGGGCTGCTCCGCACGTAAATACGAGGCACAGCATGCAAATCAAACTCGCCAACCCCCGCGGCTTCTGCGCTGGTGTGGACCGCGCGATCGAAATCGTCAATCGCGCCCTGGAAGTGTTTGGTCCGCCGATTTATGTGCGTCATGAAGTCGTTCATAACAAATTCGTCGTCGAAGACCTGCGCGCTCGTGGTGCGATCTTTGTCGAAGAGCTGGAACAGGTGCCCGATGACGTCATCGTCATCTTCAGTGCCCACGGTGTTTCCCAGGCCGTGCGCGCCGAGGCGGCAGGTCGCGGCTTGAAGGTATTCGATGCAACCTGTCCGCTGGTGACCAAGGTGCATATCGAAGTGGCCCGTTACAGTCGTGATGGCCGTGAGTGCATTCTGATCGGTCATGAAGGCCATCCTGAAGTCGAAGGCACCATGGGGCAGTACGACGCCAGCAATGGCGGTGCGATTTACCTGGTGGAAGACGAAGAGGATGTCGCCAACTTGCAGGTGCGCAACCCGGATGCATTGGCCTTTGTGACACAGACAACCTTGTCCATGGACGATACCAGTCGGGTGATTGACGCCCTGCGCTCGCGTTTCCCTGCCATTGGCGGGCCGCGCAAGGACGATATCTGCTACGCCACGCAAAACCGTCAGGATGCGGTCAAGCAACTGGCCGATGAATGCGATGTGGTTCTGGTGGTGGGTAGCCCGAACAGCTCCAACTCCAACCGCTTGCGCGAACTGGCCGAACGCATGTCGACACCGGCCTATCTGATTGACGGTGCCGAAGATATGCAGCGCAGCTGGTTCGACGGTATCGAACGCATCGGTATCACTGCGGGTGCTTCTGCGCCGGAAGTGCTGGTGCGCGGCGTGATCCAGCAATTGCAGGCCTGGGGCGCGACCGGTGCCGATGAACTGGCGGGCCGCGAAGAGAACATCACGTTCTCCGTTCCCAAGGAACTGCGGGTCAAGTCTCTGCCTTGAGGTCAGGCACACAGATCTGTCGGTATCTTTTCATCCTCGACCCTGACTCTGCCGGTAATGGCCACTATCACGCGATAGTGGCTGACGGGCTGATCACGGACGCAGACGTGAAAGGTGCCGTTGGCAGCCTTCTTGAGACCTCCTAGTCCTGTGAAGCTGATGTACTGCGCAATCTTGCTGTTGCCGATAATGCGCGTTTTTCCATCGATTGCCCGTTCGACCAGCACGGTATCTTCATCATCCGGTCCGTTGCCTTTGGTGTCGGTGATGATTCGCCAACCGTTGCTCCAGTTGCCTTCAATGGCATGCAGGGTCACCACCTGATTGCGGGTGATGGCCGCAACCCGTGCGGAGCGTATGCCGCTGGCGAGTTCCAGTGCTGCAACCTGTCTTCGATTGGCATCGATCAGGTCTGTAAAGGTCGGGCTGGCGACATTGGCAAGAATGGCCACGAGGGCAACCACGATCAGTAGCTCGATTAATGTGAATCCTGCATGCTTCATTGTTTTCCCTCCCTGGAAAACCTTGTTCCAAACGCCATCCGGGCATTCGTCATCGCAAAACAACCGTATATCCTGCTAGAGATTTTCAGGCATCGCTGCTGCCTTATAGTCGTAACGTCTAGGAGACACCCAATGCGTTATATGTCCAAGGGCTTCAGCCTCATTGAATTGTTAGTCACTGTGTCTGTGGTGGCGATCGTGGCTGCTATCGCTGTTCCGAGCTTTACCAGCTCCATCCAGAACAACAAGGTCGATACCGAGGTCAACGATTTGCAGCGGGCGCTCAACTATGCGCGTCTTGAGGCGATAAACCGGGGTGTGACGATACGTATTGCGCCAACCAGCGGGGCTGACTGGAAGACCGAGTTGCAGGTCTATCTGGCTTCCGATACTTCCGCGACACCGACTGCATTGCGCAAGGTTGCGGCCATGAGCAGTGGAGCAACCCTGACTGCTGTAAACGTCACGACTGGCGCTAGTGTTACGGCGCTCGAGTTCAATAACCTGGGTGCGCTGTATGCTCCAACCTCGGCGGTGACGATGACCTACACGCGGGGCTCGCTTACCAGGAACATTAATATTTGTTTGACGGGCCGGATCATTCTGGGCGGAACTTGCTGATGCGTTATGAAACCCGACATCGCCAGACAGGCATGACATTGATCGAAGTACTGGTGTCGGTCCTGATACTCGCCATTGGCCTGCTGGGTGCCGCTGCGATTCAGCTCAATGCTCTCAAGTACACCGACAGCTCGACCATGACCAGCCAGGCGAGCTTCATTGCCTACGACATGATGGACCGCATTCGGGCGAATGTGGATGGCAATGCGGTCTCCAACGGCACCACCAACGTGCTGTCGACCTATGCTCTGGCGAATCTGGCTGCGGCCCCGACGGCCAATGCGAACAGGGCCAGGGATCAGGACCTTTACGATTTCAAGACCAATATCACCAATTTTGCGGGCTCCACGGCCACCGCCAGCATCGATGTCAGCGGCGCGCCGGCCGTCACCATCACCATCACCTGGGACGATACGCGGGCTGCAAGTTCCAGCACCGTTGCATCCGGCGGAACTGCCTCGGGTAACACCATGCAGACCTTTACCCTGACCTCACGTATCGGGGTGAACCCATGAAGAAGTCATCCCGAGGCTTTGGCCTGATCGAGATCATGGTGGCGCTGGTGCTGGGGCTGGTGGTCAGCATGGGCATCATTCAGATATTCACCGCTTCCAGAGGCACGTTCCTGACCCAGAATGCTTCGGCCCGCATGCAGGAAGATGCGCGCTTCGTGCTGAGCAAGCTGGTGCAGGAAATCCGTATGACCGGGATGTATGGCTGCCTGGGGTTCAGCAACTATGTGCCTGTGTCTCCGGCCATTGCATGGCCTGCTGCACTCGATAACCCCATTCTGTGGGATAACGCCAACAACACCTTGACTCTGGTGACTTCCGATATCGGTACAACCGGCAGTTCACCTACCTGGACAATCATTTCCGACTGCCAGACCTTTTCCCAGCTTTACGCTGGTGCAAGAACGCCTTTGGCAGGGCAAACGGCGTTCCCGATGCGCCAGCTGGTCTACACACTCACTGGCCAGAACCTGACCATCAAATACGGCACAGCCGGGGCTGCCCAGCCGCTGTTGCAAAACGTCAGTGCCTTCTCGGTTTCATTTGGCATGGCGGGTAACCCCATGACCTACACCTCGACGATTTCGGCTGCCAGTGCGCCCGACATACGCAGCGTTCGTATCAGCCTGACCCTGCAAGACCCGGACGGGCGTGTCAAAAACCAGCAGTACAATGTGGTTGCCTACCTGCGCAATCGCTTTTAAAGGGCCGTATGCAATGAAGACAAAGCGGTTTTGCATCATGCCGACATTCCCGGCCCGACAATCCGGGATGGTGTTGCTGGTCAGTCTGGTATTCCTGTTGCTGCTGACATTACTGGGGATTTCCTCCATGCAGAACGCCACCTTGCAGGAGAAGATGTCGGGCAGCGTCGCGGTGCGCAATCAGTCTTTTCAGAAAGCCGAAGCGGTATTGCGACTGGGTGAGTCGTCGATCCAGATGGTGGGTTTCACTTCGACCAGATGCAACAGTACTGCGACATGCGCTCCGCCTGCTGAATCCACCACACTCACGGCGGCGGGCACGAATGGTTCGTCAGGGGTGAACTGGCTCGCCGCGGCTGGCGGTTTTTATGGAGTCCAGAACCTGGGAACCACGACCAACCCCATAAAACGTCCGCCGACCTGTACAGGCACCGTTACGCTTTACCGTGTCACGGCAGTCGCCATTCAAGGCACATCGAGAACGGTGCTGGAGAGTATTTATGCCAATTGCTAAGACACTTCGACGTGGATTGAAGTATGTATATGGTGCTTTGGCTGCGCTTTATCTGTCGGCTCCGGTTTATGCGTTTACTCCGGCGCAGGTGCCATTGCTGAGTTCGCCTGCGGTTGCGCCGAACGTGATGTTGATGGTGGATAATTCCGGAAGTATGTACAACATTATCTGGGCGTCGGGTTTTGATTCTACTGTGACGAACAGACCTGCAATAACCTATTTACAGTTATATGGTTGCTTTTTTTCAGTGTGCAGCAGAGCTGTGGATATTCAGGGAGATGATACGCTCATTTTGAGTTCAGCAGGTGCGGGGGGGTGTGGGGGTAATTATACATACCTCGTACGTAATAATGTCGCTTACTGCCTTTTGTTGCCTGATCCTGCGGGGGATGCAAACGAAAGCTCTACTCGGTATACAGCGGATTATCTTTCTTATCTGATTGATCTGACGCGAGCAAATAATACGACTGTCAGGAACTTTACAATCAATAATGTCATTCCTAATGACTATCGTATGAATGTTGCGCGGAATGTCTCCTTGAATCTGGTTGCCAATAACAAATCCCTCAGGATTGGCCTGGCTACCTTTAACCCTCCAGCTGGAACGGATCCGGGGCCTGGCGGCCGGATTTCCAGGGTAGTCACGGATCTTTCTCCGGTTCCTGTGACGACGTATAACACTACGGGAGTTTCACAGGATCAGGCAAACCGTAACGTAGATGCTCTTAATACGGCAATCAGAGCGTTGAGGGGGGATTCTAATACTCCACTGGCGGAAACATACTATGAAATAACACGCTATTTCCGTGGTATGACTCCTTATTCTAGTTACAGTGGTGCTCCGTCAACCTATACGAGCCCTATTCAATATCGCTGCCAAAAAAACTTTGGGGTGGTTGTCACCGATGGTTTGCCTACCTATGATAGAAATTTGCCCACTGATGATCCTGATGATGTAGCCAATACGACTCGATCATTGCCGAACTGGGATTTGAATGCGGCCAATGACGGAACGAATCCTAGAAGTGGTGATGGTGAGGGCGATGCTCTTTATCTGGATGATGTCGCACAGTTTGCGTATGACATCGATATGCGAAAGGCGACCAGCACTCCGTCGACAGACCTGACCGGAAGAAGCTGGGATAATGATGGTTTCACGCTGCAGAATATGAGCACTTACACCATTGGATTTACAGCGGCGAACCAGATGCTTATTGATGCCGCTGATAGTGCCCATGGGCGTGGCAAGTATTTTCAGACCAACGACAGTGCAGGCTTGAATACTGCACTGAACCTTGCCTTGAGTGATATCTATGCCAAGGCCGGTTCCGGAGGTGGTGGTACTTCAAGCTCTTCTACACTTCAGGCGGGTACGCAGTTTTATCAAACACTTTATGATCCGACTGACTGGCATGGAACCATAAGGGCCTACGATCTCAATGCCACGACCGGTGCTTTGGGCACGCCTGTCTGGACGACAGATACCACGATTGTCAGCGGCTCTACTGCACCTGTTTTCGAGTCATGGAGTACGGGAGCCATCCCCTCGAGAATCACGTTGGAATACGCCAACTTCAGCCCGGCACAGCAGCTTGCATTCAACTCGACCTTGCCAACAGGAGTCACGGGACCGGAGGTCATTGCTTGGGCCAAAGGAACCGCGAACTCCAAGCTGCGCACCCGTACCCGGCTCTTGGGCGATACCATCAACTCGTCATTGGGGGCGGGTTTACCCACCGAAAAGACAGCTGCCGATCTGGTAGGGGACACCACTTACACTACCTACCTAGCCAACAAGGCCAGTAATATGACCTACAGCCTTCTGGCCAATGCCAACGATGGTTTCTTCAACGTCATCAATGCCAGGAACGGAGTACGGCGATACGCCTATATGCCTTCCACGTCGCTGTCGTCCCTTGCAACCATTTCGGCAACCAACTACGGCTCCGGGGTTCACAGGTTCACGGTTGATGGCCAGATTGCAGTTTTCGATACTCAATTATCGGCGGGCTCGGCATGGCGTACAGTCGCTTTCTCCGGTCTTGGGGCGGGCGGCAAGGCATTCTTCGCAATCAAACTCTTTGAAGGCACAAACAATACCCCCGAGGCGCTTTGGGAGGTCAAGGCTCCTGATACCTCCGATACCAATAACAGATTCAATAACCTTGGCTACTCCTACTCCAAGCCAGACGTAGCGCGGATGGCTGATGGAACCGGGATCGTAGTCGTGGGCAATGGCTACGGCAGTTTTACCGGAAGGGCTTCGCTGTATGTACTGAATGCCAATACCGGCGCATTCATTACGGAAATCCAGACGCCGCTTGTCGTCAGTGGTGAGACAGACAACGGCCTGTCCTCGGTCAAGCTGCGGGTCAACTCGCAGAACGTCGTTCAGGCCGCTTATGCCGGGGATCTCAAGGGCCGCATGTGGAAGTTCGACATGAGTGGTGCGGCGGCTTCCAGCTGGCGGGTCGCCTTCAATGGTTCACCACTGTTCACTGCGCCAAGGGGGGCCAACCAGCCGATTACCGTTCAGCCGCTGCTGCTGGATCATCCACTCAACGGCAAACTGGTGTATTTCGGTACTGGTAAATTCAGTGAGGCCACTGACAAGCAGACCAGTGCCTTGCAGGACTTCTATGCCATCTGGGATGCCGAGTCGGGCAATATCGTTGAAGGCAACCTGCAAGCCCAGGCGATCACGGGCTCGGTGACCGGCAATGGCTACACTTACTTCACGTCCACCAGCAACGATGTGGACTGGGTTGTCAAAAAAGGCTGGTATCTGCCACTGGCAACCGCTGCGCCTTATCTGGGCGAGCGGATCATCTATCCTGCACAGACTTCCCGTGGCCGTATCATTTTCACCACAGCGTCGGTGAACTCCACCGATCCTTGTGAAAGTACGGGGACCGGGCGTCTTTTCGAGCTGGATCCCGCTACGGGCGGCATGCTCAATTACCAGGTGCTCGATACCAACGGTGACAACGATATAACCAGTGGCGACACGATTGTGGCCGGGCTTGGCATCGGTACGGGGATTCCTGTGGTTGCTTCCATCGTTGCTGGCACCAATGGCAACAACGATAACAAATACCTGATCGACTCCAGCGGCGGAACACCGATCAAGCTGCTTGAGAAAGGCGGGAGTGCCAACGTCTTCCAACGCATCATGTGGCGACAAATTCAGTAGGGAAGGTGATTCATGCGAGCAGTATCCAAAGGCTTTACCTTGATCGAACTCATGATCGTCGTTGCGATTGTCGGTATTCTGGCGGCTGTTGCTTACCCCAGTTATGTCGAATACACGAAGCGCAGCCAGCGCTCGGCCATTGCCAGCCTGCTTTCGGAGCAGACTCAGGCGCTTGAGCGTTTCTTTTCAAGAAATGGCACCTACGTCGGAGCAACAGGATTGAGTACCGGCAATAGTTATTACGGTATTGGCTCGGTCCTCAATGCCGCAGACTTCACCTTGACCGCCAGCCCTGTCGCTGGCTCGCTCATGAACGGCGACAAGTGCGGCAGCTTTGTCATCAAGAACACCGGGGCAATCAGCAATACAGGCGCCACCAGCGGCGTGACAACCAAGGACTGCTGGGGGCGTTAACTCCTTTTTCTTTGCCTAGAGACCAAAATGCACAAGCAACATGTAGTGATCGTCGGTGGTGGTGTTATCGGGTTGTTGACTGCCTTCAACCTTGCCGCCGAGGTGGCCAGTGTCGTGTTGCTTGATCGCTCCGGCGTCGGTCAGGAGTCTTCATGGGCGGGCGGCGGGATCGTGTCGCCACTCTATCCATGGCGCTACAGCCCGGCAGTTACGGCCCTCTCGCATTGGTCCCAGAACTTTTACCCGCATCTGGCCGAGCGCCTTTTTGCCCAGACAGGCGTTGACCCTGAAGTTCACAAGACCGGTTTGTACTGGCTGGATCTGGACGATGAACAGCAAGCGCTGGAGTGGGCGGCCCGCGAGCAGCGACCATTGAGCAGTGTCGATGTGTCGGCCGTTCACGATGCTGTGCCGGCGCTGGGGCAAGGCTACTCACGTGCGATTTATATGGCTGATGTGGCCAATGTGCGTAATCCGCGATTGGTGAAGTCCCTCAAGGCGGCGTTACTGGCGCTGCCCAATGTCGAGATTCGTGAGCAATGCGAGGTCAAGGGATTCGTTCGCGAGGGCAACGCCATTCGGGGTGTCTGCACGGAAACGGGCGATATTCCGGCTGATCGGGTCGTGTTGGCAGCGGGGGCCTGGAGCGGCGAATTGCTCAAGACCCTGGGCCTGGAATTGCCTGTCGAGCCGGTCAAAGGCCAGATGATTCTCTACAAGTGTGCGTCCGACTTTCTGTCCAGCATGGTGCTGGCCAAGGGGCGTTACGCGATCCCGCGTCGTGACGGTCATATCTTGATCGGCAGTACGCTGGAGCATGAAGGCTTCGACAAGACGCCGACCACTTCGGCGCTGGAAAGCCTCAAGGCTTCGGCCATCGAATTGATTCCCGAACTGGCAAACGCCGAACCTGTCGCCCAATGGGCAGGGTTGCGCCCCGGCTCGCCCGAAGGCATTCCCTTTATCGGCCCGCTGGACGGCTTCGATGGGCTTTGGCTGAATTGCGGGCATTACCGTAATGGTCTGGTGCTGGCACCTGCGTCCTGCCAGTTGCTGACTGATCTGCTGGTGGGGCGTGAGCCGATCATCGATCCGGCTCCGTATGCGTCGGCGGGGCGTTTTCGTGAATGAACGGAGCGCCGCCCGATTCGCTCCCGCACTTCACTTAATCCAGCCCCAGCTTCTTCAACCGGTAACGCATCGACCTGAATGACAGGCTCAGGCGCTGCGCTGCCGCGGTCCGGTTCCAGCGGGTTTCTTCCAGGGCCTGCAGGATCAGTTTGCGTTCGATGCTTTCCAGGTAATCTTCCAGATTGTCGATGTCGGCCAGATTGGGGCCATCGTGCTCCTGAGGTGTGCCGGATTCAGCAAGACGAAGGTCGCTGGCGTGAATCTCATCGTTTTCGCAGAGCGTATAGGCGCGCTCCAGCATGTTCTCAAGCTCGCGAACGTTGCCGGGGAAGCGATAGCTTTTCAGGGTTTCCAGTGCCTGCGGGTGGAGGCGCGCTGCCGCCTGACCGCAGTTGGTGGCCAAGCGTTGTAAAACGCTGCCGACCAGTTGATCGATATCTTCGCGCCGTTCACGCAAGGGCGGCACTCGCAATTCGATGACGTTCAGGCGGTAATACAAATCCTGCCGGAAGCGCCCGGCAGTAACCTCGGCACTCAAGTCTTTGTGGGTGGCACATAGAATGCGCACATCCACCACTTGCTCCTGCTGACCGCCGACGCTGCGTATGGACTTTTCCTGTATGGCACGCAGCAGTTTGACCTGCATGGCCAGCGGCAAGTCAGCCACCTCATCAAGAAACAGCGTGCCGTTATTGGCTGCCTGGAACAGGCCCGGCTTGTCTTCATGAGCGCCGGTAAAACTGCCTTTGCGATGGCCGAAGAACTCGCTTTCCATCAACTCTGACGGGATTGCGCCGCAGTTGACCGGCACGAAGGGTTTATCGATGCGTGGCCCCTGCTCATGGATCAAGCGGGCGACCAGTTCCTTGCCGCTACCCGATTCGCCACTGATATAGATCGGAGCCTGGCTGCGCGCCAGTTTGTCGATTTGCTTGCGAAGGGCGCGCATCGGTGGTGAGTTGCCCAGCAAACGGCTGTCGATGCTGCGTTCCGTTTGAGTGCCGGGGTGCAGTCGCAAGGCGCTGCTGACCAGTTCGCGAAGCCGGGTCAGATCTACCGGCTTGGTCAGAAAGTCGAAGGCACCTGCCTTGAGTGCGTGGATGGCCATATCCAGGCTGCCATGGGCGGTGATCATCGCCACAGGCGTTTGTGGGTAAACCTGCTGAATATGCTGCACCAGTTCCAGGCCATTACCGTCAGGCAAGCGCATGTCGGTCAGGCACATGTCGAAGGGTTCGCGAGCCAGCCAGTTTCTGGCCTCGGTTACATTGCGGGCGCTACGGGTGTCGAGTTTCATCCGGCCGAGCGTGATCTCCAGGAGTTCACGAATGTCCGGCTCATCATCGACTATCAGGATCTTTTGCCGTTGGGTCATGCTCAGCTCAACTTGAACGGGTGAGCGAAAGTGATGCGCAGACAACTACCGCCCTCATGGCGAAGGGTGTAATCCAGATGTGCCTGGTTGCTTTCGCACAGCTCGCGGGAAAGGTAGAGGCCAAGGCCCGTACCTTTGCTTTCTGTGGTGAAAAAGGGCTCGAAGAGTTTGGCCAGATGCTGTTCGGACACCCCAGGCCCGTCATCAAGGACTTCCAGGGTAGGCAAGTCGTTTTCCGGGTTGTGAAACAGCTTCAGCCAGACCTGCGCTGTCTCATGATTCATGCCGCTGTAGCGTAAGCCATTCTGCAGCAAGTTGGTCAGCACCTGATTCAGTTGCTCCGGGTCCATGCGCGTGGTGAGCATGCCCTGGCCTATTTCGGTGTGGACCAACTGGTTGGCAGGCGCAGAGCTGCGAAAATCTGCTACGAAATTCTCCAGCCAGGCTCTCAGGTCCAGCAGCTCGGGTTCGGTTTCGCGGCGTCTGGACAGTTGCAGGACGTTCTCGATCACTACATTGATGCGTCGCGATTGGTCGTGAATGATCTGCCCGAGCCGCCGATCCGGTCCTGACAGCTCCTCCGACTCATTGAGCAATTGCGCGGCATGGCTGACGGCGCCCAGCGGATTGCGGATCTCATGAGCGATGCCGGCCGTCAGGCGGCCCAGTGCGGCAAGCTTCAACTGCTGGGCCTGATGGGCAACCTGTGAGAGATCTTCCAGAAAAATCAGCGTCTGGCGCTGGTCACCCCGATTGAGTGCGGCGAAGCTCGGTTGCAGGATCGGACCGATGGCGGAGGTCGAGATGCTGCGTGGCGCCATGATCGGATTGATCAGCCATTGCCTGAGGCGATCAACCAGTTGTGGCGAATACTGGTCGATGACCTGACCGACCAGTTGCTCGTGGCCCAGCAGGCTCAATGCACCCTGATTGGCCAGCAGGACCTGTCGTCGCGAGTCGAGCACCAGAATGCCGGTGCGCATGCGTTGCAGGATCAGGGCATTGAGTTCTTCGAGGTTGTCGACATCGGCGGCGCGCTGTTCTGCCAGTACTTCGCTCACCTGCATACGGGCGGTCAGCGCCTGTACCAGCATGGCGGCGGCAAAACACAAGGCGCCCAGTGTGCTGGCCTGCAGATAGTCGTTCGAGGCCAGCGGGCTGATGAAGCTGATGTAGAAGGTCAGGTAAATGATGCCGATGGCAGAGACAGCGGCGATCAGCAGACCGAGGCGACCGCGCAACAGGACATTACTGATGGCGACCGAGGCAATCAGCAGGTTGCCAATGCCGCTGGAAGTACCACCCGCGGCATAGAACAGCCCTGACAGCATCACCGCATCGGTCACTGCCAGGCTGAAGAGCTGGACTTTATGGCTGGGGCGTTCAAGCAGCACCACAACCAGAATGTTGAACACCAGGTACAGCCAGCAGCCAGCCCGAAACAGATTCAGGTTGGCCAGTTGCAACAGTTCGGTGTCCAGATCGCTGGAGATCAATAGCACCAGCACGATGCCGATGGTCAGTCGATACAGGTGATACAGCCGCAGAATCCGTTGCGCTTGGGGGCTGCCGAGTGAAAGCGTCTCAGCGGTCACGAGTCGCTGGGCCTTCTAGCCTGTGCGACTCGCTGCAATACCATTGTTGTTCCTGGCTCAATGCACGATCACGAGGAAGATGAACGCCACAATGGGCGCAACGTACCATGGGCGATGCCGCAGTTTCTGGCGGTTCTTCACGTTTTTTGGGGGCAGGAGGGTTGAGCAGGCGCTTGACGAACCACACCACTGCCGCGATCAACGCGACCCACATAATTATGCGAATCATGACTACCAGCTTAATGATTGAATAGCCCGCAGTGTAGCCAAGGCGCAGGCGGGAATGAAGTAGGAGTGAATTTATTCGCGAAGAGGCCGTCATCGCGGATAAGCGGAGCGCCGCCCGATCCGCTCCCGCAAATGTGTGGCACAAAAAAAGAGGCCCGCAGGCCTCTTTCTTGTGATCACCGGTCTCAGTCGAACAGACCCAGTGTCATGTAGCTGAACCAGGAGCGGCTTTTGTTGCCTTTGGCTTCTTCAGCTTCCTTGGCCTGCTCATCCAGCTCTGCCTGGTTTTCCGGCAGCAATTCTTTCGGGATGGCGTCCTTGGCATCCTGATACTGCTTCTGGATGTCCTGGTTGGCGCGGGTTTCGCCCGGTGGCAAAGGCGCGCTGCCATTGATCAGGCCCAGAGTCGCTTTCGACAGCCACGTGCGGTTGTCGGCTTCGGCCTGGCGAGGTGTGAACTGGCCGTCAGCCAGTTGCGGGTGGTTCGGGTAGTTGGCTTTCAGGACTTCGAGGCTGGTAGCTGCCAGATCGTCGAGGTGCAGGCGCTGATAGGACTCGACCATCACTGCAAGGCCATCACCGACCGAAGGTGTTTCCTGGAAGTTTTCCACAACGTAGCGGCCACGGTTGGCGGCGGCGACATAGGCCTGACGTGTCAGGTAGTAGTCGGCTACGTGAATTTCGTATGCCGCCAGCAGGTTGCGCAGGTAAATCATGCGCTGCTTGGCGTCAGGCGAATAACGGCTGTTCGGGTAGCGGCTGGTCAGTTGAGCGAACTCGTTGAACGAGTCGCGTGCAGCACCCGGGTCACGTTTGGTCTGGTCCAGTGGCAGGAAGCGCGCCAGCAGGCCGACGTCCTGGTCGAAGGAGGTCAGGCCTTTCATGTAGTACGCATAGTCGACGTTAGGGTGTTGCGGGTGCAGGCGAATGAAGCGTTCGGCAGCGGACTTGGCGGCCTCAGGTTCACTGTTCTTGTAGTTCGAGTAAATCAGTTCAAGCTGTGCCTGATCGGCATAGCGACCGAACGGATAGCGTGATTCCAGAGCCTTGAGCTTCTCGGTGGCGCTGTTGTAGCTGTTGTTGTCCAGGTCGGCCTGCGCCTGCTGGTACAGCTCGACCTCACTGAGGTTCTCGTCGATGACTTCCTTCGACGAACAGGCCGCAGTCAGTGCGAGGATGGCGATCAGCAGCAGGTGTTTCACTTGCATGGCGGCTTGCGTCCCTATAACGGCCTGCTGTCTTGGGCGGGGCCGTCCTGTTATGATGAGCGCCCCGCAAGACCCGCGGGGCAAAAGACGCCGTATTTAACCACAAGCGCGCTGCCGAAACCAAAGGCTAGCCGCGCCTTCTAGTCTGGCCATGTCCGAAAATATAGAACTTCGCGCAGAGGTGCCGTCCGAATTGGGCGGTCAACGCCTCGATCAAGTCGCCGCACAATTATTCGCAGAGCACTCGCGCTCGCGCCTTTCCGCCTGGATCAAGGACGGCCGTCTGACTGTGGACGGCGGTGTCCTGCGCCCGCGTGACATCGTTCACGGTGGCTCTGTCCTGCAACTGATTGCCGAGCAGGAAGCTCAGGGCGAGTGGGTTGCTCAGGATATCGAGCTGGATATCGTCTACGAAGACGACCAGATCCTGGTGATCAACAAACCCGCCGGCCTGGTGGTGCATCCTGCCGCCGGTCATGCCGACGGCACCTTGCTCAATGCCTTGCTGCATCACGTCCCGGACATCATCAACGTGCCGCGCGCCGGTATCGTGCATCGTCTGGACAAGGACACCACGGGCCTGATGGTGGTCGCCAAGACCATTCAGGCCCAGACTCAACTGGTGACGCAACTGCAAAACCGCAGTGTCAGCCGCATCTATGAATGCATCGTCATCGGTGTCGTCACCGCTGGCGGCAAGATCGATGCGCCGATCGGGCGTCATGGTCAGCAGCGTCAGCGCATGGCGGTAATGGAAGGCGGCAAGCAGGCGGTCAGTCATTACCGCGTGCTCGAACGTTTCCGCTCCCACACTCACGTGCGGGTCAAGCTGGAAACCGGTCGCACTCACCAGATCCGCGTACACATGGCGCACATCAACTATCCGTTGGTGGGCGATCCGGCTTATGGCGGTCGTTTCCGTATCCCGCCAGCAGCCAGCCAGACCATGGTCGAGTCGTTGAAGACTTTCCCGCGTCAGGCGCTGCATGCCCGTTTCCTGGAGCTGGATCACCCGGTCTCCGGCCAGCGCATGAGCTGGGAGTCGCCACTGCCTGACGATTTCGTCTGGCTGCTGTCGTTGCTCAAGCAGGACCGCGAGGCATTCATCGGGTGAGTGACTGGCTGATTCCAGACTGGCCTGCGCCTGCGCACGTCAGATCCTGCATCACCACCCGCTCGGGCGGAGCCAGCCAGGCTCCGTTCGACAGCTTCAATCTGGGCGATCACGTCAGTGACAACCCGCAAGCAGTCGCCAGTAATCGCCAATACCTGTCATCGCAACTGAATGTGCAGCCTGCCTGGTTGCGTCAGGTACACGGTGTTGTTGTGGCGCATGCCGATCCTTCCTCGGTGGCCGAGGCCGATGCAAGCTGGACCGACACGCCCGGCGTGGCTTGCACCATCATGACCGCCGATTGCCTGCCCGCTCTGTTCTGTCGTCGCGATGGCACCCGAGTCGCTGCTGCACATGCCGGCTGGCGTGGCCTTGCGGCAGGTGTGCTTGAGGCGACTGCCAGCAGTTTGCAGGTTGCACCTGAGGAGATCATGGTCTGGCTTGGTCCAGCCATCGGGCAGCCTTCCTTCGAGGTTGGTCCAGAGGTTCGGGAAACCTTCATGGCAACCCATCCTGAAACGGCCGATGCCTTTATCCCAAGCGCCAATGCCGGGCGTTTCATGGCCGATATCTACGCCCTTGCACGTTTACGGCTGGCCGCCTATGGTGTTTTATCAGTCCATGGTGGCGGACTGGATACGTTCACTGACTCACGTTTCTTTTCTTACCGCCGTAGTGCCACCACTGGCCGTTTTGCCTCGCTGATCTGGATAGATCAAGCCTGATTGCAGGCCTCCTGGTGCAGCCCGTTATGGCTGGCTTGCGCGTCGGGCTGATGTGCATCAATCAAGTCGAGCTTGAAACCCGCAGAATCGTCCACATCTAACTGACTATCCAGCAGGTTTTCGTTATAGGTGTGTTCATTGCTCCGGCCTGCTTTGAAGGAAGGTGACTAATGCGTATCGATAGATTGACCAGCAAGTTGCAATTGGCTTTATCAGACTCCCAATCGCTGGCCGTGGGCCTGGATCATCCAGCCATCGAGCCTGCGCACTTGATGCAGGCTTTGCTCGAACAGCAAGGCGGCTCCATCAAGCCTTTATTGCTGCAAGTGGGCTTTGACATCAACAGCCTGCGCAAAGAGTTGAGCAAAGAGCTCGACCATCTGCCGAAAATCCAGAACCCTACCGGCGACGTCAACATGTCCCAGGATCTGGCGCGCCTGCTCAATCAGGCTGATCGTCTGGCGCAACAGAAGGGCGACCAGTTCATTTCCAGCGAGCTGGTGCTGCTTGCCGCCATGGACGAGAACAGCAAGCTGGGCAAGTTGCTGCTCGGTCAGGGCGTGAGCAAGAAGGCGCTTGAGAATGCCATCAATAACCTGCGTGGCGGTGGCGCGGTCAATGACCCCAATGTTGAAGAGTCGCGTCAGGCTCTGGACAAGTACACCGTCGACCTGACCAAGCGCGCCGAAGAGGGCAAGCTTGATCCGGTGATCGGGCGGGACGATGAGATTCGCCGGACCATTCAGGTCCTGCAACGGCGGACCAAGAACAACCCGGTGCTGATCGGCGAACCCGGCGTGGGCAAGACCGCCATCGCCGAAGGTCTGGCGCAGCGCATCATTAATGGCGAGGTTCCGGACGGCCTTAAAGGCAAGCGTCTGCTATCGCTGGACATGGGCGCATTGATTGCCGGTGCCAAATACCGTGGTGAGTTCGAGGAGCGCCTGAAGTCGCTGCTCAATGAGCTGAGTAAACAGGAAGGCCAGATCATCCTGTTCATCGACGAACTGCATACCATGGTCGGTGCCGGTAAAGGTGAAGGCTCTATGGATGCGGGCAATATGCTCAAGCCGGCTCTGGCTCGTGGCGAGCTGCATTGCGTCGGCGCGACCACGCTCAACGAGTATCGCCAATATATAGAGAAGGACGCTGCCCTTGAGCGCCGCTTCCAGAAAGTGCTGGTGGAAGAACCTAGCGAAGAAGACACCATCGCCATCCTGCGTGGTTTGAAAGAGCGCTACGAGGTTCACCATAAAGTCGGTATTACCGACGGTGCGATTATTGCGGCCGCCAAACTGAGCCATCGCTACATCACGGATCGCCAGTTGCCGGACAAGGCCATCGACCTGATCGACGAAGCGGCCAGCCGCATTCGCATGGAAATCGATTCCAAACCAGAAGTGCTCGACCGTCTTGAGCGTCGTCTGATCCAGTTGAAGGTCGAATCTCAGGCCCTCAAGAAGGAAAAGGACGAGGCGGCAATCAAGCGTCTGGAAAAGCTGCAACTCGATATCGAGCGTATGGAACGTGAGTACGCCGATCTTGAAGAGGTCTGGGCTTCGGAAAAGGCTGAAGTGACCGGTTCGGCGCAGATCCAGCAGAAAATCGAGCAGTCGCGCCAGGAACTGGAAGCGGCCCGTCGTCGCGGTGATCTGAACCGCATGGCTGAATTGCAGTACGGCATCATTCCGGATCTGGAGCGCAGCCTGCAGATGGTCGATCAGCACGGCAAGCCGGAAAACCAGTTACTGCGCAGCCGGGTGACCGAAGAGGAAATTGCTGAAGTCGTCTCCAAGTGGACAGGCATTCCAGTGTCGAAAATGCTCGAAGGCGAGCGTGAGAAGCTGTTGAAAATGGAAAGCCTGCTGCACAAGCGTGTGATAGGCCAGAGTGAAGCCGTAGTGGCTGTGGCCAGCGCCGTGCGTCGTTCCCGTGCCGGGTTGTCCGATCCTAATCGCCCGAGCGGCTCCTTCATGTTCCTGGGCCCGACTGGTGTCGGTAAGACCGAGCTGTGCAAGGCGCTGGCTGAGTTTCTGTTCGATACCGAAGAGGCCATGGTGCGGATCGATATGTCCGAGTTCATGGAGAAACACTCCGTCGCTCGCCTGATCGGTGCGCCACCGGGCTATGTCGGCTATGAAGAGGGCGGTTATCTGACCGAGGCTGTTCGTCGCAAGCCTTATTCGGTGATCCTGCTCGATGAGGTCGAGAAGGCGCACGCAGACGTTTTCAACATTCTGCTGCAAGTGCTGGAGGATGGGCGCCTGACGGATAGCCATGGTCGCACGGTGGATTTCCGCAATACCGTGATTGTCATGACCTCCAACCTCGGGTCTGCACAGATCCAGGAGCTGGTAGGTGATCGTGAAGCTCAGCGTGCTGCGGTGATGGATGCGGTCAGTACACATTTCCGGCCGGAGTTCATCAACCGGATCGACGAAGTGGTGATCTTCGAGCCGTTGGCGCGGGATCAGATCGCGGGCATTACCGAGATTCAGCTGGGACGTCTGCGCAGCCGTCTTGCAGAGCGCGAGCTTTCCCTGACATTGAGCCCGGAAGCCCTCGACAAGCTGATCGCCATTGGTTACGACCCAGTGTATGGCGCACGGCCTCTCAAGCGTGCGATACAACGCTGGATCGAAAACCCGTTGGCCCAGTTGATCCTGTCGGGCAGCTTCGTGCCAGGCTCCAGCATCACCGGCAAGGTGGTGGATGGCGAGATCGTTTTTGGCTGATTGCTTCTTTATATAGCCGTACGGAAGGGCTCTCCTGGTGAGGGCCCTTTTTTATAGGGGCGGCTGGCGGTGCAGGAATCGGGTTTGCAGGGAGTGCGCAGGCGATCTGAAAAAAAATCGCAAATCATTGTCTTAAAAGCAATTTAGAGGGTTGACAGGTGTTTTTGAAAATGTAGAATAGCGCGCCTCAGAGACGTGAACGCAACGTTGCAAACGAAGCGAAAAGGTCGAAGAGGTTGAATTAACGAGTTAACAGCGAGTTGATTCAATGCAGTAAGTTGAATCTGAAATTGAAGTTCCGCGATAGCTCAGTTGGTAGAGCAAGTGACTGTTAATCACTGGGTCCCTGGTTCGAGTCCAGGTCGTGGAGCCAGATTTCACCAGATTCAAGGTTGTTTCAGTCGGGGTATAGCGCAGTCCGGTAGCGCGCCTGCTTTGGGAGCAGGATGTCAGGAGTTCGAATCCCCTTACCCCGACCATAATTTGGGTCGTTAGCTCAGTTGGTAGAGCAGTTGGCTTTTAACCAATTGGTCGTAGGTTCGAATCCCACACGACCCACCATTTTTGGTTTCAAAGTCATCTTTGAAGCCGAATCTTAAAGATCTGATGCCATTAGCATAAGATCGCAGGCAGCTTGTTGAGGTGTCTTGATTTCAACGGGGTATAGCGCAGTCCGGTAGCGCGCCTGCTTTGGGAGCAGGATGTCAGGAGTTCGAATCCCCTTACCCCGACCATATATCAGCACAACAGCAGAGAGTAAAATCGCTGCTTTTGATGCGACTGAAAATGCCTGGTTCCAGCATGACTGCTGAAACCGGGCATTTTTCTTTTGTGCGCTATAAAATCCAGCGCATTGTGCAAGGAAGCATGCCGCCGTTTCATCGATGACGCGGCTTCTCCATTTCCAGGTAAGGAATGTCCATGAGTGCCAGCTTATTTAAACGCCCAGAGTTTTATGCCCTGATTGCCGCGATTCTGAACGGTACTATCGGAGCCTTGACCCGTGTGGGCTTTGCAAACGGTTCAACGTCCAATCAGATTGCGTTCTGGAAGTGTTTCGGAGCCTTTCTTGTCATTGCCCTCTATTGCGCTATCACTCAGGAGCGCAGGCGCGAAACTCTGGCACTGGCCAGCAAGTGGCCTCAATTCGCTGTGCTCGCCTTCCTGGGAATATTCTGCCTCTACTTTTTCGAGACCTGGGCCTTTCAGGAAGCGTCCATCCCGTTGGTGGCATTTCTGCTTTATGCCGCTGGAGGCATGACCATCATCCTGTCTGCCTTGTTCCTCGGTGAGCGAATCGGGTTCAACAAAGTCGTCGCTTTTGCAGCCATCCTCGCGGGCGTCTACCTGATTCTGAGCTACGAAGGAGAGATCAGCGGCAGCTACCTTGGGGTCACTCTCGCGCTGCTGGCCGGGTTGGGTTATGCCTTGTTCATCTTCACTTCCAAACTGATGAACATGGGGAGTGGATTGCCACAACTGGCCTGGCTCTTTGGTTTCGGCAGTCTTTATCTGTCGGTGCCTTTGCTCAGAGAGGGCTTTGTATTCCCAAGCGGTATTTCGCTACTGGCAATCGCGGCCTTGGTATTGCTGCCCACTATTGGCGGCTTCTATTTCACGACCAAAGCTGTGCATCAGGGAGAGGCGAGCAAGGTCCAGATCATCGAAACCAGTGATCCTCTTTTTGCCACCTTGTTTGCATTTTCCTTCTTTGGCGAGTCTCTGGGGTTTGCCGGGACCATTGGTGCGCTGTGTATTATGGCCGGTTTGATCTTCGCCATGAAAAAGAACACACCTCCTGCTGTGCTCACCGCACAATAAACAGTTTCGCGAATGAATTCGCTCCTACACGGCGGTCATGCTGCGTTTAAAACGGCGTAGGAGCGAATTCATTCGCGAAGAGTCCGGTCCCGGATAAAAGCTATCCGAAGTGCTCTTATAAAAAGAAGTTATAAGGTTATTTGTGTGGAAAGTAAACTCTGAAAAATCACACCTCAGTGTAATGTTTCTTTACAGAACCACGTGTCAGTCGAAGTATATTCCAGGCTGGAATAAACATGTTGAAAAATGGTAGTTGCCAAATATTAGCCCGTGATTATTATCTACTCTAAATTTTCACAAGAAATAAACCACTCCTGACGACACAATCAAATGGAGTTAAAACTCACCATTTTCAATGGAGGTCCAAAAGATCTGGAGTTTCTCACGGGGCCACAAGTCTGGGTGAGGGTTGCGATAATTCCTCAGCGGTTTCGCTGAGGAATTATCGGCAAACAGAAGTGATTAGAGCTATTGGGTAACAGGGGGAGCAATTTTTACCCTGCAAAACCAGACGCCCAGTAATGAAAGGATAAACCCGGCAATCTGTATCGGCACGAGCTTATCTCCAAAAAAGGCCCAAGCCTCTAATGCCGCCAAAGGCGGAGCGAGTAGTAACAGGGATGTTGTCTTGGTCATGTCCCCGTTTCTGATCAGCCAGACCAGGGACAGCGTTCCCAATCCTGATAAGACCAATACGGCCCAGGCAAGAGAAAATATAAAGTTTGCATTGACGATCAGGTGTGACTCGTCAAGGAGCAGGATAAATATCAGTGCAGCAACCGATGAAAACAGGTTCTGTATGGCCATGGAGGGCAGAAGTTCAGACTTTCCAAGTGAAGTCTTTTGCAGGATGGTGCCAAACGTTATCGAGAAAACGGAAAGTATGGCAATCAGCAAGACTGAAAACGAGTAATCAATGTGGCTGCCTGTTTGAAATGACGGGGAAAGGACAAGGGTTACGCCGGAAAGTCCAATGAAGATGCCCAGCGCTTGAAGGGGCGCGATTCTTCCCTTCAGAAAGGCTATCGAAATCACGACCGTCAGCAGCGGTTGCAGGGCACCCAGCAGAGCCATCAGGGCGGCGGGCAATCCTTTTGAAATGGCCCAGTAGCTTCCGCCCAGATAAAGACCGTTAATGAGCAGGCCCGCGAATATGTGCTTGTGCCACTCATTAAGTGGAGGCCATATTTTTTTCAGCAAGGCCGCTGCGAAAGTGAACAGTAAAAAGGAAAGAAAAAAACGACTGGCAAGAAAGATGTTGGGAGACGCGGAGCCAACGATCATTCTTCCAACGATAAAGCCGGTGGACCACAGCACAACGAACAGGCAGGAAATAAGCAGGACGGCATTATTGTGAAACCTTGCTTTTAACATGTTCTTCCCTGAAGACATAAAGTGATAAAGGATTTTGAGTTTGGTTTTCGGGATTGTCAATGGTGTAGGAGGGGTGAAGCATATTAAGTAAGTGGTCCACGTATCCTCGTGGCCAAACGTCTCAGTGATATCAAACTCATCAGTGCATGGCAGCAATCATTTAAATGAGGTTTAAAATGGGTAGTTTTAATCTGGTCAGTTTTTTGTCTGAAGTAAAATCCGCGTATGTCAGGGAAAGCTTCATTTCTCTGGACGGGGATGATGTAACGAGAATCGTAAAAGGCTTGGGGGCCACGGACGAGGATCTTGAAGCGCTCAAGAGTGTCAGCGATAACCTGCCTCCTGATCCAACCCTGCCTTTTCGCGAATCAAGGAACGGGCGTTTTGAGCTGGACTTCGCCAACTCAAAGATCAACAGGATAGAGTTTCAACCTTTTGTTCTTTCTGCCCAGGAAGACTTTGTTCGCCATGACTCGGGGAAAGTCAGAGAGTTCAGGGGGATTGGTGACGATCTGCAATTGAACCGTGCGTTTCAAGCGCTGCTGCTTTTCAAGGCCTACTTGATCAAGGACACTTCTATAAGCCCGCGGCCAAGCCTTGATTATGATTCCACCAGCCTGGTGTCCACGGTTTTCAACTTGAGAACCATCACGACACCTGAATTGCTCGGAGAGCCTGCCCTGGAGGGAGTGCATGCCGATGGGGTCGACCATACGATGACAACTCTGTTGGGCAAAGAGAATATTACGGATAACAGTGCGATCACGTTTATCCATGACAACAGAGAAAAGAATGGCACCCGCTGGAATGAAGCCAACCCCGAATATCGTCTGGGGCAGGCACAGCACAAAAAGTTTCTGGATACATTGCTGATCGTCGATCATGAACGCAAACACAGTCTCTCGCCTGTTCATGCCTCCGTGAGTGATTCACGAGCCACGCGGGACATGCTGATTTTCTTTACGCGGCATCCGACCAAGAAAGGGCATATTTCAAATCCCTACGACTCTTTCAATCCGCATAAAGAAATTCCGCTGTCTATCAATTACCCAGAGTTCATTGTGTAAGTCTCGGGTCAAAAAATCTGACCCAATCCTTTTAGCCCCACCTGCCTTGAGATGGGGCTTTGCTTTGCCGGGCATTTGCCCCCGGCTTCACGCCGGCAAGTCGATATCGGGCAACTCCAGGTGCGAGCGCAGCGTATTGCCCGTGTAAGCGGTGCGGTAAGCATTACGTCGTTGCAGTTCAGGTATGACCAGGTCGACGAAGTCCTGCATGCCTCCCAGCAGATGTGGCCACATGACCGCATAGCCATCCACGATCCCCGCATCGAACCAGTCCAGCAATTGGTCGGCTACCTGCTGTGGATTACCCACCACTACAAGATGACCTGCCGCGCTGGCGACGCGCTCGATGACCTGCCTGAGCGTCATCTGCTCACGTTTCGCCATGTCCCGAAGTAATTCATATCGGCTTTTAATACCGGGAACGGCCGCGGGATCGAGTTCTGGAAACGGGCCGTCCAGCGGCCAGTCAGACAGGTCGACACCAATGAGTTCAAATAACAGGGCTCTACCCACCTCGGGTTCCAGCAAACGCCCCAGCTCGGCCTGTTTCTCACGGGCCTGCTCTTCGGTCTCACCGACAATAACCAGAACACCCAGCAGCAGGCGTACCCCTTCGGCCGATCGCCCGTGGAGCTGCGCCAGCCGACGGATATCCGAGCCGATTCGTTGCGCGTCCTCGCGAGTCTGAGCTGCAAAGAACACGGCATCGGCAGTCTGGGCAGCAAAGCTTCTGCCGACATTGGAAGCGCCAGCCTGGAACAGCACGGGATGGCCTTGAGGTGAGCGAGGTACGTTAAGCGGGCCTTCAACCTTATAGAACCGGCCTTCATGGCCGACGGGATTCACCCGTGCCGGATCGGCAAACCGTGCGTTCTCCTTGTCGCCGAGAATGGCATCATCCTTCCAGCTGTCCCAAAGCTTTCGTACCACGGCGACAAACTCTTCAGCGCGTGCGTACCGCTCGTCATGGGGCGGCAGGCTTGTCCCGAAGTTGCGCGACTCCGCTTCACTGGCAGTCGTCACGATATTCCAGCCGACGCGCCCGCCGCTGAGATGATCCAGCCAGGCGAAGGTGCGGGCAACATTGAAGGGCTGCGTGTGTGCTGTCGATACCGTGCCCACCAGACCAATATGCTCCGTTACACCGGCAATCAGTGCGAGCGTGCTGATAGGTTCCGCCCGAAAGGGAATGCCCTTGGCAATGTTTTTAAAGCCGTCTTTATCCCGGTCCTGTGCGACGGCCAGAATGTCCGGGAAAAAGATCAGGTCGAAAAGACCTCGCTCGGCCAGTCGGGCGAAGTCTTTGTAGTAGGCGGCGCTGAGCACCTGGGCAGTGTCGGCTTTCGGATGACGCCAGGAGGCAATGTGGTTACCCCCAAGAGCGCCGAATGCAGCCAGGTGCAGTTGGCGTTGAGTGGTCATGGTCTACTCCTTGTATGAGGTTTCAACTAACGGCAACTTTGGCGCTCTGGTTCTCGTGCTCCAGGGTTGAATTGCCGGAAATGCGTGCGGATATCCGGTTGATGACCCACTGCAGAACATCGCTCATGACATAGTAAAAACCGGCAATAAGTGCGTAGCACTGCCAAGGCGCAACCACCCGGTTATTCACCAGTACGGTTGTTCTGAAGAAGTCGGTAATTCCGAGTGGATAAAGCAGTGTGGACAGCTTGAAAACCACAATGGAGATCGCGCCCAGCGCCGGGACGCAGGAGATAAGCGCCTGGGGCAATATGATGCGAAGCAATGTTGTTCTGCGTGACAGGCCGGTGATTTCAGCGGCTTCGATCTGTAGCTGTTCGACTCCCGCGATTGCACTGCGCAGGGCTTCGCAATAATAGCTTCCCCCGATCACGGTCAGTGCCACGACTGCGGCCGTTGCGGGTGTCACTCTGAACGGTAATACCTCCGGTGATACCAGATAGGCTGCGCTGATAATGAAGAGCGGCGGCACGGCTTGAGTGGCTACAACAATGAAGCCCCCGATAAAACCCGCAAGGCCTCCGGCAAGCCGCAGACTTGCCAATAATCCACCGAAGAGCAAACCCAGTACTACGCCTGCCAGGGAATAGATGGCTGTCGTATAAAGACCCTCCAGAAAAAACTGCCAGGACGAAGCCAGTTCTTTCCAGATCGGATCGAGCAGAGCCCATACACCAAAAAGAGCCAGGATGATCAGCAATCGGTATCTGCCAATAATGGACAGGACGGTTTTCATATCCTGCTCCGTAATCTTTTTTCCATGAAATAGCCGGCGGCCATTATCGGGAGTGTCAGCACTGCATAGGAGGCCGCTGCGGCGAGGAAACCGCGCAAGTATTCAAAGGTTTGAGACTGCAATGTTTCCGATGCGCCGGTGAGTTCTACAACACCAATGAGCGAGACTATCGAGGTGTTTTTAATGATTTCTGCGGTTTGCAGTACCAGCGAGGGAGCGACCAGACGCAAGGCTTCCGGTAGCCGGATTGAAAAAGCGGTTCTCGACCATGACAAACCTGAACTCAGAGCAGCGTCTTCATACTCGGTGGGAACGGCTCTCAGCCCTCCCGACAGGATTTCGGCGCAATACCCGACTTGATGCAGTACAAGCGCAATGACTCCGCATATCAGTGGATTGAGTTGCAGAAGATAAAAGCACACGAAAAGTTTGACGATCAAAGGGACTTTCATCGCGAGGTCTACATATCCCCGGGCCCATGCAGACCTGGCATGCAGTGCCAGAGCGACAGGCGCACTGAGGATTGCAGTAATGCCCAGGCTTATGACGGCCAAAAGCAGAGTCGTGGTAAAAGCCGAGGCGAACAGAGTGCTCGCCTCATCCCAGAACGATATCAATTCTCGATACCTGGCTGCAGTCTGTATTGAGACCAGAGGGTGAATTCAGGTTTGTAGCCAAAATGCTTTTCGTACAGTTCGGCAAACTCGCCACGGGCCCAGATCTTCTGAATGGTATGGTTCAGATAATTACGCCAGAGTGAATCGTTCTGTCGCACGATGATTGCCTGTGGATCGGTAAAGAATGCTTCGCCAATCTTCAGGCTGTCGCCATAACGTTTGGCGTAGGCCTTGGCTGAAAAACTGTTGAGCAGCACGGCATCTGTCTGATTGGAGCGCAGGGCTTCAACGGCATCGCTGTAGTTGTCAAAGAACGTCACCTGGCCGGTTGGCACAAGGTCTTTGAAGAGTTGAGCCGCGTAATTGTTCTTGGACGTGGAAACACGTTTGGGTGGCGTGTAGGTCTTGATATCGCCACTGTCACCGGCCCGAACCAGCGGCACTACATAGTCCCAGTTATAAACGATGGTGAAATCCAGTACCTGCTCACGTTTTACAGTGGGTGTGGTCGACCCGAACATCGCATCGATGTCGCCGTTCTTGATGGCGGGAATCTGAACGGCTCCGGAGATGGGTTTGAACTCGACACTCACATTCAGCTCTTTAGCCACGGCACGGGCAAGATCCGGTGCGAAACCGACGCTCTGACCATCCGCGCCGATCTGCGCCATGGGCGGGGCGCTGGGGTCTACGCCGATAACGAGCTTTGAGCGCTGTTTGACCTGATCCAGTATCGATACCGGTTCGGCTGCGACGGCTGGCAGAGAAAGACAAGAGGAGATGGCCAGAATCCCTGCCCATAACAAGTTTGTTTTCATAGGCATACCCCATATAAGTATCCAGTAGGTTGTTTCGGAATACAGTCATTCTCACTGGCCGCTATCGGTAGAGGTCAGTGTGTTGTAACGGTATGGCGGAGAGTTTTTATTAATACGTTATTAGCGATGTAGGATACTTTCGATAAACCGAGCGGCCCGATCCGTTTGCGGGCTTCTGAAAAAGTCCTCGGCAGGTTGTGTTTCGAGGTTTTTGCCCTGGTCGAAAAAGGCCACTTCATGAGCGACTTCCCGGGCAAAGGCAAGCTCATGGGTTGCCACGGCCATCGTTGTCCCGCCGCGGGCCAGACCGCGCATGACTTCAAGCACTTCATGGACAAGTTCCGGGTCCAGAGCAGAAGTGGGCTCATCCAGCAGCAGTACATCCGGCTCAAGCGCCAGCGCGCGGGCTATGGATGCGCGCTGAGCCTGGCCACCGGACAACGTAGCGGGCCAGGCCGTGCTTTTGTCGGTAAGGCGAACTTTGCAAAGGGCTTCATAAGCCTTCTCTTGCGCGTCCTGATGAGACAGTTGCCTGACTTTACGCAAGGCCAGCGTGATGTTTTCCATCACCCGCATATTGGGATAAAGCGCCGGGCGCTGGAAAACAAAGCCAATACGGCCACGTACTTCAGGTTTGCGCAAGGCTTCACGGTTGATGGGAGTATCGCCAAGAAGAACCGAGCCACGAGTGGACGGCTCAAGTCCGCTCAAGATCCGCAGTAAAGTACTTTTTCCACAGCCACTGGGGCCGCAAAGTGCCAGAACCTTTCCTTTTTCAAGTGAAATGGAGACGCCGTCCAATACCATTTTCTCTCCAAAAAATTTATATAATTCTTTGGCTTCTAGCATGAAATAACTCCACGGTGGGAAACGAGATATCCCTTGATACTGCCGGGTAAGTTCAGCGTATGGAGATTCCACAATATGCTCGGTAAACTATCAGTCGTTTTAATGCTTTGCAAATAACAAAAGATTCTATTCTTAGAGAATGGGGTAAGGGCGTTTTTTGAATTGTTGTAAAAAAACTTTACATTTATGTGGGGGTGGTCATATCTTCGCAGTGCTTGAGCGGTAAAGGATTAACCGAATTTGAGCGGGCCTGCAGGCTGGTGTGATTTTATGGTAGAAAGAGAGCGATAATCTACATGGCAGGCTATGAAGTGGGCATCAATGGAATGAGGGCATCGCGCCACGGCGAGCCTTGTGATTTTGATTATGAGTTGAACCTGGTGTGGGATGTGTTGGTTCCTGTTGTTGGCGAGTACAGTTTCTCGCTCGCCATTTATGATCATAACAGTAGTGTTGTTGCGTCTCGTGGCCTGGTTTATATTCCGAGTGTGCTGCCTCAAGACCTGAAAGAGCGCTCAGGGGTATTACCCTCAGACAAGAGTCATGCGCATTTGCTGTACTGGAAGATATTGCCCGATCAAGTCGATATGTTTTTTGTCGTTTCCATCAAGAAAGACGGCAGGGCGCAAGTCGATGAAAATATCCTGTCGGTGGTCGGCCGTATCGGTGTTCACTTCTTTGGGCAAAATATTCTGCTCAACAAGTTTTCAATCTTTCTCAGGCAGTCCATCCGCGAGCGAGATGCTGTGAGCGGGCTGATTGAAGACGGCTTGCTCGTCCTCGATCAGTCAGGTTTTCTCAAATACATAAATGACGCCGGGAAGAAGATTCTCAAGATAGACGATGCGAAACGCCAGTTTCGCGACCTTCTCGGGTTTGAGCCTGTCATTGGTGATGTCTTCAAGCAGAAGCGTGGTTATGTAAACAAGAAGGTTGTCATTCTGCGGGGTGAAGACGAGATTCCGCTGGTGGATACCGCCATACCCATTGCAGATGATGACGGCAGAATTGTTTCCGTTGTAAATATATTCAGAAGGTTTTCTACAGCGCCCACGCTTCCCGATCCAGGTCTGAGGAGGGAGTCAGGCATCGGGTTCGATACATTGGTGGGAGCGTCCACGCTCTTTCTGAGCGCACTGGATATTGCGAAGCACTATGCCGGGTTGAGCGAAGTCGTGTTGATCTCTGGGGAGCCGGGCACCGGAAAGAGCACCTTTGCACAAGCGATTCATGGTGTGGATGAAAGCACCCAAAAAGGTATGCTGGTCATCGACTGCCCTGGGTTGTCTGTTTCGGATTTCAAGGAAAAGGTCCTGTCGTATGTCATCGCGGATGATCAAACCGGCAGGTGGGAATTTCATCCCGATATTCTTCAGGATGCCTATAACCGAACCTTGTTTATTGATGGCGTGGATGTGCTTCCCGTATCAACACAGTTGTACCTTGTTCAAGCCCTGAAAGCATATGGAAAAACATCCGGGCTCAAGATTGTCATGGCCACAACCGATGCGATGGACGTGGTACTTCACGAGCAGAGGCTGCATCCAAAACTGCTCGGGATATTGAGTCGTCATAATCTTGAGCTGCCACCTTTGCGCAAAAGGCCAAAAGATGTGGAGCTGTATGCGAGCTTTTTCTGGAATGAGGAAAGTACGCAGGGTAAAAGATCAGCTATTCCCGCTCGTCTTTGCAAACTTCTGAAAAAACAGGACTGGAAAGAAAACATTTCACAGTTGAAGCGGGTGGTTCGGAAACTTGTCAATGCTCCCCGGCGCTTCAGGTCCGAGGAAGAGTATATTAATGAAGTCAATGAGCTTGTCAGGCAGTCTGCTGTTTCCCATCAGGCGATACGCCCTGACTTTGATCAGCCCTTGATGCACGATGCCGAAAAACAAGCCATTTTTCTTGCACTGCAAGCCATGAACTTCAACGTCTCCAAAGCCGCTCTGGCGCTGGGAATAAGTCGCCCGACACTGTATTCGAAAATGAAAAAGTACGAAATAAGCGCCTGAACCTCCAGGCGCCTATTTAAACTTTACAGCTTACAGCTTACAGCTTACGCTTAGTGCAACTTCATCCTTGGCTCGGTCCCTTTACCAATCTTGCTCCCGAGCATCAACATCAAGGTACGGAAAGTGCCATATAGCGCCATCTGGTGCATGCGGTACAACGAGATATAGAACATCCGCGCCAGCCAGCCTTCAAGCATCACGCTGCCCATCAGATTCCCCATCAGGTTACCCACAGCCGAGAAGCTCGACAGGGAGATCAGGGAGCCGTAATCCTTGTAGGTGTATTCCGGCAGTTCCTTGCCCTCGATCCGCAGACGCAGCGATTTGACCAGCAACGACGCCTGTTGATGAGCGGCCTGGGCGCGGGGTGGAACGTTGCGGTCGGTGCCTTTTTGCGGACAGGCAGCGCAGTCGCCAAAGGCAAAGATGTTTTCATCTCGCGTGGTTTGCAGAGTCGGCAGCACTTGCAACTGGTTGATGCGATTGCTTTCCAGCCCGTCGAGTTCATGCAGGAAAGCCGGTGCCCGAATGCCCGCTGCCCACACCTTCAAGACCGCCGGAATGACCTGGCCGCTGGCCGTGATCAGGCCTTCGGCAGTCACTTCGCTGACTGATGCATTGGTCAGAACCGTAACGCCCAGCTTCTCCAGGGTTTTATGTACCGGCGCACCAATGCGCTCAGGCAAGGCGGGCAGCACCCGTGGGCCGGCTTCGATCACTGTGATTCGCAGGTTTTCCGGTTTGATCTGGCCCAGTCCGTAAGACGCCAGCTCATGGGCGGCGTTGTGCAGTTCTGCCGCCAGTTCCACACCGGTTGCGCCAGCGCCGACGATGGCCACGGTGATTTCCTGAGCGCTGTCGGCTTGTCCTGCGTGAGCGCGCAGGTAGTGGTTGAGCAGTTGCTGGTGGAAGCGTTCTGCCTGTTTGCGACTGTCCAGGAACAGGCAGTGCTCGGCTGCGCCCTTGGTGCCGAAATCATTGGTGGTACTGCCCACGGCCAGCACCAGCGAGTCGTAACCCAGGCTGCGTGCCGGAACCAGTTCTGCGCCGTTCTCGTCCAGCGTGGCGGCCAGGTGAATCTGGCGGCTTTCACGATCCAGCCCGGTCATGCGCCCGAGTTGAAACTGGAAGTTGTTCCACTTGGCCTGCGCCACGTAGTTCAGCTCATCCTCATAAGAGTTGAGCGAACCGGCGGCAACCTCGTGCAACAGGGGTTTCCAGATGTGAGTCAGATTGGCGTCTACCAGCGTCACGCTGGCTGTGCCTTTCTTGCCCAGGGTTTTACCCAGGCGGGTCGCCAGTTCCAGACCGCCAGCGCCGCCGCCAACGATGACAATACGATGAGTCATAAGGATTACTCGGAAGGTTTAAGGAATTCGGGGGTGAGAGCTCGATCTTCGCGAGCGCCAGGCTGCTCATAGCGTCAGATAGCTCAGTAAACGGCTCAACAGACCCAGACCGATGACCACGGCAAGCACCAGAACAAGGAGCAGCCATGGCCGAAAAGGCCTGCGCTCGACTTGATGCTGGGGGGCGTTGAGGTAGTGTTGGACACGTCTTTGGTCGTCCGGGTTCAGACGGCTGCTCATTTTTGCCTCTCGCAGACGTTGCCTGCTGTCAGTACGTTATACCGCGGGCAGATCCAAGGGTTCTACTCGCAGCATATCGTCCAGTCGGATGATTCCACTTTGTATCACTCGGGCAGTAATTCCGCCATGGCCACGTACAGCCTGGAAGGTTCCATGCCCCAGGCGTTGCTCAAGCCGGGCGCAGGGCTGGCACCAGCCGGTGGTTTCCAGGATCGCCTGACCGACCCTGAAGCGTCGGCCCTTGAGGCTGAACAGGTTGATGCCGCTGATGACCAGGTTGCGGCGCAGGTCCTGCGGCACGATGGGGTTATCCACAGGGCGACCCAGCAGTGAACTGACCACCGCCAGATGTTCCCACTGAATCAGCGTGACCTGCCGAGCATTACGGGGGCCGGGACGCGAGTGATCCCCGGTCAATCCTGCTTCGCGACGAGCTTCCACGGCTTGCAGCTCGATCATGTCGAGGCGTGACTGCGGACGCACGCCGATCCAGCGCACCAGGCCTTGTTGAGGCACATCGGCCAGCAGTTCTTGCAGGGGGCTCATAAACTGATTCCAACATCGAAGACGACACTGCGTCCCAGGTTGGTTCGCAGAAAATCCGGAGCATCCGGATGGGCAAACAATACTCGGGCGAAGGTCGGGCCTACCAGCGACAACGAGCGCCAGCCCTGGCGCAGGTATTCAGTCGGTGGTGGAAAGTGGCTGTTGAGGTCCAGCACTTCGCGTTTGAGGCTGGCAAAAGCGATGATATCCAGCTCGCCCAGATTCAGGCCGCGCTCACGGTAATTACTGGCTTTCTTGCGCAGTGTAGGCGCCAGCCTTCGCAGTAGCTCTGACGCCGGAATACGTTTGGGCTTGGCCTCCCGTCGTACCAACTGGCTCAGCGAGAACGCGCTACGTCGTCGTTCCAGCTCCTCGCGCCACTCATCATTGAGGCGTCGCCCTTCATCCAGAACAAAGAACACCTCGAAGCAGGCATCCCGAAACAGCACGTCAGGAGGCTCCTGACCCGCAGGCAGGAAGTCTTCGTGGCGATGGGAAATATTCAGGCCTTGCAGCAGCCGCTGACAAACCCAACGCTCGCGCTCCCACTTTCGCGCATTGGAAAGGAAGGAGTTGGCTTGTTCGGCCTGGCTCGTGAGCAGGCGTAAATAGTCTGAGTCATCCATGGCCCAAGCTTAGCGCCCAAATGTGAACGTGAAAAACAAAGACTGAGGTGTTTCGAGAGTTTTTTGTGGAGGGAAGAGGGCATGGATGCCTGCTTTAAAAAATACCGTTTTTACGACCTAAAGCTTTTCCTTTTTACGCCGAACCCATGGCGAGCCAATTAAATGACGCTCAGGAATTCCTTTCTTGCATGGAACGTAGATGAATCCCTCATTTTCTCTTGGCCTTGTCATCCTGTGCTGCGCCTGTGCATACAGCGGCTCGGCTTTATCACGTGATTTGTCTGGGCAACATGCGGATCTGCTAGGTGTTTATCAGGCCGCAGCAGTCAGCGATGCGCAATTGTCGGCTGCACGCCATGCCTACAAGGCCCAGCGCGAAGCGGTTCCGCAGGCGCGGGCAGGACTGCTTCCGAATCTGACCGCCGGGGCGACGTCTGAAGTAACCCGTCTGGAGCGGGATGAGCCCTCGCTGAATCGCGAGCGCAGCGGCACGACCTTTCGTGCCAACCTCAACCAGCCGTTGTTCCGTATCGATCGCTGGTTCCAGTTGAAAGCAGCACAGTCGAGCGTGAGCCAGGCCGAACTGACGCTTTCCGCTCAAGAGCAGACGCTGGTGCTGACGGCTGCTCAAGCCTACTTTGAAACCCTGCGCCAACTGGACGGTTTTGCCGCTGCCCAGGCTGAAGAGGCTGCACTGTTGCGCCAGCGCGATCAGGCTCAGGGTCGTCTGGAAGACGGTGCTTCTAGCATCACCGACGTGTATGACGCTCAGGCTGCCTATGACAATGCCCGCGCCAACCGTCAGCAGGTCCAGCGAAGAGTGGACGATGCCTATGAGGCACTGGAGCGCCTGACCAAACACACTTACACCTCGATTGCCGGCATGGGCCATCAACTGCCGGTCGAAGCGCCTGTTCCTAATGATGCCCGCGCCTGGGTGGATACCGCCGTGCGGCAGAACCTGGAGCTGCAAGCCAGCGAACATGCGGTCACTGCCGCCGAGCAGACGCTCAATCAACGCAAGGCCGGGCATGCGCCGACCATCGATGCCGTGGCCTCCTATCGCAAGGGCGACAACGACAGTTTTGGCTACAGCAACCCTACCGATTTTGGCAGTAACGGTTATCGCGACAAGGTTGCACAAAGCAGCATCGGCATTGAGCTCAGCATTCCCCTTTATTCGGGCGGGATGACCAACTCCCAGATCAAGGAGTCCACCGAGCGCCTTTATCAGAGCCAGGACGAACAGGAAGACCGCCGCCGCGAAGTGGTGTTGAACACGCGCAATGCCTTTCGCGGTATCAACGCCGGGATAGAGCAGATCACGGCCCGCCGGCAAAGCATTGTGTCTGGCCAGAAGTCCGTGGAAGCCAACCAGGTCGGTGTGGATGTCGGCTCGCGCAATATTGCTGACGTGCTCAATGCCCAGCGCCAGTTGTACGCGGCAGTCCGTGACTACAACGATGCCCGTTATGACTACATTCTCGACAATCTCAGGCTTAAACAGGCGGCTGGCACCCTCAGCCCCGATGACCTCAAGGCGCTCGCTTTGTACCTGAAACAGGACTATGACCCGGCCCGGGATTTTCTGCCGCCAGGGCTTTGAGCAAGGTTTTTTAGGGTGCGTAGCTCAAAAGTAACGATGTCGATACATTAGTTTCAAAAAGTGTGATACTCGTCACAGTGGCTTATTGCTACTGTTTAACAACTTGATCAGATTTGCCCATCCAAGTGGCATGTCGGCAGGGAAGCGCTATGAACGATTCAGGAATGGGCACTGCGGTGCCCGAAAGCGCCCCGCGCCTCGACACTGGCCTGGCCTCGCTGGTCATGCTTGCCCGCTTTCATCAGGTGGCGGCTTCGCCTGATCAACTCGCCCATGAGTTCGGCAGCCCCGACCAGAATCTGCCCCTGGAAAGCCTGCTGCTGGCTGCACGCAAGCTCGGCCTCAAGGCCAAGGTGGCCAAAACCAGCACAGAGCGTCTGGACCGCACGCCACTGCCTGCCATCGCGGCGGATAACAACGGCGGCTTCTTTATCATCGCGCGTCTGGACCAAGGCAATGCGCTGATCCATGACCCTCTCGCCCAGCGTCCTGAAGTCATTACCTTCGAGGCCTTGCAGGAACGCTGGACCGGCCAGTTGGTGCTGATCCGCTCGGAAGCCGGCACACCGGGCGAGTCCTCCCGTTTCGATTTCACCTGGTTCATCCCGGCCATCGTCAAATATCGCAAGTTGCTGGGTGAAGTGATGCTGGTGTCCTTCGTCCTGCAGATTTTCTCCCTGATCACGCCGCTGTTCTTTCAGGTGGTGATGGATAAGGTGCTGGTGCATCACGGCCTGACGACGCTCGACGTGATTGCCATCGGTCTGGCTGGCGTCATGCTGTTCGAGTCGGCGCTGTCGGGCTTGCGCACTTATGTCTTCGCCCATACCGCCAGCCGCATTGATGTGGAACTCGGCTCGAAACTGTTTCGTCACCTGATTACCTTGCCGCTGTCGTACTTTCAGGCACGTCGCGTGGGGGATTCCGTGGCGCGGGTTCGTGAGCTGGAAAACATCCGCAACTTCCTGACCGGCAACGCCATCACCCTGCTGCTGGATGTGCTGTTCTCGGTGGTCTTCATCGCCGTGATGTTCTACTACAGCGGCTGGCTGACCTTGATCGTCTTGCTGTCGCTGCCCTTGTATGTGCTGGTGTCGGTGCTGATTACCCCGGTGCTGCGTAAGCGCCTCAATGACAGCTTTGCTCGCGGCGCCGAGAACCAGGCGTTTCTGGTGGAAACCGTCAACGGCATCGATACCCTCAAGTCCATGGCCGTGGAGCCCCAGGCCATCCGCAAGTGGGACAACCAGCTCGCAGGCTATGTCGCTGCCGGTTTCAAGACCCAGAACCTGTCCACCATTGCCAACGAAAGCGTCTCCCTGATCGGCAAGCTGGTAACCGTCGCGACCTTGTGGTTCGGCGCCCGATTGGTGATCGACGGCCAGCTTTCGGTCGGCCAGTTGATTGCCTTCAATATGCTGGCCGGGCGCGTGGCCCAGCCGATCATGCGTCTGGCGCAACTGTGGACCAACTTCCAGCAGACTGGTGTCTCCGTTCAGCGCTTGGGCGACATCCTTAACACTCGTAACGAACTTTCCCAGGCCACTCGCAGCGCCTTGCCGCCCATCAAGGGCCGCATCGAGTTCGATCAGGTTCATTTCCGCTATCGCCCTGACGGTTCTGAGATCCTGCGCGGCATCAACCTCACCATCATGCCGGGCCAGGTGATTGGCGTAGTGGGTCGCTCGGGGTCGGGTAAAAGTACCCTGACACGCCTGTTGCAGCGGCTTTATGTACCCGAGCGTGGTCGCGTGCTGGTGGACGGCATGGACCTGGCGCTGGCTGATGTGTCCTCGCTGCGTCGACAGATCGGTGTGGTGCTGCAGGACAACATGCTGTTCAACCGCAGCATCCGCGAAAACATCGCCCTGAGCGATGCCGGCGCGCCGCTGGAAACCGTCATGCAAATGGCCAGACTGGCGGGGGCCCATGACTTCATTCTGGAACTGCCGGAAGGCTACGACACCATGGTCGGCGAGCACGGGGCCTCGCTGTCGGGTGGTCAACGCCAACGCATCGCCATCGCCCGGGCCTTGATGGGCAACCCGCGCATCCTGATTTTCGACGAAGCCACCAGTGCGCTGGACTATGAGTCCGAACGCATCGTCCAGCAAAACATGCAGGCCATCTGTAAAGGCCGCACCGTGATCATCATCGCTCACAGGCTGTCGGCGGTGCGCGATGCCAACCGTATCGTGGTCGTTGATCGCGGACAGATCGTCGAACAAGGTACCCACGCCGAACTGCTGACTCATCAGGCTGGCCATTACTCACGTCTGCATCGCCTGCAGCAAGGAGGCGGTCATGTCTAACGCCGAATCAAACGGACTGCTGCAACGTTATCGCCGGGTATGGCGCCAGTCCTGGCGTCGCCGTCATGAAATGGATGCGCCCAAGCGTCTGGCCCATGAAGTGCAATTCCTGCCCGCAGCCCTTGAGTTGCAGGACAAACCCAGCCACCCCGCGCCGCGGATCTTCATGTGGGCGATCATGGCCTTTGCCACACTGGCATTGCTCTGGGCCTGTCTGGGCCGGATCGATGTAGTGGCCACCGCCAGCGGCAAGGTCATCCCCAGCGGCAAGACCAAAACCATCCAGTCCAGCGAGACGGCGGTGGTCAAGGCGATTCATGTGCGTGACGGACAGTCGGTCAAGGCTGGCCAGTTGCTGCTGGAACTGGACTCCACCGCCGCCGATGCCGATGTCGGCCGCGTACGCAGCGACCTGCTGGCAGCCCGCATCGACAGCGCCCGCGCTGCCGCCATGCTCGACTCCATCAACCAGCGCAAACCGCCTCGGGACCTGACGGGCACCATCCCCGAAGCCGACCCCGAACACGTGCTTGCCGCCGAGCGCTGGCTGCAAGGCCAATATCAGGAGTACCGCAGCAGCCTGGACTTGGTCGAAGCCGAGATCCAGCAACGCCAGGCCGATATCCAGGCCGCCCGCATCCAGGTCGCGAGCCTGCAGAAAACCCTGCCCATCGCCACCAAACTGGCCAACGACTACGAAAGCCTCCTGCAAAAGCAATACATCGCACGCCATGCCTACCTGGAAAAGGAGCAGGCCCGTCTCGACCTCGAACGCCAGCTCAGCGTCCAGCAAGCCAGCGTGCTGCAATCCACCGCCGCCCGCCAGGAAGCCGAACGCCGCCGCGAAGGCGTCGTAGCCCAGACCCGCCGCGCCATGCTCGACCTGCTGCAACAGGCCGACCAGAAAATCGCGGCCTTCAGCCAGGACCTCACCAAAGCCCGCTATCAGGAAGACCTCACCACCCTCGAAGCCCCGGTGGACGGCACCGTTCAGCAACTGAACGTCCACACCGTCGGCGGCGTCGTCACCCCCGCCCAACCCCTGATGATCCTCGTCCCCGATGGCCAGCCTGTGGAAGTGGAAGCCATGCTGGAAAACAAGGACGTCGGCTTCGTCCGCGCCGGCCAGCCCGTCACCGTCAAAGTCGAAACCTTCACCTTCACCAAGTACGGCACCATCGAAGGCGAAGTCATCAGCGTCTCCAGTGACGCCATCGAAGATGAAAAGCGTGGGCTGATCTACAGCAGCAAGATTCGTCTTAACAGCGACACGCTGAATATCAATGGCACGGATATCAAGTTGTCGCCGGGTATGGCGGTGACGGCGGAAGTGAAGACTAATAAGAGACGGGTGATTGAGTACTTCCTGAGTCCGTTGCAGCAGCATGCGTCGGAGAGTTTGAGGGAGCGGTAGAAGAAATTTCTATGTGGCCAAGAGCAAGGATGAGCAGTTTGAAGCGTTCTTTATTACTGTTTTGCTGTTGTTTCTTATTGGTCGTACTTTTACTTCCAGAGACCTCTCAATCATACGAGGGTCGCTGTGACGTTGCTCGAATGAAATTTAGTGTTTCCTCGGCGACGTGTGACATTTTGCAGTCGACCTCTTCGAGCGTCGTGACTTTTGGTGTTAATACCGATGACATGAGTATTGTGTCTCCCGGGAAGGCACAAGGTAATCAAGTCATTGTACGTATTCGTCGCGTCGAGATACCCGTTGCTCGTTCACAGGTTGGTTTGCGCGGTTTCGAGCCTGTTTCAATCAATAAGGGGCGCTCGAAATACGAAGTTCGCGGTCGGGTGATTTATACCTTTGTCGATAAGGGGAGCGAAGTCGTATACGTGACTCGTGGTTTGAGTACATATGAAGGCAATCGGATTTTGTCGGGGGGTGCTGAACTGTTATACCAGTTTGATATTGCTCGTGATGATTTTGAAGCACTGAATGAAAAGCTATTGAAACTACTTGAATCTATTGGTATTCGCTGAGAGGGATGTCATGAGCATTTTGAGCCTTAACCCAAGCCAGGTCTCTACGTTAGGTAATTTGCAAGCTCAGGGTAATTACCCCGGTGCGTATGCTTATCTTAAAACCATTGTAGACCAGCAAGTGGCCTCCGATCCCGGTGGGCAAAATGCTGTTGAGCTGGGGAAAATATCAAACTGGCTTTCTGCTGCTCAGTCTATCAACCAGAATGATGGTAGTTTTTATAGTGATATGGTTCGCGGGTCGGTACGTTTTGCAGCCGCCGCCGATGGCAGGTCTCTATCCGATGCCGATTTTCAGGTTGCATCTGATGCGCTGGCGAATAATGTTCTTAATGATGTCATGGGGCAAAATGGTATCCCGCCGTTACAGGATATTATTGACGCGGATGTACAGTCTGCTGTTTCAGATCTGAACCTTCAGCGCTGGAACTGGGCAGGAACTATCGGGGATATGCTTCCTCCGCCATTGGGCCTTGATGGTGACTATGTACAGATCGGAGGTGATACCTTCAGCGAGTACATGGGGAATCTGACAGAGGCCTTGCTGCAAAACGTTGCAGGCATGATGAAGTACTTGGGACTGGATGAGCCTATCGGTTCCGTTTTTGAGTGGATGTGGGATGACTTGGGGCTTGATGAGTTTGGCCAGTCCTTGGGCGGATTCATTTATGACACGGTTCAAAAATATTTCTCCGATGCCTATTCATATATTGACCCTCTGGTACTGGATCTTGATGGTGATGGTGTCGAGACTGTTTCGCGAGATAAAGGGATCGTATTTGACCACGATGGGGATGGGCATAAGCTTGGAACGGGTTGGGTCAGTGCGGATGATGCACTGCTGGTACTCGACAAGAATAAAAATGGCACCATAGATAATGGTTCTGAACTGTTTGGTGTCAATACTGTATTGAGGAATGGTAAAACCGCCGCAAACGGGTTTGAAGCTATTGCTGATCTCGATGATAACGAAGACGGCATCTTTGATGAGCAAGATGCTGCTTTTGCTTCGGTCAAGGTCTGGCAGGATCATAACCAGGATGGTATTTCCCAATCTAATGAATTAAAGACACTGGCCGCACTGGGTGTTACGTCAATCAATGTGACAGGTGCAGTACACGGCTCTGCCAATAATGGAAATATCATATCCAATCTGGGCTCTTATACGCGCATCGATGCCCAGACAGGAGCGGAAACCCAAGGTATCGTAGGTACCATCGATTTCGCCCAAAATACGTTTTATAGAGAGTTTCCCGACAAGATAGCGTTGGATGAAGAAGCAAAAAAACTGGCCGATATGCAGGGCTCAGGCACTGTGCGTGATCTTCGTGAAGCCAGCATGCTCAGCAGTTCTTTAAAGCAGGCTTTGTCTGATTACTCATCCGCCACTACTCGTCAAGCGCAGTTGGCGTTGGTAGATCGTTTGCTGGGGGCATGGGCCGGGACGAGCACCATGGATTCCTTTGATGAGCGAGTCGAGGACCTGGGGACCGGTTTTTATCAGGTAAAATTCAGTTACTCGTGGGAAAAACCCTCGTCCACTTTTATAGCCAGTGATAATGGCGGAAATAATACGCCTGCCCCTTCCAGAGAGCCTACCGCTGCACAGCTTGCTCAGCAAAACGCTCTTGAAAAGATAAAGATACTGGAAGCATTTACGGGTATTGAGTATTTCAATTTTTCTTCCCGGGAAGAAGGTGAGGGTGATAACAAGAAAGTATTCTTGTCAGCCAGTTCCGGAAACAGTGCCGGTGGACATCGCACGGTTGGCGCTTTGCTTACGGGAACAATATATATAACCGAAGAAAATCTGAGCTTGCAAAGCTTTCAGATTGACCAGATCAATAAAGCTTATGATGCTTTGGTCGAGTCGGTTTACAGAGGCCTGTTGTTGCAGACGCGTTTGCAGAATTATACCTCGCTGCTTGGGGTTTCATGGAGTGGGGATGGTTTTGTCATCGATTACAGCGCCATCACTCAGGAGCTGGCGCGTGTTCATGCACTGGATCCGGTCAAGGCCATTGTAGACGGAGCAGAGCTGGGCGCTTCGTTGAAGAAAGGTATATGGAATGAGTCGATATCAACCTGGCTGAATGAGCTTGATGATGTTGGCCTGGCACAGTTGAAAGCTGTATACGGTGGAAAAAATGCCGTGCTGTTGGGTACGGTTGCCGGCGATAGTTACAGTGGCACGGAGCAAGATGATTTTCTGGTCGGTGCCAAAGGTAATGATTATTTAACAGGAAGCGGTGGCAATGACTTCCTCATTGGCGGTGATGATAATGATTACCTTAGTGGCGGAGTGGGTGCCGATGTACTGAGTGGTGGGGAGGGCAGTGATACTATTTATGGCGACGGTGGTGATGATCTTCTGCTGGGTGATGCCGGCAACGATTACCTCTACGGTGGCGATGGCTCGGATACCTATTTCTTTCGTTCCGGCTGGGGACAGGACACTGTCAATAACTATGACCTGACGACTAACAAACAGGACACCATAGAGTTCTCCGAAGAAATTTCGCCTTCCGATATTATTGTAAGCCGCAGTTATGATGATCTGCTGTTGAGCCGACGTGGCAGCACTGATCGCATTACTGTCAGTAGCTATTTCAATCGTGACGCTGCTGGCCCTTATGCACTGGAAAGCATAAGTTTCGCTAATGGTACTCAGTGGTCTGTAGATGAAATCAAGGCGATGGTTGTCGTCGCGACTGATGGTAATGACTCTATATGGGGTTACGCCTCAGACGATACCCTTCGTGGCGGCCTGGGTGATGACACGCTTCAAGGTCTGGCGGGTAATGACACCTTGCTCGGCGAAGCTGGCAACGACTATCTGTACGGCGGCACGGGTGCAGATCAACTGTCAGGTGGTGATGGTTCGGATTATTTGACTGCCGGTGAGGGCAACGACACGCTGCTGGGCGATGCGGGCAATGACACTCTGTATGGCGACTCGGGCAACGATATCCTGGATGGCGGTATCGGCAACGATTACCTCTATGGTGGAGAAGGCTCCGACACTTACCGTTTCAGCCGTGGCTGGGGTCAGGATTCGGTCAATAACTACGACTCCAGTGTTGGCAAGCTCGATGTTATCGAGTTTGCGGCAGATATCTTGCCGACTGACATCATTCTCACTCGTTCAGGTTCTGATCTTGTCCTGTCGTTGAAAAATGCCACTGACAAGATCACTGTTTCCAGCTACTTCCAGAATGATGGCGATACTCCTTACGCTCTGGAGCAGATCCGGTTTGCTGATGGGACTCAATGGAGTGTCGAGCAGGTCAAGGTCATGGCCGTCCTCAGTACCGATGGCAGCGATGTTCTGACCGGCTATGCCTCTGATGACAGCATTAGCGGCGCTCAGGGAGGCGACACCCTCAGCGGCCTTGCCGGTGACGATGTTCTGAATGGCGATGGCGGTAACGACACCCTGTACGGCGGCATTGGTCAGGACACCTTGAACGGCGGTGCCGGCTCGGATTATCTGTCTGGCGAAGACGGTAACGACATTCTGGATGGCGGTACTGGCAACGATACTCTCGACGGTGGTCGTGGCTCCGACACTTACCGGTTTGCCAGGGGGTATGGTCAGGACGTTATCAATAATGGAACCTACAGCGAAACAGCGGCAGACAAGATCGATGCCATCCAGCTAGACGGCCTCAATCCGGCTGATCTGCGGTTCTCGCGTTCGAGTGACGACCTTGTCATTCAGATCAAGGCGACAGGCGATACCCTGACCGTACGCTCGCATTTCAGCCAGGAAGGCACCTCGCCCTATGCCATCGATCAACTGAAGTTTGCCGATGGTTCTGTGTGGGATGGCGCGCAGATCAAGTCTGTTGTTACTCAGGCTTCGGAAGGTGCTGACACCCTTACAGGTTATGCCACCGCAGACAGCCTTTCCGGGCTGGACGGAAATGACACGCTCAGTGGCCGTGCAGGCGATGACGTGCTCGACGGCGGCAACGGTGCGGACACCTTGAATGGCGAGGAAGGTAACGACACCTTGCTGGGCGGTGCAGGTAATGACTCGCTCAACGGCGGTTATGGCAATGATGTGCTGGATGGCGGTTCGGGCAACGATACCCTTGAGGGTGGCTATGGCTCCGATACCTATATCTTCCGAAAAGGCTCGGGCCAGGACACCATTTACAACGCTGTTTACAACGAAACCACGGTTGGCAAGCAGGACGTGATTCGTCTGGAAGGGCTCAACCTGGGCGACATCAACCTGCGTCGCGAGTCCAGTGATCTGATCATCCAGATCAAGGAAACCGGCGATACCCTGCGTGTTTCCTCACACTTCTCTCCTGCCAGTACTTACTACAACTACGCCATCGATCAACTGCAGTTCGCTGACGGTACGGTCTGGGGTGTGGAGCAAATCAAGGCGTCGCTGCTGACGGGGGGCGAGTTCAACGACACGCTTACCGGTTACGACACCGACGATACCCTTCAAGGCTTGGTAGGCAATGACACGCTCTATGGTGCTCTTGGCAACGATACTCTGCTGGGAGGTGCGGGACGCGATACGTTATACGGCGAAGACGGTGACGACACGCTGTCAGGCGGTGCCGACAACGACAGCCTGGTGGGCGGCAACGGCAACGATGTACTGGATGGTGGTGCGGGCAACGACACGCTGGAAGGCGGCAAGGGATCGGACACCTATATCTTCGCCAAAGGGTCTGGTTCCGATGCAATCGATAACTCGACTTACAACGATACGACCGTCAACAAACTCGATGTCGTGCGTCTCGATGGCTTGAATGGCGAAGACGTGAGTCTGCGTCGCGAGTCCGATGATCTGATTGTGCAGATTCGCCAGACCGGCGAAACCCTGCGTATCCGTTCGCATTTCAGTGCTGAATCCAGCAACTGGAGTTATGCCATCGACCAGTTGCAATTTGCCGACGGTACCGTCTGGGATCGAGCGCAAATTACCGCAAGCCTTCTCAATGGTACTGAAGGCAACGACACCATTACGGGTTATGACACTGCCGATACGCTGTCCGGGCTGGCCGGCAATGACATCCTCTATGGGCGTAATGGCAATGATGTACTCGATGGCGGTGACGGTAGAGATACCCTGAACGGTGAGGCCGGTGATGACACCCTTCTGGGTGGTACTGGCAACGACACGCTCTATGGCGGCTCTGGCAACGATATTCTGGACGGCGGCAGCGGCAATGACTCGCTGGACGGTGGCTTCGGCTCCGATACCTACGTGTTCCGCAAAGGCTCGGGCCAGGACACCATCAGCAACTACGCCTACAACGACACTACGCTGAACAAGCTCGATGTTGTCCGTCTGGAAGGCTTGAGCGCCGATGACGTGAGTATCCGCCGCGAGTCCGACGACCTGCTGATCCAGATTCGCCAAACGGGCGAAACTCTGCGGGTCAGTTCGCATTTCTACAGCGATCAAAGCTATGGCTATGCGATCGATCAGTTGCAGTTTGCTGATGGCACGGTCTGGGATCAGGCCAAAATCACGTCGGCGCTTCTGATTGGTACGGAGGGCAATGACACCATTACCGGCTATGCGACAGATGATGAGCTGACTGGTCTGGAAGGTGACGACGTATTGAGTGGCCGCGCTGGCGACGATTTGCTCAGCGGCGGTGAGGGTCGCGATACCCTCTATGGCGAAGAGGGCAATGACACGCTTCTCGGAGGGCTTGGCAACGACACCCTGTCCGGCGGCGCTGGCAACGATACGCTCGATGGTGGTGCCGGTAATGATTCCTTGGCGGGTGGCAAGGGCTCTGATACCTATGTTTACCGCAAGGGCTCAGGGCAGGACACCATCAGCAACTATGCCTACAACGACACCACGGCCAACAAGCTGGATGTCGTTCGTCTGGAAGGATTGAATACCGGTGATGTCAGTATCCGTCGCGAATCCGACGACCTGCTGATCCAGATTCGCCAGACCGGCGAAACCCTGCGGGTCAGCTCGCATTTCTACAGCGATCAAAGCTATGGCTATGCGATCAACCAGTTACAGTTTGCCGATGGCACTGTCTGGGATGAAGCAAAGATCACGGCAGCCTTGCTGATTGGTACTGAGGGCGATGACAGCGTCACTGGCTATGCCAGCGACGATAATCTCATCGGTCTGTCAGGCAATGACACTCTGAGCGGCCGTGCTGGCGATGATCTGCTTGATGGTGCCGACGGTAAGGACACGCTCTACGGCGAGGACGGTAACGATACGCTGCTGGGTGGCGCAGGTAACGATGCGCTGAGCGGTGGAACGGGTAACGACCTGCTTGACGGTGGTGCCGGTAACGACACCCTGGACGGCGGCAAAGGCTCTGACACTTATGTCTTCGGCAAGGGCTATGGTCGCGACACGATCAACAACTATGTCTACAACGACACTACGCCGGACAAGCTGGATGTCGTGCGTCTGGATGGGCTGACCACGGAGGATGTCAGCATCCGTCGCGAATCCGACGACCTCGTGATCCAGATTCGTCAGACTGGCGAAACCCTGCGGGTCAGCTCGCATTTCTACAGCGATCAAAGCTACGGTTATGCAATCAACCAGTTGCAGTTCGCTGACGGTGTCGTCTGGGATCAGGCACAGATCACCGCAGCCTTGCTGATTGGTACAGAGGGCGACGACAGCATTACCGGTTACGCGAGTGATGATCGTTTGTCCGGTGCCCAAGGCAACGACATTCTCTATGGCCGTGCCGGTAACGACACCCTGGAAGGTGGTGACGGCAAGGACACGCTCTACGGTGAAGATGGCAACGATACGCTGCTGGGCGAGGCAGGCAATGACACCCTCACCGGTGGCTATGGCAATGACACCCTGGACGGCGGCGCTGGTAACGACTCGCTGGATGGCGGTTACGGTTCGGACACCTATGTGTTCCGCAAGGGCTCGGGCCAGGACACCATCAGCAACTACGCCTACAACGACACCACGGCCAACAAACTGGACGTGATTCGTCTGGAAGGTCTGAATGCTGCCGATGTGGTGATGCGTCGTGAGTCCGATGACTTGATCATTCAGATCAAGGAGAGCAGTGAAACCCTACGTGTCAGCTCGCACTTCAGCACCAGCGTTCTCTACGGCTATAACATTGACCAGATTCAGTTTGCCGATGGTACGACGCTGAGCAACGAACAGATTCGTACGGCTCTGCTGACCGGTACCGAGGTCGATGAGACCGTTACAGGGTATGAGTCGGCAGACAGCCTGTTCGGCCTGTCGGGCAACGATACGCTGAATGGTCGTGCCGGTGACGATACCCTCGACGGTGGCGATGGCCGTGACACCCTCAACGGTGAAGATGGCAACGACACGCTGCTGGGTGGTGCAGGCAATGACACGCTGAACGGTGGTTATGGCAACGACACTCTGGACGGCGGTAGCGGAAATGACTCGCTGGATGGCGGCTACGGCTCCGACACCTACGTATTCCGCAAGGGTTCGGGCCAGGACACCATCAGCAACTATTCCTATAACGACACCACGGCCAACAAGCAGGACGTGATCCGGCTGGAAGGTCTGAATGCGGCTGATGTGGTGATGCGCCGTGAGTCCGATGACCTGATCATCCAGATCAAAGAGAGTGGCGAAACCCTGCGGGTCAGCTCGCACTTCTACAGCAGTGCTATCTACGGCTATGGCATCGATCAGGTGCAATTTGCCGATGGCTCGGTACTCACCAATGAACAGATCCGTGCTGCCTTGCTGACCGGCACTGACGGCGATGAAACCGTTACAGGTTACGAGTCTGCCGACAATCTGTTCGGCCTGTCGGGCAACGACATTCTGAATGGCCGTACCGGCGACGATATCCTCGACGGTGGTGATGGCCGCGACACTCTCAACGGTGAAGAGGGCAACGACACGCTGCTGGGTGGTGCAGGCAATGACACTCTCACCGGTGGCTATGGCAATGACACCCTGGACGGCGACAGTGGTAACGACTCGCTGGATGGCGGCTACGGTTCGGACACCTATGTGTTCCGCAAAGGTTCCGGTCAGGACACCATCAACAACTACTCCTATAACGACACCGCGGCCAACAAGCAGGACGTGATCCGGCTGGAAGGTCTGAATGCGGCTGATGTGGTGATGCGCCGTGAGTCCGATGACCTGATCATCCAGATCAAAGAGAGTGGCGAAACCCTGCGTGTCAGCTCGCACTTCTACAGCAGCGCGATCTATGGTTATGGCATCGATCAGGTGCAATTTGCCGATGGCACGGTGTTGACCAATGAGCAGATCCGTACGGCGTTGCTGACCGGTACCGAAGTCGATGAGACCCTGACAGGTTACGAGTCGGCAGACAGTCTGTTCGGCCTGTCGGGCAATGACACCCTGAATGGTCGTGCCGGTGATGACATCCTCAACGGTGGTGATGGCAATGACACCCTCAACGGTGAGGATGGCAACGACACCCTGGACGGTGGCAGTGGCAATGATTCATTGAGTGGCAACTACGGCTCCGACACCTATGTGTTCCGCAAAGGTTCCGGCCAGGACACCATCAACAACTACTCCTACAACGACACCACGACCAACAAGCAGGACGTGATTCGTCTGGAAGGTCTGAATGCGGCTGATGTGGTGATGCGCCGTGAGTCCGATGACCTGATCATTCAGATCAAGGACAGCGGTGAGACCTTGCGGGTCAGCTCGCACTTCTACAGCAGTGCCATCTATGGCTACGGCATCGATCAGGTGCAGTTTGCCGATGGGACGGTACTGACCAATGAGCAGATTCGTACGGTATTGCTGACCGGCACTGAATTCGACGAGACCCTTACAGGTTACGAGTCGGCAGACAGTCTGTTCGGCCTGTCGGGCAACGACACCCTGAATGGCCGTGCCGGTGATGACATCCTTAACGGTGGCGATGGCCGTGACAGCCTCAATGGTGGTGATGGCAACGACACCCTGGATGGAGGCAGTGGCAATGATTCGTTGAGTGGTGACTACGGCTCCGACACCTATGTGTTCCGCAAGGGCTCGGGCCAGGACACCATCAACAACTATTCCTACAACGACACCACGGCCAACAAGCAGGACGTGATCCGTCTGGAGGGGCTGAACGCTGGCGATGTGGTGATGCGCCGTGAGTCAGATGACCTGGTCATTCAGATCAAGGACAGTGGTGAAATCCTGCGGGTCAGCTCCCACTTCTACGGCAGTGCCATCTACGGCTATGGCATTGATCAGGTGCAGTTTGCCGACGGGGTGATCTGGAGCAAGGAGGATATCAGCGCCAATCTGTTCACACCTGTAGCGGTCACTGCGTTGACTGTCTCCGGCACGGAAGGAAGCGAAACCCTTACCGGTGGCGCCGGTAACGATACGCTCTACGGTTATGGTGGCGATGATGTGTTGGAAGGTGGTGCCGGTAATGACCGTCTGGACGGTGGTTCTGGCAATGACACCTACCTGTTTGGCGCGGGTTCGGGCCAGGATACTGTTTCGGCCTATGATTCAGCGCAGAACAAGGTCGATACCGTCAAACTGGTCGGGCTGAACAGCAGTGATGTCACTGTGACTCGGGAAAGCAGTGATCTGGTGATCAAGGTCATCGGTACCCTGGACAGCCTTCGAGTCAGCAGTCACTTCGTGAGCGATGCGACCTATGGCTATCAGATCAACCAGATCCAGTTTGCCGATGGCAGCATCTGGGATCAGCAAGCCATCAAGGCTCAGGTGCTACAGGGCAGCGATGCAGACCAGTCGCTTTGGGGCTACGCCACCGATGACCTGATCGATGGCGGTGCCGGTGACGATACCCTCAGCGGTGGTGCTGGCAACGACAGTCTGGCCGGTGGTTCGGGGGCCGATACCCTGAACGGTGAAGAGGGTAACGATCTTCTGCAAGGCGGATCGGGCAATGACACCCTCAACGGTGGCGCGGGCAACGATGTGCTTGATGGTGGTGCTGGCAATGACCGTCTGGATGGTGGTGCCGGTGATGATACCTACCTGTTCGGCAAAGGCTCGGGCCAAGACATTGTCTCGGCTTATGATCCAACGCAGAACAAGGTCGATACAGTCCAACTGGTCGGGTTGAACAGCAGCGATGTGATCGTCTCCCGTGAAAGCAGTGACCTTGTAATCAGGGTAATTGGTACCACGGACAGCATTCGAGTCAGCAGTCACTTTGTGAGCGATGCGACCTATGGCTATCAGATCAGCCAGATCCAGTTCGCCGATGGCACTGTCTGGGATCAGCAGGCTATCAAGACCCAGGTGTTGAAGGGGCGTGATGCCGATCAGTCTCTGGGGGGCTATGCCAGCGATGATCTGATCGAGGGCGGTGCGGGTGCCGATACTCTGAACGGTGAGGACGGTAACGATCTGCTGCAAGGCGGATCGGGCAATGACACCCTCAACGGTGGCGCGGGCAATGACATCCTCGATGGCGGCGCTGGCAATGATCGTCTGGATGGCGGTGCCGGTGACGATACCTACCTGTTCGGCAAGGGTTCGGGCCAGGACATTGTCTCGGCTTATGATTCAGCGCAGAACAAGGTCGATACCGTCCAACTGGTCGGGCTGAACAGCAGCGATGTGATCGTCTCCCGTGAAAGCAGTGACCTTGTGATCAGGGTGATCGGTACCACGGACAGCATCCGGGTCAGCAACCACTTCATCAACGATGCGACCTACGGCTATCAGATCAACCAGATCCAGTTTGCCGATGGCAGCATCTGGGATCAGCAGGCCATCAAGACTCAGGTACTGGAAGGGCGTGACGCCGACCAGTCTCTATGGGGTTACGCCACCGATGATCTGATCGAGGGCGGTGCCGGTGATGACAGCCTCAATGGCGGCGCAGGCAACGACAGCCTGTCCGGTGGTTCCGGAGCCGATACCCTGAACGGCGATGAGGGCAACGACCTGCTGCAAGGCGGATCGGGCAGCGACACCCTCAATGGCGGTGCTGGCAACGATGTGCTTGATGGCGGTGCAGGCAATGACCGTCTGGATGGCGGTGCCGGTGACGATACTTACCTGTTCGGTAAAGGAGCGGGTCAGGACACCATCTACTACGCCAATGAAAGTCGTGCAGGCAAGCTTGATCAGGTCAAACTGGTTGATCTGAATGCTGCCGATGTCAGCGTGGCGCGTGACGGTTATGACCTGGTGATTCGTATCAACGGCACGACCGATACCCTGCGCGTCGTTTATCACTTCATGGGTGATGCGACCTCCGGTTATCAGATCGACCGCATCCAGTTCGCCGATGGCGGCGCCTGGGATCAGGACGCGATCAAGACTCAGGTACTGCAAGGCAGTGATGCCGACCAGTCTCTGGCGGGTTACGCCACCGATGATCTGATCGAAGCGGGTGCCGGCGACGACACCATCAGCGGTGGTGCTGGCAACGACAGCCTGGCCGGTGGTTCGGGTGCCGATACCCTGAACGGTGAAGAGGGTAATGATCTGCTGCAAGGCGGGTCGGGCAATGACACCCTCAACGGCGGTGCTGGCAACGATGTACTCGATGGCGGTGCGGGTAATGATCGCCTGGATGGTGGTGCCGGTGACGATACCTACCTGTTCGGTAAGGGCTCGGGCCAGGACACCATCTACTACGCCAACGAAAGTCGTGTCGGCAAGGTCGATACCATCAAACTGGTTGACCTGAATGCAGCAGATGTCAGCGTCGCACGCGATGGTTATGACCTGGTTGTTCGTATCAACAACACGACCGACAGCTTGCGCGTTGTCTATCACTTCATGAGCGACGCCACGGCTGGTTATCAGATCGATCGTATCGAGTTTGCCGACGGCAGCTTCTGGGATCAGAGCGCAATAAAAGTACAAGTGCTTACCAGCAGCCCTGCTGATCAGGCCTTGGCCGGCTTTGCCAGCGATGATCTGATCGATGGCGGTGCAGGCGACGACACCCTCAATGGCGCAGCAGGCAACGACAGCCTGTTGGGAGGCGATGGTGCCGATACCCTGAACGGCGACGAGGGTAACGACCTGCTGCAAGGCGGATCGGGCAACGACATCCTCTACGGTGGCAGCGGCAATGACATCCTCGATGGCGGTGCTGGTAATGACCGTCTGGATGGCGGTGCCGGTGACGATACCTATCTGTTCGGTAAAGGCTCGGGTCAGGACACCATCTACTACGCCAATGAAAGCCGCGCAGGCAAGGTCGATCAGGTGAAACTGGTTGATCTCAATGCCGCCGATGTCAGCGTGGCGCGTGATGGTTATGACCTGGTGATCCGTATCAACGGCACGACCGACACCTTGCGCGTTGTCTATCACTTCATGAGCGATGCCACTGCGGGTTATCAGATCGACCAGATTGCGTTTGCTGATGGCAGCTTCTGGGATCAAACCGCGATCAAGGCGCAAGTGCTGCAAGGCACTGAGGCGGATGAAACTCTGGCCGGTACGAGCAGTGATGACACCATCAATGCCGCTGCGGGTGACGATGTCATCAACGGTGGCAGCGGCAACGACACCCTTTCGGGCGGTAGCGGTGCCGACACCTTGAATGGCGAGGATGGCAATGATGTGCTGAATGGGGGCGACGGTAAGGACACTCTCAACGGCGGCAATGGCAACGACCAACTCGATGGTGGTGCTGGCAATGACATGCTGGACGGCGGAAATGGCGACGACATTTACCTGTTCGGCAAAGGCTCGGGTCAGGACAGTATCTACTACGCCTATGAGGGGCGCGCAGACAAGCTCGATACAGTGAAGCTGATCGACTTGAATGCGGTGGATGTGAGCGTACGTCGCGAGGGTAACGACTTGCTCATTCGCGTGCTGGGCACCACCGACAGCCTGCGCGTGGTGAGCCACTTCACCAATGACGCAACCTATGGTTACCAGATCGACCAGATCCAGTTCGCTGACGGTAGCACCTGGAATCAGGCCGCGATCAAGTCCGCCGTTCTGCAAGGTACCGATGCCGATGAGACGCTGGCGGGTACCGCCACTAATGACAGCATTGATGCAGGCGCCGGTGACGACACCGTCAATGGTGGCAGCGGCAACGATACGCTGTCAGGCAGCAAGGGCGCAGATACTCTCAATGGTGAAGCCGGAGATGATCTGTTGCTGGGCGGTCTGGGTAACGACACCCTTAATGGCGGTCTTGGTAACGATATCCTTGATGGCGGTGCGGGTAACGATCGTCTCGATGGCGGAGATGGCGACGATACCTATCTGTTTGCCAAGGGATCCGGTCAGGACACCATTTACTACGCCTATGAAAACCGTGCGGGCAAGCTCGATACCGTCAAGTTGGTTGACCTGAATGCCGCAGATGTCAGCGTGCGTCGTGATGGTAACGACCTGCTCATTCGTGTGCTGGGCAGCACTGATAGCCTGCGCGTTGTTTATCACTTCATGAGTGATGCGACCTATGGCTACCAGATTGATCGCATCCAGTTCGCCGATGGCAGCTTCTGGGATCAGGCAGCCATCAGGAATCAGGTACTGCAGGGCAGCGAAGCCGAGGAAACCCTTACAGGGACCGACGGTGACGATGTCATCGATGCCGGAGCGGGTGACGATGTCATCAATGGCGCTGCTGGCAACGACACACTGATGGGCAATGCCGGGGCTGATACGCTGAACGGCGGTGTGGGCAATGATCTGCTGCAGGGCGGTTCGGGCAACGACACGCTCAATGGCGGCACCGGCGATGACATCCTTGAGGGCGGCCTGGGCAACGACCAGCTTGACGGTGGCGATGGCAACGATACTTATCTGTTCGGCAAGGGGGCGGGTCAGGACACCATCTACTACGCCTATGAAAACCGTGAGGGCAAGCTCGACACCATCAAGCTCACTGACCTCAATGCTTCTGATGTCAGCGTACGCCGTGACGGTAACGACCTGATCATCCGGGTGTTGGGCAGCACCGACAGCCTGAGAGTGGTTTACCACTTCCAGAGTGACGCCGCTGGCGGTTATCAAATCGACCGTATCCAGTTTGCCGATGGCAGCTTCTGGGATCAGAACCAGATCAAGTTCCAGGTGATGCAAGGCTCGGACATTGATGAAACGCTGTCGGGGACGTCCAGCAATGACGTGATCGACGCGGGTGCTGGCGACGACACGGTCAATGGTGGCAGTGGCAATGACACCCTGTCCGGCAGTGCTGGCGCTGACACGCTCAATGGCGATGCGGGCGACGACTGGCTGCAAGGTGGTGTCGGCAATGACACGCTCTATGGCGGAGACGGCAACGACGTCCTGGACGGCGGTGCAGGCAACGACCAACTGAACGGCGGTAACGGCGACGATACTTACCTGTTCGGTAAAGGCGCAGGCCAGGACACCCTCTACTACGCCCATGAAAGCCGTACCGGCAAACTCGATACCGTGAAGCTTGCTGATCTCAATGCGAGCGATGTCAGCATCGTTCGTGAGAGCAATGATCTGATCATTCGCGTGAATGGTACGACCGACAGCCTGCGAGTGATGAGTCACTTCTCCGAGGACGCAACAGGCGGCTATCAGATCGACCAACTGCAATTTGCCGATGGCACGACCTGGAATCAGTCGCTCATCAAGTCGCACGTATTGCTCGGCAGTGCATCCGATCAGACCCTGCGTGGCTACACCAGTGACGATGTCATCAGCGCTGGCGACGGCGATGACAGCCTCTTTGGTGATGCGGGGAATGACAACCTGTCCGGCGGCACCGGCGCCGATACGCTGTATGGCGACGCAGGTAACGATAACCTCTTCGGTGATGCCGACAACGATACGCTCTACGGCGGAACAGGCAATGACGTACTCAATGGCGGCGCTGGCAATGACTACCTCAGCGGTGGCGATGGCAGTGATACCTACGAGTTCGGCATAGGTTCGGGCAGAGACACCATCAGCAACTACGACACCGGCAGCAGCACGGATGTACTGCAGTTCGGCGCCGATGTCAGCCTGGAAGACCTGTGGTTCCGCCGCAGTGGCAACGATCTGGAAGTCAGCATCATCGACACCAGCGACAAGGTGTTGGTAAGCAATTGGTATGCAGCCAACGACTACCAGGTGGATCAGTTCAAGACAGCCGATGGCAAAACCCTGCTCGACAGCCAGGTACAAAACCTGGTCGACAGCATGGCGTCATTCGGAGTCGATGCAGGAGCAGAGAGAAACCTGACAGCTGCACAACAAACGCAACTGGAGGCAGTGCTGGCTGCTAACTGGCAGTAAGTCTGAGGAAGAGGTGTGCCGGTAACGGTGCACCTCTTTTGAAGAGCGCTGAAGGTTTGTGCGTTCAGATAGACTTTCGTGTGTGGAAGAGTTTCTTGATTTAAATAAATCGTCAGTCCGTAAAGCTTTATGAAAACTTAAGGAGTTTTTATGCAAACAGGAAATGTTGAAGCTCGAGATAATACATCTGAGGTCTGGTGTGACAAGTGCGCAAAAGATGGGCAGCGAAAAGGAAGCTTTATAGTTACAGGAAACGCTTCTGCTCAACCTTGCCAAAGACCAGGCTGTGATGATCCGCAGGCAGAAATGAAAGCCAGGAAAAAATGAACGTGTCCGGTGAGCGTTATTTAAGATTCGCTCACCCCATTTTTTGAACTGTGATTCTGTGCAGTTTCATACTGATCCCTGCATTTATGCATTCGATCTGATCCGCATTTTTCTCCACCACCTGAATCTGTACCGCAACCCATCCCCACCTCACAATCTCCACACCGCAGTACTCCCCGAGGCGTCTGCCACGTGCTGTATCGCACATCTGTTCCTGTAGGAGGCCTGAGATGGCTAAGCTTGCATTCTTCCTGATTGGTTTTTTGATCCTCACCATCGGCATTGGTCTGCTGGGTACTATTTCTCCTTTGTAGGCGGGGGAATTCCGGGACATTTCCGGGTGGTTGCAAAAGAGATTATTACTCTGGAAATCTCTTCTAATCGTTGAATTCTGTCGTGGGTTGGCATTCTTTGTCGTTTACAAGCATGCTTTTCGGTATTCACGAAAATTCAAATTCAAAACAGACATAGTACAAAAGCTCTATATCAATCAAACGCTTGATTGCATATGGCTACCATCCTGTTTACGATGAATCTTCTTTCTAAACGCACGGAGCGACTTGATGAAGATTGTCCATAAGGCTGGCCTTGCCGCAGCTTTCGTACTGTTCTGTACCACCAGTTTGTTGTCGGTGACGCAGGTCGCAAAGGTTCGTGACACTCTTCACAGTCAGGTATCGGCAAGCATTGCCGAGTCGAGCAATACACTCGCCAGACAGATCGAGAACTGGCTGAACTCCAAGCTCAAGCTCATGGATCTGTTGAGCCAGAATATCGACAGCAACTACAGCACCCAGAACCTTCAGCACCTGATTGGCAGCCCTCTGCTCAAGGATGAATTCATTCTGGTTTTTGGCGCCTTGCAGAGCGATGGCAAGCCCATCAAGAACCTGGAGTCCTGGAAGCCGAAACCTGACTGGGATGGGCGTACACGCCCTTGGTATGCAGTTGGCAAGGCAGCCAGCCAGGCTGTGCTCACCGAACCCTATGTCGACTCCACAACCGGAGAAACGCTGATTTCTGCCGTTACACCCTTGCGAGGTGCCGGCGCGTTTCTCGGTGTGATCGGCGGTGATGTCCGTTTGAAAAGCGTGTCCGATACGATCAACACCATGGACTTCAACGGTGCTGGTTACGCTTTTCTGATGAGCAGCAGCGGCAACATCATCTCTCACCCGAACAGTGCTTTGAACGGCAAGAACTACAGCGAGCTGTTCGAGGGCAAGAACCCGGCCCTGGAGAACAGGCTGCAGCCAGTCAGTGCCTCTGGCAAGGACCTGCTGGTGTCTTTTACTCCGCTGTCCAACCTCAAGGGTATGAACTGGTACATCGGCGTCGTACTGGATAACAGCATCGTCATGGCAGAGGCCAATAGCCTGAGCTGGCGAGCGGCTATTGCCACGCTGCTGGGTGTGCTTATCAGCTTGCTGGTGCTGGGCGCGCTGATGAAGCGACTGCTCAAACCCCTTGATCTGCTCCATACCTCCTTGCGGGAAATCAACAGCGGTGAAGGCGACCTGACCCGACGTTTGCCCGATTCCGGCACCGATGAAATTGCCCTGTTGTCCCGTGAGTTCAATCGCTTCATGGAAAGCCTGCAGACCCTGATCGTTCAGGTCATGGGCAGCTCGAAGCAGGTTCATGAAAGCACCAACCGTACTTCCGGCGAAGCCAACCAGGCTGATGGTCGCCTGCAAAGACAGTTGCAGGAGCTTGATCAACTGGCCACGGCCATGCAGGAGATGGCTTCCACGGCCGAAGAGGTGGCGCGCAACGCCCAGGCTGCAGCTCAGGCGGCGCTCTCGGCCAATGAAGAGGTCGACAGCGGTGTGCGTGTGGTGTCGCGTTCGACCGAGGCGATCAAGACGCTGGCCGTGGAGATGGATGAAGCCAGTCAGGCGATTACCGAGCTGGCCAGGCTCAGCCAGAATATCGAATCGATTCTGTCGGTGATCAACAGCATTGCCGAGCAGACCAACCTGTTGGCCTTGAACGCGGCCATCGAAGCGGCGCGGGCGGGTGAGTCCGGGCGTGGTTTTGCGGTGGTGGCCGATGAGGTTCGTTCCCTGGCCTCGCGTACCCAGCAATCGACTCAGGAAATTCGTCAGATGATTGATCAGTTGCAGACCGGCGTTAAGCAAGCCGAGTCGCGTATGCAACTGAACCGCGACAGTGCCAGCAAGACGGCTGAAGAAGCGGGCGCTGCCAATGAGATGCTGACGGATATCCGTCGGGCAATCATCCGTATCAATGACATGAACATGCAGATTGCGACGGCGGCTGAACAGCAGAGCGCGACCACTGAAGAGATCAACCTCAACACCACCAATATCCGCGATATCAGTCATGAAGTTGCGGCCAGTGCCGAAGTTCAGGTGCGTCAGTGTGCTTTGATGGTGGAGCAGGTGGATCAGCAGGATCGTTTGCTGAGACGTTTCAATGTCTGAGTTTTAAGCCGGGATCCGTGAGAGGGGGCTTGGCCGCGACAGCAGTTTGAAAGCGCCGAAAATGTGTTGCTTTCAAGCAGTCGTCGCGGCCAAGGCCCTTCCCACAACACGCTTGATGGTTGACTTGGGTGGGCATGTCTGTGAAAGCATTCATGCCCATTGTCATTCATGTTCAAGGACTCGCACATTGAAACTCTTGCCCATTCTGCTTCTGGCTTTACTGCCGCTGACCGCCCAGGCTTTGCAGGTCGGTGATCGACTCACGCCCTGGACACTGCTGGACCAGTACGATCAGCCCTACACCCTGAACAGCCAGACTCAGACGCTTCTGGTCGCCCGTAGCATGGACGCGGCCAAGCTGGTCAGTGCTGCGCTCAAGGATAAGCCCAAGGGTTTTCTGGAGTCGCGGCAAACGGTGTTTGTGGCCGATATCCAGAAGATGCCCAGCGTGATTGCCAGTCTGTTCGCGATCCCCAAGATGCGCGATTACTCCTATCGCGTGATCCTCGACCGGGATGCGCGCATCGTGCCGCAGTATGCGGGGGATGAAGACAAGGTGCTGTGGTTGCAGTTGCGCGACGGGCAACTGGTGAGCCAGCAACAGTTCAGCAGTGCCGAGCAGTTACTGGCCGCGCTTGAACGGCAGGGTCAGTGATCGCGTAGCGGACGCTCGAGATCACCGGAGAACAGTTCGTCCTCGGCATCCGGGCTGACCGGAATCGCATGTTCTTCGGACGCCCAGGCGCCCAGGTCGATCAGCTTGCAGCGTGCGGAGCAGAACGGCCGGGCAGGGCTGGCGGCGCTCCATTCCACCGGGGCGCCACAGGTCGGGCATTGGACGATTGTTGGTTGGCTCACGATTGGCCTCCACGCAAAGTAAGAAAAAAGTGATGCAGGCGCTCGACTTCGCTTTTCAGCCACGCCGGGTCGCGATCGTTGATCAGCACATTGTCGGCGTGACGCAGTCGCTCTTCGCGCTGTGCCTGAGCCTTGAGAATGGCCTGGACCTGCTCCTGACTGGAGCCATCGCGCTGCATGGTGCGTTCTATTTGCAGGTTTTCGGGAGCATCGATCACCAGAACCCGTTGCACCATCTTGTATTGCCCGGACTCGATCAGCAGCGGCGAAACCAGAATCGCGTAAGGCGATTGCGCCTGGGCCAGATAGCTGACGATTTCCTGATTGATCAGCGGGTGCAGCAGGGCTTCCAGCCAGCGTCGTTCTTCAGGGTGCTGGAAAATCCGTGAGCGCAGAGCGCCACGATCCAGTTCGCCGCTGGCTTGAAGCACTTCGGCGCCGAAGTGTTCGGCAATCTGCGCAAGTGCCGGACGCCCGGGCTCGACCACCCAGCGGGCGACATGGTCGGCGTCCACGGTATGGATGCCCAGGTCGATAAAGCACTGTGCTGCCGCACTTTTACCGCTACCGATGCCGCCGGTCAGGCCAAGAATCCAGGGTTTGAAAGCAGGGTTGGTCATTTGAAACCGGCAAACTGCAAATAGGAGTCGGTTATTTGACCACCCCAGAGCAAAGCGATCCACCCCGCGATGGCCAGATAAGGACCGAAGGGAATCGGCGTTCCCGCCTCGACCTGGCGAATGCGCATCAGGATCACGCCCAGCACAGCGCCCACCAGCGACGATAAAAGGATCGTCAACGGCAGGATCTGCCAGCCGCCCCAGGCCCCGAGCATGCCGAGCAACTTGAAGTCTCCGTAACCCATGCCTTCCTTGCCGGTGAGCAATTTGAACAGCCAGAACACCGACCATAACGCCAGATAGCCGACCACGGCTCCCCAGATGGCATCGTTGAGGGATGTGAACAGGCCAAAGGCATTGACGATAAGCCCCAGCCATAACAGGGGAAGGACCAGGGAGTCCGGCAGTAGCTGGTGATCGGCATCGATCAGGCTCATGGCTAACAAGCCCCAGCTCAGCACCAGTATCGCCGCAGCCTGCCAGCCAAAACCGAAATGCCAGGCGATATAGCCTGACAAGATCCCGCAGGCCAACTCGACCAGCGGGTAGCGTTTGCTGATCGGTGTCTTGCAGCTTGAGCATTTACCGCCGAGGGCCAGATAACTGATGACTGGAATGTTTTCCCAAGGGCGAATCCGGTGGTTGCATTGCGTGCAACTGGAGTGAGGAAGGATCAGGTTGAAAGTGTCCGGCTTGGGTTCGGCGGGCAAGCCAAGTACTTCCCGGGCCTGAATCTTCCAGTCGCGCTCCATCATCTTGGGCAGTCGATAAACCACCACATTGAGGAAGCTCCCAACCAACAGGCCTAAAACAAAAGTGGAAATAACGAAGGCCAGCACGGAGCTGGCCAGGAAATCGAGAAGGGGCATATCAGGTAGCGTTTCCGAGCTGGAAGATAGGCAGGTACATGGCAATAACCAGACTGCCGACGATAAGACCGAGTACCGCCATGATCATGGGCTCCATCAGGCTTGTCAGGCTGTCGACCATATTGTCTACTTCGTCTTCATAGTAAGTTGCGACCTTGTCGAGCATGGAGTCGAGTGCCCCGGATTCCTCACCAATTGCCGTCATTTGTATGGCCAGGCTTGGGAAAACGCTTACTGAGCGCATGGAAAAGTTCAGCTGCATCCCCGTTGAAACGTCTTGCTTGACCTTGTTGACCGCGTTTTTGAAGACCACGTTGCCGGTTGCACCAGCCACGGAGTCAAGAGCCTCTACCAGCGGAACACCTGCTGCAAAAGTCGTTGCAAGTGTACGTGCGTAGCGAGCCACCGAAGATTTATAAATCAATGGGCCAAAGACTGGAACTTTCAACAAAAAACGATCGATGCTGTCGCGAAAGTGTTGTGACTGCTTGTAGCTGCGTTTGAACATATAAAAGCCGCCTATAAAGGCTCCTATAATGGCAAGCCACCAGCTCTGCACGAACTCTGAAAGTCCAATAACCATAAGGGTGAAAGTCGGTAGCTGCGCGCCCAAACCCGCAAAGATGCTCTGGAATTGCGGCACAACCTTGATAAGCAAAATGCCTGTAACAATCACGGCTACTACCATGACGGCAATGGGGTAGGTCATTGCCTTCTTGATCTTGGACTTGAGTGCCTCGGTCTTTTCCTTATAGGTGGCAACCCGATCCAGCAGACTTTCAAGCGCGCCGGCCTGCTCACCAGCATCCACCAGATTGCAGTACAGATCGTCGAAGTATTCGGGCTTTTGCCGCAAAGCCGTTGCCAGACTGTTACCTGCCGAGACTTCCTGTTTCAGGAAGTCCACCAGCGACCGCATATTCGGGTTTTCGGCACCCTCGCTGATGATGTCGAACGAGTGTAGCAGCGGAACCCCCGCTTTCATCATCGTTGCCATTTGCCGTGAGAAAAAGGCGATATCCAGCGGTTTGATCTTCTTGCCTTTACCGAATAGCGAGACGGCTTTTTTGCGTACCTTGGTGGGGTTAATGCCTTGCTTGCGCAACTGGGCCTTGATAAGTGCCGGGTTATGGCCGCTCAACTCACCACGCATTTTCGCGCCTTTCTTGTCCAGGCCTTCCCACGTGTAAACAGTGACTTTGACTGCCTTGCTAGCCATGTTTAATCCTTGGTCACGCGGTTGACTTCTTCAAGACTGGTAATGCCCTGCATGGCTTTGTGCAAGCCAGAAGTGCGTAAATCACTGAAGCCGTCCTTGCGCATCTGTTTTGAAATGTCCAATGCGTTGCCTTCTTCCATGATGATGCGTTCCAGCTCCGGTGTTTTCTTGACCACTTCGTAAATACCGACCCGGCCTCTATAGCCGCCATTGCAGTTATCGCAGCCAACGGGGCCGTAGATCTTGAACTTGCCGATTTCCGATTCCGGGAAGCCTTCCTTGAGCAGGGTTTCCCGTGGAACATCGATCTCTTTTTTGCAGTGAGGGCAGAGTTTACGGGCCAGGCGCTGGGCAATGATCAGGTTGATAGCCGTGGCAATGTTAAAGGCTGCGACGCCCATATGGTGCAGGCGTGTTAGCGTTTCCGCCGCGCTATTGGTGTGCAGGGTGGAAAGCACCATATGGCCGGTCTGGGAGGCCTTGATCGCGATTTCTGCAGTTTCCAGGTCGCGGATCTCGCCCACCATGATGACGTCCGGGTCCTGACGCAAAAAGGCCCGTAGCGCCTGGGAAAAGTCCATGCCCTGGCGCGGGTTGACGTTGACCTGATTGATGCCTTCCAGGTTGATTTCCACAGGGTCTTCGGCGGTAGAAATATTGATATCCACGGTATTGAGGATATTCAGGCCGGTATAGAGCGAAACGGTTTTACCCGAGCCTGTCGGGCCTGTGACCAGGATCATCCCTTGCGGCTGTTTGAGAGCTTCCAGATAAAGAGCCTTTTGCTCCGGCTCATACCCCAGCGCATCGATACCCATCTGGGCGCTGGTGGGGTCTAGGATCCGCATCACGATCTTTTCGCCCCACAGCGTCGGCAGGGTGTTCATACGAAAATCGATGGCCTTGCTTTTGGATACGCGCAGTTTGACCCGACCATCCTGAGGTTTGCGCCGCTCCGAGATATCCAGGCTGGCCATGACTTTCAGGCGTGCGGCAATCCGGCTTGCCAGATGGATAGGCGGTTTGGCGGCCTCGTGCAAAATGCCATCGGTACGAAAGCGCACGCGAAAGACTTTTTCGTACGGCTCGAAGTGCAGGTCTGAAGACCCAAGGCGTATGGCGTCCATAAGCATCTTGTTGACGAAGCGCACCACCGGAGCATCATCGGCGTCACCTTGTCCGCTAAGGGTGGTCTCTTTTCCGGTATCGACAGGTTCGAGATCAAGGCCCAGATCCACATCGGACATGTCTCCCAAGCCCATGCCAGAGTCAAAGAGCTTATCAATGGCGTCGCTAAGCTTGTCGTCCTCTACCAGAATCGCTTCGGTATTGAGGCCTGTGCTGAACTGTATATCGGTCACGGCTTGATGGTTGGTGGGGTCCGATACGCCCACGAACAGCTTGTTGCCGCGCCGCCATAAAGGCAGGGCATGATGCTGGCGCACCAGCTTTTCACTGACCAGTCCCTTGGGCTGGCTTTCCTTGTCCAGGCAGTTGAGGTCGAGAAAGGGCACGCCGAACTGATCGGATGCCAACTCTGCCAGCACCAGACTTTTAACCAGTTTGTTCTGTACCAGATAGCTGACCAACGAAATCTTGTCGCGCCGTGCCTGTTGGTAAGCCTGCTGCGCAGTTTTTTCAGTGAGAAGCTCGGCTTCGACCAATTGCTTGGCAAGACCGGTGAGGACGACATCAGACATAAAACCACCAGACACAGACAGTGTGAGGTTTATAGCGCAGTCGGGCTGTGCTGCCAAATGGCAGTGTGGCATGTGACGAAAATTGTCAGTTTCTGATGATTTCTGAAGGTTGAAATGTTGAAGAGAAGTTGATTTTGGTCAATGACTTGAGGCTTGGCTTGCGTTGGCACGGCCTATGCTTTTACCCAGGTAAGGCACCTAAAAAATTGACGCCTCGGAGAAGTACATGAAAACAGTACAAAAAGGTTTTACGCTCATCGAGCTCATGATCGTTGTGGCTATCGTCGGTATTCTTGCAGCGGTGGCCATCCCTGCATATCAGGACTACACAATCCGTGCTCAAGTAGCGGAGCTTGCTGCGCTCACGGATGGTGCTAAGGTTGCCGTTACTGAATCTTTCCAGACAACTGGCGTGCTTCCCGCCGATAACGCTGCTGCAGGATATGGCGGCGCATCTGGCACTTACACTGCAAGTGTTACAATCGCGAACGGTGTTATTACTGCGCTTTCACGTAACGATGCGCCTGTTAACACGGTAATTCGCAACCAGACTTTCGTGTTGAGTCCTGTCACCGCCGGCACTACTAACAACACTATTAACTGGACATGCAATACGGGCACAATCATTGCCCAGTACCGTCCAGCTAACTGCCGTTGAATCACAGTCGAAGCAACGGCTGTATCTGACGGCATAAAACCAAAAGCCCGATCATCACTGATCGGGCTTTTGGTTTCTGTACTTCCCGGTAGGAGCGAATTCATTCGCGAGACGGCACACCCCAAACGCCATATCTCTGCCGGATGAACTTGCCCGTCGCAAATAAATTCCTACCCCCTCACAACCCCATCCACCCGCGGCTGCTTGCGAAACCGGCGCTTGACCACAATCACCACGACCAGCACCAGCAGAATCAGCACGCTGAAGAAGATCGCGTTGAAGATCGGGAACGGTTGGTCGCGGTTGCTGGTGATTTCGATCTCGGTGATGTTGGGGAACATCGACAGGATCTGGATGCGCCAGCCGTAGTAGCGGATCAGTGCCAGTTGCTGCGAGTCACGGGAATAGCCCTGGGCCTTGGCCTGGATATCTGCCGAGTCGAACTTGAAGTACCACGGGAAGCTCCAGCCGGTGTCTTCGTTGCGGTAGACCACGACTTTCTTGGTGTCCGGGTCTTCGGTGTTGATGAAGTAGACATCGCGGGTCGGGCCGTCGGCCACGTTGTCGGCGTTGATCACGCCGTCTGCGTCCATTCTTTTTACTTCCACACCCGTGACCATCACGACATCATGACGCGGCAAGACGTAGTAGAGGCTGAGTGCGCCGATCCCGAATGCAACGAAAACCAAAAGCCAAATCGACCGCTTGAGCCACTTCATGTCATTGTCCCCTAGTGAAAAATGGCGTGACTTTGCCCTAATCCGAACATTTTGAAGCAAAACAGTTATTACAAAATTCGACAAAGCTGCTTAGAAAGCTGCTTTGTCTTCTGGAGAGTCACATGATTTGGTTCCTTGAAGGGCAGTCCAGCCAGCGCGAAGTCATCATGGGCGCGCGTGATGCCTTGCCGGCATCGGTGCGGATTATCGCTTCCCATCGCCAGGATCGCTCGGAAATTACCGGGCAGGCCGACGTTGCCTTGCAGGAGCCCCGCAATAACGCTGAGCGCATTGACTGGGTTCTTGAGACGGCCCGTGAACTGGGTGTCAAAGTCATTATCGCCGGGCGTGTCGGCAGTTTTTATGAGGCACATCGTGAGCGTTTCGTGGCCGAGGGTTTTGACCTGGTTACCGGCGGTACCAGCATGCAGACCTTTCTCAATGTAGACGACAAAAGCCTTTTTACTGCCGCCGCCGAGCAGGCAGGGCTAGCCTGCATACCGGGGATCAGTGCAAACAATACCGAAGAATTGCTGGCAGCCTACGAAACACTGTCCCGCACAGGTGAGGTCTGCATCAAGCCGACGGTAGGAATTTTCGGGCATGGTTTCTGGCGCTTCAAGGCCGGTGTCGATGACTTCCGTTGCTTCGCCAATCCTGACGCTCGGGAAACCAGCTTCGAGGCTTATCTGAACGCCTATCGCCAATCGGATGACAGGCCGCCCATGCTGCTCATGCCGTATATGCCGGGCAGTGAATGTTCGGTGGATATGGTCTGTGAGCATGGCAAGGCCGTGGCCTTCGTCGGTCGGCGCAAGCAGGGCATGAACCAGACTTTCGAGCGCGACAGCGAGGCTGTCCGGCTGGCAGTGCAGGCGGCCGAGCATTTTGGCTGCGATGGCCTGATCAACGTGCAGACCCGTGACGATGCCGACGGCAAGCCGCACCTGCTTGAAATCAATCCTCGCTACTCGGGCGGTATTGGTTACACACGGGAAATGGGTGTCAATCTGCCGGGAATTTTCGCGACTCGTCGGCTTGGGCTGAAAGAACCGGAAACACATTGGCTGGATAATATCCGGGTCAAGGCGATAACCGTGGCTGTACTGGCTTCGGTTTGATCGGGATAATAGTTTTTTGCTATTAAATTGCTCTTATCAGGGAGGATTGGGCATGAAAGTGTTGGCACCGGGCGCAAATACAGCAATTGCGAATGCACATTGCACGTGGTTGCTGGAAAGCGGAAAGGCTTCGGTATTCGGCGAATACGTCGCGGTAGCCTTGCTGCCGGTTGACGAAAAACGTCAGCCCAAGGGCGATCCGGCATTGCTGCACCGCGAACAGAACTGGATGGAGTGGAGCGACGGACCAGAGCGTGTCGGTTGCTCGCTCAAGCTGGATCGCCTGCCCGCTGGCAGTGATCGTGTTCTGGTGATGGTTTACGTCTATGCCGCCACCGGACCGATTCGTGATATTTCCAGCTTGCGACTGGTGATCGACAAGGAAATCGAAGTCCAGGCAGATCTGCGGGACAACGGTGAGGCTTCGATCATCATCGGTGAGTTTTACCAGCGCAACGATCAATGGAAGTTTCGAGCGCTGCATGAAGGTTCTGCCTACGGACTGGCAGCGTTTGGACGCAAGATCGGCCTGGACGTCAATGATCATCATCCTCGGCGCAGTTCCATCAACTCTCCGGGCGGTCATCATCAGTCGGCTACAGGCACCGCGTTTGTGGTCGGGCCTTCCCATGTGATGACGTGTGCCCATGTCATTGAAGACATGAGCGTGCTGTATATCAGTTCGCTGGAAGGGCGCTTCAAGGTCGAGCCAGTGGTGGTCGATCGTCGAAACGACATCGCATTGCTGCGGGTGCAAGGTGCTTCGCCGCTCAAGCCGGTCACGTTTCGTGAGGGCCAGGGTGCAGAGCCGGGCGATACGGTGGTTGCGCTGGGTTATCCACTGGCTTCGATTTCCGGTGGTAGCCTGCAAGTGACTCAAGGCGGGATATCCGGTCTGTTCGGCTTGCACAGCGATGCCAGCCTGTTTCAGTTCACGGCGCCCATTCAGCCGGGCTCCAGTGGCAGTCCACTGTTCGACAACGGTGGCGCGGTTATCGGGATGGTGACCTCAAGTGTGCCGGATGCACAGAACATGAATTTCGCGGTGAAGTCGGCATTGCTTCTGTCTTTTCTGGAAGCCTGTCGCGTAACGGCATCCCATGCCCGTCCCGAGAGGACGTACACCACGACTGAAATTACACGCTCTGCCCAGTCGGCGCTCTGGCTTCTTGAGGCCTCGCGCACATAACGACCGCTTCCCTTCGGGATACGGGGCAGGCGCCAGGGGCATTGGCCCCGTTAACCAGGAATCTATCGATGGACAGCAGCTCAGCTCTTTCAACCCCTACAAGGCTTCGCGCTGATCTGCTTCGTGGTCGTCTCGACGTGATGGTCGATTCGTCCACCATTGCTCCGGACTCACTGTTCGGCTTTGCCGAGCGACGCAATCCCAAGCGGGCGTTTCTCTTTGTTTCCCGAGTGCTGGGGCGACATATTCCGGTGCGTCCCGGTGTCATGCTCAAAAGCTTTCAGGACCTTGCGCACAAGATCCCTGCTGATCTCCCGGGCCCGGTGCTGGTCATCGGCATGGCCGAGACGGCAGTCGGGCTTGGGGCCGGCGTGCATCGTGCCTATAGCGAATCGCGCCCGGACTCGCTGTATCTGGTCAGCACCCGTCACCCGACCGGCACCGAGCTGTTCGCCCGTTTCGAGGAGGAGCACAGCCACGCCAGTGCCCACCTGATTCACTTGCCCACCGACCCTGCGCTGCGCGAAATGATGCTTGGCGCTCGTTCGCTGGTACTGGTCGATGACGAAGCTTCCACCGGCAAGACATTCATCAATCTGTACAGGGCGCTGGTCGAGGCCGGGCTGAGCAAGGTCGAGCGTGTCGTGACTTGCGTATTGACCGACTGGTCGGCCGGTGCGGTCAGTACCACGATGGGCAATGTGGCCGAGCAGGTTTCGCTGCTGCAGGGTTCCTACTCCTTCGCCGAGGATCTGGCTGCGCCACTGCCGGACATGCCGGAAGTCGGCACTGTTGCCATGGGTGACTGGCCATTGGTTACCGCCAATGACTGGGGACGTCTCGGTGTGCGCTCCGTGGCCGACACCCTGGCGCCGGGTATTCAGGTCGCCAAGGGCGAGCGTGTGCTGGTGGTCGGTACCAGCGAGTTCGTCTGGCGCCCATTCCTGTTGGCCGAGCGCCTGGAAAAGGCCGGTGCGGATGTGCATTTCAGCTCCACCAGCCGTTCACCCATCGCTCTGGGGCATGCCATCGATCATGCACTGTCGTTCTCCGACAACTACGGGCTGGGTATTCCCAATTTTCTCTACAACGTACGGCCCGGTCAGTTCGATCGCGTACTGATCTGCACTGAAACCCCTCAGCAGGCCGTGCCTGCCGAACTGGTCGAAGCGCTGAATGCCGAGGTCATCTGTGATGAGTAACGAACGCCCGCTGATATTCGTGGATCTGGACGACACCCTGTTCCAGACCGCCCGCAAGACAGCTCCCGGTATCGAGAAGCATGTCGCGACCGTTGACCTCACAGGCAATGCCAATGGCTACATGACCAATGTGCAGAAGTCCTTCGTGAACTGGCTGCTGGCCCATTCCGATGTAGTGCCGGTCACGGCGCGCAGTGTCGAGGCCTATAGCCGGGTGAAGTTGCCCTTCAGTGCTGGCGCCATCTGCTCACATGGCGGTGTGATGCTCGATGCTGGCGGCCGCCTGGACAGCGACTGGAATGCGCAGATGAAACAGACCCTGGCCGCTTATCAGGGGCGTTTGCATGAACTGAGCGCTGCCACCTTGGCCATTGGTCAGGAAATGGGCGTTTCGTTGCGCGGCTGGGTAGTGGAGGAGGCGAATCTTTTCCATTATGTAGTGACCAAGCATAACGAAAGCGATGACAGCATCCTGACTCGCGTGCTGGCCGAAGTGCAGGCACGTGGCCTGCTCGATGACATGCATGTGCATGGCAACGGCAACAATCTGGCGTTCCTGCCCAACGGGTTGGCCAAGCGTTACGCCGTTCAGGAATGGTTACGTCGCGATCAGGCCGTCAATGGCGAGCGCCCGGTGCTGGGCTTTGGTGACAGCATCACCGACCTGGGTTTCATGGACGAGTGTCACTGGTGGGCAACGCCTGCCCGCAGTCAGTTGGCCAGGATGTTCGCCGGTGCTGCGCATGAGTAATCCCGTTCACGGGCTCGATACGGTGGGCAGCGGTAGCTATCTCGCGGATGACGTGCATTTTCTGCTGCGCGGCATCGAGATGGACACCACCGATGTCGAAGAAAAAGAACGTCTGATCCAGACGAAGCAAAAGCATTATTCGGAAATGATCAGCCAGGAGTCCGCGCCCGGCGAGGCTCATTGTGCCTTGTTCGAGCGTGCGCTGATGCAGAACGGCGTGCGCATGGCGACCGACGTGCAGGCGCTGGCGCTGGCTCTCGATCAGGCTTGTCAGGGACCTGAAATCATTCTGGTGTCATTCGTACGCGCCGGTTTGCCGTTGGGGGTCTTGTTGCGTCGGGCCTTGATCGAACTGGGGCGTGAAACGCATCACTATGGCATCAGCATCATTCGTGACCGTGGGATCGACTCGGTTGCGCTTGAGGCCATCATTCAGGCCCATGGTGCCCAGAACATTGTTTTCGTGGATGGCTGGACCGGCAAGGGCGCGATTTCCGGGGAGATCAAGCGCAGTCTGGCGGGCGATGTCCGGTTCCCCGAAGAGCCGCGTCTGGTTGTGTTGGCCGACCCGTGCGGCAGTGCGTGGCTGGCGGCGTCCTCGGAGGACTGGGTCATACCGTCCGGCATTCTGGGCGCCACGGTGTCCGGGCTGGTGTCGCGCTCCATATGGCCTGCTGATGGCGGGCTGCATGGGTGTGTCGTTTACGATCACCTGCAGGAACATGACGTGACCCGCTCGTTCATCGAACGGATCGAAAGCCAGCGCCGGGGCTTGAGCAGCGTGACCCCGGCTCTGCCCTGGGCTCCCGGCCAGCGTATCGAACTCAAGACCGCAGCCCGGCAGGTTGTCGACAGCCTGGCCGAGCGGTTCGGGGTCAATAACCTCAATCGTGTGAAACCCGGGATTGCCGAGGCGACCCGTGCTGTCATGCGCCGGGTGCCCGATCATGTGCTGGTGCGCAATACCACTGACAGCGATGTGCAATTACTCATGCACCTGACCGAAAAAGCGGGCATCCCTGTCGAAGAAGCCGGAAATGCCCTGGGGCCCTATCGGGCGGTAACCATCATTCGGAGTCTCAGCTAATGGCCATACCTTCGCCTTATGCTTTGGGTGCAACGCTGTATATGCCTGCAACCCGCGACGACATTCTCGATGTGGTATTCGGAGAGAAGATCCCCGAATTGCGCTCGCTGGTCGTATGTCTGGAAGATGCCGTCGCCCTTATCGATGTCGAGACCGCGCTGGTCAACCTGCGCAATGTGCTGACGCGCATCCAGGATCGTGGCGGTCGGCCAGACAATGGCCCGCTGCTGTTCGTGCGCCCTCGCGATGCGGCAATGGCGAAGATTCTCAATGACTGGCCGCTTATGGCCCACGTCGACGGGTTCGTTGTTCCCAAGCTCTCGCTGCAAAGTCTGACAAGCTGGGAGGATGCTGTTACCAATCCAGACCTGGCTTTGATGCCTACACTGGAGACGCCTGAAGTGTTCAACCCGACGGCCATGGTCGAACTGGGGCAGGCACTCAAGGTCAATCTGGGCGAGCGGATCATCGCCTTGCGCATTGGTGGCAACGATCTGATGGGCTGTCTCGGGCTGCGCCGCAATCCGGCCATGACGCTGTATGGCACGCCGATGGGGTATGTCATTCCGATGCTGGCCGGGGTGATGGGGTCGCAGGGGTTCGCCTTGACGGCTCCCGTCTTCGAGCAACTGGCGACGCCCGACATCATGGAGCAGGAACTGGTGCTGGATATCTCCAACGGTATGGTGGGCAAGACAGCAATCCACCCCTCGCAGGTCAATATCATTCAGAATGCGTTTCGGGTGAGCCTGGAAGACCTGAATTGCGCACGGATGATTTTGAACTCTGTCGCTCCGGCGGTGTTCAAGTACAACGATGCGATGTGTGAACCGGCCACTCATTACAAATGGGCAACCCACATCATGGAGCGCGCCAAATGGCACGGAGTCCTGCCGACTCCCGCTTCGATCGTGGATGCCAGCATTCGACTCGCTGAGGCAGTTAGCTAGATGATAGAGCCTGATCTTGAAGTGGAAGTGGAGCAACGCCTGTTGGCGGTGTTCGATTTTGACGGGACACTGACCCGCCATGACAGCTTTGTCCCATTTCTCAAATTCGCTTTTGGGCAGCGTGCCTTTTCCATCCGCATGGCCAGGCTGGTTCTGCCGAGCCTGGGCTATCTGGCCAAGCGTGTGACACGAGATGAGCTCAAGGGCCGTCTGATCAAGGCCTTTCTGACCGGCGTGGACGCGCAATGGCTGCAACAGAAGGCTGAAGCGTTCTGTGAGCTGTACTGGACACGCCTGATGCGCCCTGCGGCGCTGGAGTCCGTTGCTGCGGAAATCGAAAAGGGCGCCATTGTCACGCTATGTTCAGCATCGCCTGCTATGGTCCTGCAACCTTTCGCAAATCGCCTGAAAGTCGAGCTGATTGGCACCAATCTGGAAGTGATCGACGGCAAGCTCACCGGCCTGATCGAGGGCAGCAACTGTCGCTGCGACTCCAAGGTGATGCGTCTTGAGGGTGTTTATGGCCCGCTTTCGCAGTTCCGGGTGCGGGCCTGGGGCGATACGCGCGGCGACCATGAATTACTGGCGGCAGCACAGGATGCGCACTGGCGTTTGTTCCATCCAGCGTGGCGTCGAGGCCGCTATAAAGGCCCTGTTAACGCCAAGTTACATAATCGGGATGGCATTGATGGCCCATCGCGGTAAGGCTGTAACACTTTTATCCGAATTCCGTAGTTCACATGGAGCGAAAAATGGCACTCTCGTTGGCAAAAAACCAGACGATTTCTCTTGAGAAAACCGCTGGTACAGGCCTCAAAAAAGTCAGCATGGGCCTGGGATGGGACCCTGAAAAGCCGAGCGGTTTCTTCGGTAAACTGCTGGGCGGCGGTGGCGGTGATATCGACCTGGACGCTTCCTGCATCATGCTCGATGCCGACAAGAAGCCTCTCGATCTGGTCTGGTTCCGTCAGTTGCAATCGCGTGACGGTGCCATCCACCACTCCGGCGACAACCGTACCGGTGAAGGCGCGGGCGATGACGAAACCATCAGCGTCGATCTGGAAAAACTGCCAGCAGCCGTGAAATATCTGGTGTTCACCGTCAACTCGTTTACCGGTCAGAACTTTGAAAAAGTCGCCAATGCCTACTGCCGTATCGTTGATCTCGGTACCCGCAATGAGCTGGGCCGTTTCGACCTGTCTGAAAAAGGCCAGCACACTGGCGTGGTGATGTCCTATCTGTCACGTACTTCCAGCGGCTGGGATTTCACCGCTGTAGGTCAGGCCACCAATGGCCGCACTGCAGACGATCTGGTCGATCTGGCCATTGGAGCAGTACGCGCATGACTCAACTTGTCCCAGGCGCAAATGCGCCAGTAGCTGCTGGCCCATTGACGGTCGACGTCAGCTATTCCCCTCTAGCGGGCGCGGACATCGATGTCTCCGCGTTCCTGCTGACCAGTTCCGGCAAGGTCCGCGGCGATCAGGACATGTGTTTCTTCGGTCAGAAGAGCGTGAGTGGCGGTGCGGTTCAGTTGACGGAAGCGTCGTCTGGCCGTGCCGTATTCAGCCTTGATCCGGGCCGCCTGGATGCTGCCATCGAGAAGGTCGCGCTCACTGCGACCATCTATGAAAACAAGGCCAGCTTCGACAGCGTGTCGCGTCTGGCCCTGACGATCACAGGTGGCATCGAATCGGTCATTCCTACCAGTGGCATGAAGGAAACCGCGCTTATTCTCGGCGAGTTCTATCTGCGTCAGGGCGTATGGAAGTTCCGTTGTGTTGCCCAGGGCTTTGCCGGTGGCCTTGAGCCTCTGGCCAAGAACTTCGGTGTTGAAGTCGCGGCGCCGCAAGCCGAGCCTCCTGCACCTGCACCTGCACCTGCACCTGCACCTGCACCTGCACCTGCAGCCGCTCCCGCGCCCAAGCCCACGGTCAACCTCAGCAAGATCACTCTGGACAAGGCACGTGCTTCCGTCAGTCTGGAAAAAACCAGTGCCGGCTTCGGCGAGATCAGGGTCAACCTGAACTGGAACCGCCGTAGCGAGAGCAAGGGCGGTGGCTTCTTTTCGATGAAAAAGAGCAATGCGATCGACCTTGATGTAGGCTGCCTGTTCGAGTTACAGGACGGTTACAAAGGCGCAGTCCAGGCTTTGGGTAATTCGTTCGGATCGCTCAACACCGAGCCTTTCATCAAGTTGATGGGTGATGACCGTACAGGCTCCGTCAGTGATGGCGAGTGGTTGCATATCAACGGTGCGCACTGGGGCAAGATTCGTCGCATTCTGGTTTACGCATTCATCTATGAAGGTGCGCCGAACTGGAAGGAGACCGACGGTGTTGTCACCATCCACGCTCCGGGCCAGCCACCTATCGAGGTTCGCCTCAACGAGGAAGGCGGTCGTCAGGGCATGTGTGCAATCGCGCTGCTGGAAAACGACAACGGTGCCGTCAAGGTGACCCGCCGTGTGGACTTCCACAATGGTCACAGCAACATGGACAAGGCTTACAGCTGGGGCATGCGCTGGGCCGCGGGTTCCAAGTAAACAACACGATTGATTTTTTCTGAGGCGGCCTGGCTGCCTCGTAGGGGATTGAAATGCTGGACTGGTTGAAAACAAACGCAACAGCAGCTCGTGACAAGCTTGCTTCCGAAGTCTCGAAGTTCAAGAATCGTGAGTTCATGGATGCAGTGGTTTCAGGTTGTGCCCTGGTATCTGCAGCCGATGGCGATATCAGCTCCAGTGAAAAACAGAAAATGGCTGGCTTCATTCAGAACTCTCAGGAACTGAAAGTTTTTGACATGAAAGACGTCATCCAGGCTTTTCAGGAGGCATGCGCCAAGTTCGACTTCGATGTCGAGATCGGCCGTGCCGAAGCGCTGAAAACCATCGGCAAGATCAAGAAAAAAGAAGATGCTGCCCGTTTGCTGGTACGTGTCTGCTGTGCCATCGGTGGTGCAGATGGCAGCTTCGACGAGAAGGAACGTGCAGTTTGCCGTTCTATCTGTAACGAGCTTGGCCTGAACCCGTCCGATTTCGACCTGTAATTTTTACCCCCTTTGAGGAACGCAGTTAAATGGAAAGCACCGCTCTAGGCTTCCCTCCACTTACCATGGCCGTTTTTATCGGCCTGGCCATCTCGGCCTTGGCCGTCGACATGTTTTCTCACCGGGGAAACAAGCCGATCACATTGACCCAGGCATCGGCCTGGTCGATTTTCTGGGTGGCCATCTCGCTGGCATTCGCCGGTTTCCTGTACGTTCAGCACGGCTCTGAAGTCGCCACGCTGTTCGTGACCGGTTATGCACTGGAAAAAGTCCTGAGCGTCGATAACCTCTTCGTGTTCATGGCCTTGTTCGCCTGGTTCAAGATCCCGGATGGCCTGCGCCATCGCGTTCTGTACTGGGGCATCATCGGTGCCATTGTCTTCCGCGGCATTTTCGTCGCCATCGGTACAGGCCTTCTGGCTCTGGGCCCGTGGGTCGAAGTGGTGTTTGCGGTAATCGTTGCCTGGACAGCCATCATGATGCTCAGGGCTGGCGATAACGACGACGAAGAAATCGACTACTCCCAGCACATGGCGTATCGCTTCGCCAAGAAACTGTTCCCGGTGTGGCCAAAGCTGCACGGCAACAATTTCTTCGTAAGTCGCTCAGTCCTGGAAGAGGAAATCAAGAAGCCCGAGAACAGTGGCATCACCCTGGCTGCCAAGGGCGCGATCTTTGCGACCCCTCTGTTCCTGTGTCTGGTCGTGGCTGAAATCTCCGACGTACTGTTCGCATTCGACTCCGTACCGGCAATCATCGCCGTGAGCCGCGAGCCGCTGATCGTATTCTCGGCCATGCTGTTCGCGATTCTGGGTCTGCGTACCCTGTACTTCGTACTTGAAGCTCTGAAGCGCTATCTGGTCCACCTGGAGAAAGCGGTTATCGCACTGCTGTTCTTCATCGCGATCAAGCTGGGCCTGAACGCAACTGACCACTTGTTCCACCATGGATACAGCATCAGCGCCAACACCAGCCTGCTGGTTGTGATGGTGGTGTTGGTAATCGGTATTGTCGCTAGCCTGCTCTTCCCGGGAAAAGACGAGTCGGCTGAAGAAAAAGCGTAAACACTGGAAAAAGGAGATAAACGAATCATGGCTTTGACTCTGCAAAAAGGTGGCAACCTTTCGCTTTCCAAAACCGACCCGACCTTGACCAATGTATTGATCGGCCTGGGCTGGGACCCGCGTGCCACTGACGGCCAGGAGTTTGACCTGGACGCCAGCGCATTCCTGCTGGGCGCCAACGGTAAAGTTCGCAGCGAAGCCGACTTCATTTTCTACAACCAGCTCAAGAGCGCCGATGGCTCCGTGGAGCATGCCGGTGACAACCGTACCGGCGCTGGCGATGGTGATGATGAAGTCGTGAAGGTCGATCTGACCCGCGTGCCTGCCGACGTCGAGAAAATCGTATTCGTCGTGACCATTCACGACGCTGACAGCCGCAAGCAGAACTTCGGTCAGGTGGGTGGTTCTTTCATCCGCGTACTGAACGAGAAGTCCAGCGCTGAAATCGTTCGCTATGATCTGGCCGAAGATGCTTCGACCGAAACCGCGATGATCTTTGCCGAGCTGTATCGCAATAACGGTGAGTGGAAATTCCGCGCCGTAGGCCAGGGTTACGCAGGTGGCCTGAAGGCTGTGGCCAACGCTCACGGTATGAATTTCTGATTCATACCCTTACTACTTCTTTAGAAAAGGATTACGCACATGGCTGTAAGTCTGAGTAAAGGCGGTAACGTTTCCCTGTCCAAAGAGGCTCCGGGCCTGACCGAAATCACCGTAGGCCTGGGCTGGGACCCACGTGTGACCGACGGCACCGAATTCGATCTGGACGCTTCCGTTTTCGTCGTGGGCGAGAATGGCAAGGTGCTGGATGACAGCGGCTTCATTTTCTACAACAACAAGAAGTCGGCTGACGGTTCGGTCGAGCACCTGGGCGACAACCGCTCCGGCGCTGGCGACGGCGACGACGAGTCTGTTCTGGTCAAGCTGCCAACCCTGAACGCTGCTGTGAAGAAGCTGGTTTTCGGCGTCACCATCCACTCGGCTGATGAGCGCAAGCAAAGCTTCGGTCAAGTGGCCAACGCCTACATCCGCGTTCTGAACAAGGCGGATGGCAAGGAAATCGCTCGTTACGACCTGTCGGAAGACGCATCGACTGAAACCGCGATGATCTTCGGCGAGCTGTATCGTCATGGCGACGAGTTCAAGTTCAAGGCCATCGGCCAAGGCTTCGCAGGCGGCTTGAAGCCTCTGGCAGAAGCACACGGCGTATCGATCGGCTAAACCCGGTCAGCGTCATGAAAAACCCTGTCAGCGATGGCAGGGTTTTTTATTTGTGGAACGCTTTGATGTGGGAAGGGGCCTTGGCCGCGACAGCATGTACAGGCGCTGAAAATGTATTGCCTGTGAGCATGTCGTCGCGGCCAAGGCCCCACCCTCTGTCTGGAAAACTTACAGAATCCCGGCACCCTTGGCGGCCTTGAGCCAGTCCGGGAACTCTTCCATCAGCAAGTCGTAAAGTTTCTCTTCCGGGACTTCATCCAGTCTGTCCAGAGCGAAGAAGTTGCAGTTATCCACAGTCCGTCCGGTCATGTCGTCGAGCTTTTCCAGGATTCCGTAACCGCGTCCGCCCAGGCCCACGAATTGCCAGAAGATAGGCAGTTTTGCCGCCTCGATCATCAGTCTGGTGATTTCCCTGTCCTGATGAACGCCGCCATCGCTGATGAACAGGATGTAGATCGGCGTCTTGTCGCCTGACTTCTTGTAGTAGTCGATGACCATGCGCATGGCTTTGGGCTCATCATTCACCCGCGCGCCCAACTCCCAGTTTTTCCAGCCACCGTTGTCGGTCTGGATAAAGTCCTTGAAGTTGCTCAGCGACACCGACGACAACTGACAAGGCCGGGCACCGAAGGCCCAGCAGTCCAGTGCGCCGTCATCGTCGAAATGCACCGCCAGAGGAATCAGGCGGTTGACGACTTCCTGTACATGGCCACGGCTGTATTGCGCGTTCATGGAGCCGGAAGCATCCAGTACCAGCCCGACACGAGCCTTGGTGTCGGTCAGTCTGGCTTTCTCCAGACTGACCTGAGCCTTTTTCGCCAGACTGACCAGTTGAGGCGCGGCCTCGGCGATTTTCTTCTCCAGTGAAACCTTGGCTGGCGCAGGAGCAGGCGCCTCCGAGACTTCCCCTCCGAAGTGCACCACCAGTGCATCCAGACCGGCGTTGTAGCCTTGCAGGTTTGATGCAATGCGCCATTCACCGTTCTTGCGGTAGATATCGGTGACCATGATGGCTTTCTCGGCAGCAAAGGTTGCGCCAGAGAACTCGCTGCGAGCGACTTCGCGGCCTGCGTCCTTGATGCTGAAATGGCTGGCCTGAATGTCGCTCATCGCTCCTGCGCCATCGATGGATGCAGTGAACACAAGCCGGTCGATAGAGGCGGGCAGCCCGGCGAGGGCAATCTGAAAGTCACCGCCGTTTACCTGCCTGACACTGTTGCAAGGGCTGTTGGGTTGATTGAAGAAGATCATGTAGCGGTCATCCGACAGCTTGCCCTGGGCGTCGACGCCGAAGCAGACGTAATCGATCACGTGGGAGGACTTGATGTCGATGGACAGGGTGAGATCCGAGCCTTGAATCAGGCTGGAAAGCGGGACTCGTTGGCCTTGGGTGATTTGCATGTCTCGTCCTTGTGCATTCCGGGCCGCAAGCCGGCCCGGGGATTATTCAGCGCTCGCTTCGTGCCACTCCTGCCGGGCTCGCCGCCAGCATGCGTCCGGCCAGACGTGAGAAGGGCAGGCTTTGCAGCCATACCGTGCCGGGGCCGGTCAGTTTGGCGAAAAATACGCCTTCACCGCCAAACAGCATCGACTTGATGCCGCCGAGCATACGGATGTCGTAATCGACGCCTTGGGTCATGGCTGCGAGGCAGCCGGTATCCACATCCAGCGACTCGCCCGCTGCCAGTTCGATCTTGCGAACGGTGCCGCCCATGTGAACGAACACCCAGCCGTCGCCTTCGAGTTTTTGCAACACAAAGCCCTCACCACCAAACAGGCCGGTAAGGATTTTCTTCTGGAACTGAATGCCGATGGAGACACCTTTGGCACCTGCCAGAAAGCTGTCCTTCTGGCAGATCAACTTGCCACCGAAGTCACGCAGGCGCAGAGGCAGGATGGTGCCGGGGTAGGGTGCAGCGAATGCGACGCGACCTTTGCCGGAGCCTTGTTGCGAGAACACGGTAGTGAACAGGCTTTCGCCGGTGAGCATGCGTTTGCCCGCGCCGAAGAGCGAACCCAGCAGCCCTGAAGACTGGCTGCTGCCGTCGCCGAAGATGGTTTCCATCTGCACGTCGCAGGTCTTGTACATCATCGAGCCTGCTTCGGCCACGGCGCTCTCGCCTCGGTCCAGTTCAAGTTCGACGAATTGCGTTTCGGTGCCGTACAGCTTGAAATCCACGCCATCGGTTGCCTGGCCGGAGCCGAAGCCGCTTGAAGTATTTGGATCGGGAGTGAACGAAGGTCGTCTGATAGCTGGAGCTGGAGCTGGAGCTGGAGCTGCATGCGCAGGCAGGGCTGAGGGCCGGGGCTGGATCATGTCGGGCGTCGGGTCCGGAAAGGGCGTGATGCCGTCTTTCTTCATGGCCCGGACTTCCTGCACCTGATAAATCGGCTGCCAGTCCGGCATGCCCTGCTTCCAGCACCATGCGCCCGGCGCCTCACGAGCAATGAGGCGTGCGGCTGCTGCATCCATGGGGCCGAGTTGCTTGCCCGCATTCACTACAAACCATTGTTCCAAGATGACGACTCCTCTCTCGACCTGTGGATAAATCAGAGGCTCAAGCGCATGGACAAGTCCACAGCCTTCACGTCCTTGGTCATCGCGCCGATCGAGATATAGTCCACGCCGGTTTCAGCGATCACTCGCAAGGTATCGTCATTGATGCCGCCGCTGGCTTCAAGCCTGGCGCGTCCTGCGGTCAGGCGTACGGCCTCGCGCATGTCATCCAGGCTCAGTTCGTCGAGCATGATGATGTCGGCACCGGCATCGAGCGCCTGTTTGAGTTCACTCAGGCTTTCAACTTCGACTTCCACTGGCTTGCCTGGCGCAATCTTGTGCGCGGCGGCCACGGCCTGGGCAATGCCGCCACAGGCTGCAATGTGGTTTTCCTTGATCAGGAAGGCGTCGTACAGACCTATGCGGTGGTTATGGCAGCCGCCACAGGTCACGGCATATTTCTGCGCCAGACGCAGGCCGGGCAGGGTCTTGCGGGTATCGAGCAGCTTGACCTGAGTGTCGCTCACGATGTCTGCATAGTGCTGCGCACGGGTGGCAACGCCTGACAGCAATTGCAGAAAGTTGAGTGCGCTACGTTCTCCGGTCAGCAGGGAGCGAGCCGGGCCTTCCAGATGAAACAACGCCTGATTGGGGCTTACACGGTCACCATCGGCCACTTGCCAGTGAACGGCGACCCGTGGGTCCAGTTGACGAAAAACCGTATCGACCCATGCGGCACCTGCGATCACCGCCGCATCGCGGGAAATGATCGTTGCCTTGGCCAGCCGCTCGGCAGGGATCAATTGAGCGGTGATATCGCCACTGCCGACATCTTCAAGCAATGCGCGCCGCACATTGGCTTCGATTTCAGCTGTCAGGTCGGCGAGTCGTAAATTCGGCATAGCGGGCTCCACTAACAAAGTCGCATGAGTATAAGGCACGCCACCTTTGTAACCCACCTGTACGGCCGGCCATGCGCGCAAAGTGTGCTGTTGGTCGGTTTTGTAAATTCCTTTGCGATATATGTCGATTGGCGTTGTCTATCGCAGCACATCCTCTTTGTGTATTGCGCCTGTTACAGAGCGAAATACTTTGCTGGCGTTCGATACAAGTTTTGAAAGATAATCCGACTTGTATTTGACGTCATAGCTTTGACGTAGCGCAAAGACCAAGGGGATCGCTTCACAGGCGATGGTTGCAAGCCGCGTTTGTGATGGGATTTAAGCCGTTTCCTGTCAGGGGGTTTGATGCAAAACGACGAAAACGTTGTGCCGTTGAGCAAGGGAATCCCTGCGCAGGGTACAAGTACGCCTTTGGCCCGGCTGCCCGTCGTGTTGTTGCAGGTGCGTGATAAAGCCGCACAGCAGCTCAAGGATGCCTTGCAAGCGTTGTTCGATAACGCTGACGACACCCTTTTTGAAATGGCTGATCGCGCCATCAGCAATACCGAACAGAACACCTTTTTCGAGGCCATGCGTGATTTGCGCCTCAAGCGCAAAAGCATCGAGCGTGCCTTTCTCGACAAGTTCTACGAGTCTTTCCTGGCGTTGGGTCAGTATCAGATCACCGAGCCGGTGCTGCCGGCGGCGGTCGCTTTCGACAAGCTGTCACTGGTGCCCAACGACGAGCTGGAAAAAACCGTGGCCGTCGACTCGATGGTGGCCAAGGTCATGAGCCGCGATGGCGTTGCCTTGAGCCAGTTGACCGCGCGCTTGAACGAGCTGCTTCCCCAATCCATTACAGTCGATGCCAACCCCATGGGGCCGGCAATGCTGTGCAATTTCTTTCTCCAGGCCAAGCGCAGCCTGGGGGTCGAGATCAAGGTCAAGCTGATCATTCTCAAGCTGTTCGAGAAATACATCCTGGCCAACACCGATCATTTGTATAGCGAAGCCAACCAGTTGCTGATCGCTACCGGCATCCTGCCTGAAATGAAAGCCTTGCCGGCCCGTCGCTCATCCGATCGCGCAGCTCCCAGGAAGCGTGCCAGCGAACTGTCCGACCCAGCTCTGGCGCAGGCCGCTGACAAGCTCGACAAGGGCGTGCTCGAAGTGTTTTCGGCGCTGCAGGAATTGTTGCTGCAAGTCAGGGGCAATCTGACGCCTCGTCATGGTCCAGGCTCCGAAGTCCGCCCGATTTCCAGCAAGGATCTCCTGCGCCTGCTCTCGCATCTTCAGCAGTACGTACCGGCCTCGGATGCTCCGGAAGATTTCGACCTGCGTAACCAGTTGGAGCAACTGCTGACCCGCGTCAGCGTAAAGAGCGGCAAGTCTCGCGGCGTTGGTGCAGGCGACGAAGATGTGATCAACCTGATCGCCATGCTCTTTGAATTCATTCTCGACGATCGCAACCTGCCTCACTCTCTGCGGGCGTTGATCGGGCGGTTGCAGATCCCGATGCTGAAAGTCGCAGTGATCGACAAGAGCTTCTTCAGCCGTGGCAGCCATCCTGCCCGTCGTCTGCTCAACGAGATTGCGACCGCCGCACTGGGTTGGGGTGGACGTGACGATTATCAGCGCGACTCGCTTTACATGCGTGTCGATCAGATCGTGCAGCGTCTGCTCAATGATTTTGTCGACGATCCGGCGATTTTCTCCGAGCTGCTGGCGGACTTCCTGGCCTTCACCAGCGATGAGCGTCGGCGCAGCGAACTGCTTGAACAGCGCACCCGCGATGCCGAAGAAGGGCGCACCCGCGCCGAGCTGGCGCGTCAGCAGGTCCAGCATGAACTGAACCAGCGCTTGCTGGGCAAGACCTTGCCGGAGGCGGTCGTGCGTCTGTTGCAGCAGGCCTGGAGCAAGGTGCTGTTGCTGACATGCCTCAAGCATGGCGAAGGTTCGAGCGAGTGGCTGGCCGGGCTGCAAGCCATGGACGACCTGATCTGGAGTGTCGAACTGCACGAAGACCCGGAAGCACGGCAGAGGCTGCTTGAGCTGGTGCCCGGGCTGCTCAAGTCATTGCGTGAGGGGTTGACCAGCGCCGCTTTTGACCCGTTCGCCACCAGTGAATTCTTCAGTCAGCTGGAAGTGCTGCATGTCCAGGCTTTCCAGCATTTCTCACGCCTTCAGGATGTTCAGGGCGAGGAGCTTCAAAGCTCTGTAGCACTGGCTGAAGCCGAGCCTGCTGAAGGTCCGGCAATGATGGTCGTGATGGAGGAAATCGTCCTGACCGCGCCGGACGAGCCTTTGAGCAATGAAAGTGTCCTGCAATTGCCCAATGACGATGCCGGTCTGCAAATGGTCGACAAGCTGCGTGTGGGGAACTGGGTCGAGATTCAGGAAGACGAAGAGAACAAGCTGCGCTGCAAGCTCACGGCTATCGTTGAGCCTACCGGCCGCTACGTGTTCGTCAATCGTACCGGCATGAAGGTTCTGGAAAAGTCCCGCATGGGGCTGGCAATCGAATTGCGTCGCGGCACCATCCGCATTCTCGACGATGCCTTGCTGTTCGACCGTGCGCTGGAGTCGGTGATCAGCAGCCTGCGCAAGCTCAAGGGCGCATAAAACCTGATATGGGAGAGGGCCCGGCCCACGAAGATCCATCGCCTGAAATACCTTCGCGAATGAATTCGCTCCTACCGGTGATGCTGTTTGGGCATACTTGCGCCTATCGAACCCTCTCTCCAAGGAGCCTTCATGCAGTTGGACCCCGCCAGCGGTTGGTGTGACGGCGTGCAGCATTGCCCTTCACCCAATTTCAATGCGCGACCCGAGGGCGAAATCTCGCTACTGGTGATCCACAACATCAGCCTGCCGCCTGCCCAGTTCAAGACGGGCAAGGTCCAGTGTTTTTTTCAGAATCAGCTGGATATCACCGAGCATCCCTATTTCGAGGGCATTGCCGACTTGCGCGTTTCGGCGCATTTTCTGATCGAGCGTGATGGCGAGGTCACTCAATTCGTCTCATGTCTTGACCGCGCCTGGCATGCTGGCGTTTCCTGTTTCCAGGGGCGCGAAGCCTGTAATGACTTTTCCATCGGTATCGAGCTGGAAGGCACGGATGACCAGCCCTTTACCGATGCGCAATATGCCGCCTTGATCGATCTGACGCGCCAGTTGCGTCAGGCGTTTGTGGCAATTACGCCTGAGCGCATCTGTGGGCACAGCGATATCGCTCCGGGACGCAAGACCGATCCGGGGCCGTGTTTCGACTGGGCCCGTTTTCAAGCCGCTTTGCAGGACTGAAGTGAGGGATTAAGCAATGAGTTTTCTGGTGTTGCTGCTGGCAGTCTGGGTCGAAAAATTCTCGGCACTGCGTCAGCGTGTACAACGTGACGGGGCTTGGCTGAAGGAGTTGGCCAGGCTTGAATCAAGTCCGCGAACCGCCTCTCGCCCGTGGGTCATCCTGGCCCTGCTGATCCTGCTGCCGCTTCTGATATTGCAACTGGCGCTGACCATCGTCGGCTCGGTTGCTTACGGCTGGCTGGCATTGCCGATCCACCTTCTGGTGCTGATCTACAGCCTTGGCCGTGGCGATCTGCTTGCTGCGTTGGGACCCTTTCGTGATGCCTGCCGGCGTGGCGACGAACAGGCCGCCGTGCATGTGGCTGAAAGAGACATGGGCGTGTTGGCGGACAATGGCGAGCAACTGCTGGAGGGCGTTCAAAGTTACATGCTCTGGCAGGCTTACCAGAGTTTCTTCGTGGTGATCTTCTGGTACTTCCTGCTGGGGCCTGTTGCTGCACTGGCTTACCGCTTGCTGGCGCTGGCGGCCGAAAATGGCAAGACCCAGGCCTTGGTAGAGCGGGCGACACAATTGCGTCATGCCTTCGACTGGATACCGGTCAGGTTGCTGGCGGCCAGTTTCGCACTGGTGGGCAACTTCGTTGCAGTCAGCCGGGTGATGCTGCATGAACTGCTCAACTGGAACATCAGCGCCGCACAACTGATTACCCGTATCGGCCGCGTTGCCAGCGAGGTTCCGGCACCTGTCATGGGCGCTGATGGCGTGACCAGCCTCGATCTGCTCTGGGAGTTGCTGATACGCGCCGCAGTGGTCTGGTATGCGGGTTTTGCGCTGTGGACATTGTTGATCTGAGTCAGCTCATTCGCGAGCAGGCCACCCGAACAACTCACAGGCATTGCGCGTACTCACTTGCGCTAACTGCTCCGGGCTGACTTTCAACAGCCCGGCCAGCGCCCGGGATATTTCCGGCAAATGCTCTGGACTATTGCGCTGATTCGGATACATCGCCGGAGCCATGTCCGGTGAGTCGGTTTCCAGCACAATGCTTTCCAGTGGTAACTCGGCGATGACCCGATGCATGCGTAACGCCTTTGGCCAGGTCGCTGCACCGCCAAGGCCGAGCTTGAAACCCAGCCTGATATATTCCCGAGCCTCCTCTCGACTGCCGGCAAATGCATGGATGATCCCGCTGCGTTTGAGCTTGTGACGCTTGAGTGTCGCGATCACATCGGCGTGGCTGCGTCGCACATGCAACAGCGCTGGCAGATCGAAATCAGCGGCCAGTTGCAACTGCGCCTCGAAGACTTGCTGCTGGCTGTGGCGGTCCAGGTTTTCAACGTAGTAATCCAGACCGATCTCGCCCACCGCGCATAACCGGGAATTGCCCTTCAGGCGCGTCAACCAGTCGCCCAGTTCGTTCAAGTGCTCGGGGCGATGCTCGTCGATGTAGATAGGGTGCAGGCCGAACGCCGCATACAACTCTGGATGCTCTTGGGTCAAATCCCACAAACGTTGCCAGTTACGCTGATAACCCCCCAGAACCACCATGCGCTCCACGCCCAATACGCGGCAGTTATCCAGAACCTGAGCCCGATCGGCGTCGAAGTCCGGAAAGTCCAGGTGGGTGTGGGTGTCGATCAGCGTCACCGTCAGGCCTCGTGAATGCGTTGCTTGAAGGTTCGCACGATGGCATGCACGCCGGGTTGATATTGGTTGTTCTCGATGGCGGCCAGTGCCAGTTGCAGGGCTTTTTCGGCAATCAACTGATGCTGCTGGGCCATGGCATTGACCGGCAACGGCAGGAAGTCCAGCAACTGGGTATCACCGAATGTGCCCAGATGCAGTTGCGCCGGGTTGAGTTCCTGGCTTTGCAGCACATCGAAAACCCCCTGCAGCAACACGTAGGATGTTGTGATCAGCGCATTGGGCAGGTGACCCAGGCGTTGCAGCATGTCGTTCATCAAACGCTGGCCGCACTCGCGGCTGAAGGACTGGCCATGTTCAATCGTGGTCGTGCCGGTAAAGCCATCGAGCGCATGCCGGAACCCCTCCGCGCGTGCCTGGCTGACACTCAGCTCAGGTCGTGCTCCGAGCAAGGCGATATGTTCGGGATGGGTCTGGAGCAGGCTGCGGGTCAGTTGCAGGCTGGCGTCGTGGTCGTCGCTGACCACCGAGCAGAAGAACTCGGGGTTCATTTCCCGGTCAATGGCGATGATTGGCAAGCCTTTGTTCTGCAATTCCCGGTAACTGTCGTCACTGGCGGGCAGGCAACTGGCGACCAGCAACGCATCGCAGCGGCGGGCACGGAAGACTTGCAGCAGTTGTTGCTCACTGATGGGGTCGTCGTCGGAACTGGCGATCAGTAACTGATAGCCATGGGCGCGGGCTCCTTGCTCCAGCAACTTGGCGATACGGGCGTAACTGGGGTTTTCCAGATCCGGCAGGATGAACCCCAGGGTGCGGCTGTGACGGCTGCGCAAGCCTGCGGCTTGAGGGTTGGGGCGAAAGTCATGTTGTTCGACCACCGCCTTTACACGCTCGACGGTCGCAGGGCTGATGCGTTGTTGTTCGGCCTTGCCATTGATTACGTAACTGGCCGTGGTGACGGAAACACCTGCCAGACGCGCAATATCGCTGAGTTTCACGCGAAAAGTTCCTTTTCGTGGTTGTCTCGAATCAGCGAGGATTTTCGCTGATCGCAGAGCATCTTTACAGCAGACCATAGGGGATGCCCAAGTGCTCGGTCTATTTTACGACGTCTCCTACAGCTATCGGACCGACCGGGCTTCAATGAAAGCCCATAATCGAGTAACGTGCCGTCCAATTGTAGATTAAACGATTCAGCAGGCTGATATTTGCTGCAAATCAAGATGAAAGTGATATCCGACAGGCAGCACTTTCATCACCTAAGCTGTCGATCTCTCATGGTCGTCATTAAAACAAGAATCAGGTAGCGCTCTGGCGCTGCACAGGAGTCAAGGCATGCTCGAACTCTCTCTGGAGCAAATATCCATGGGCCGCTCGGCGGTGGATAAGTCTGGCGCATTGCAACTGATCGCAGACCATCTGGTCGCTGACGGTCTGGTTGCAGAGGGTTATCTCAACGGACTGATGAACCGCGAGCAGCAAGGTTCGACCTTCCTCGGCCAGGGTATCGCGATCCCCCATGGCACGCCTGAAACCCGCGACCTGGTATTCACTACCGGCGTGCGCCTGATGCAATTTCCCGAAGGCGTGGACTGGGGCGACGGGCAAATCGTCTATCTGGCCATCGGTATTGCAGCCAAGTCGGACGAACATCTGCGACTTCTGCAACTGCTGACCCGTGCATTGGGCGAAGCGGACCTTGGTCAGGCTCTGCGCGAGGCGAAAACGCCGGAAGACCTGCTCCGGCTGTTGCAGGGCGCGCCTCAGGAGCTGGCCCTCGATGCCCAGATGATCAGCCTCGGCGTGTCGGCCGATGATTTTGAAGAACTGGTCTGGCGTGGTGCTCGCCTGTTGCGTCGGGCTGATTGCGTCAACAACGGTTTTGCCGCGATTCTCCAGCAGGTCGAGGCCTTGTCGCTGGGTGATGGCCTGTGGTGGCTGCACAGCGAGCAGACGGTCAAGCGTCCCGGCCTGGCCTTTGTGACACCGGACAAACCCTTGCGCTATCTGGGGCAGCCGCTGACCGGGCTGTTCTGCCTGGCCAGCCTGGGAGAAGGGCACCAGGCATTGCTTGAGCGCCTGTGCTCGCTGTTGATCGAAGGCCGTGGCCACGAATTGGGCCATGCCACCAACAGCCGCGTCATCCTCCAGGCTCTGGGCGGTGAATTGCCTGCCGAGTGGCCGACCCGGCAGATCGCTCTGGCTAACGCCCATGGCCTGCATGCCCGCCCGGCCAAGGTGCTGGCGCAACTGGCCAAGGAGTTTGAAGGCGAGATTCGCGTGCGTGTGCTGGAAACCGGCGAAACCGCAGTGTCGGCCAAGAGCTTGAGCAAGCTGCTCAGCCTCGGCGCACGTCGCGGGCAGACGCTGGAATTCATCGCTGAACCGAGCATCGCGCAAGACGCTTTGCCTGCCTTGTTGGCGGCGGTGGAGCAAGGTCTGGGCGAAGAGGTCGAGCCATTGCCGGTCGCGACCGAGCCGCAACCGGCTCCCCAGAAATCCGCTGTGGCCAAGGCCGTGGTTGCGCCCCTCGATGGCGCCGTGTTGCAGGCTGTCTCGGCTTCGCCGGGCATTGCCATGGGGCCTGCGCATGTTCAAGTGCTGCAAGCATTCGATTATCCGCAGCAAGGCGAATCGGTTGCCGCCGAGCGTGAGCGTCTGCAACAGGCTCTGGTCGAAGTACGCGAGGATATCGAAAGCCTGATCCAGCGGAGCAAGGCCAAGGCCATCCGCGAAATCTTCATTACCCACCAGGAAATGCTCGATGACCCGGAGCTGGGCAACGAAGCCGAACTGCGTCTGAACAAGGGCGAAAGTGCTGCCGCTGCCTGGGCTGGAGTGATCGATGCTGCTGCATCCCGGCAGGAGCAATTGAATGATGTGCTGCTGGCCGAGCGTGCAGCGGACCTGCGGGATGTGGGGCGTCGTGTGCTGGCGCAAATCTGCGGTGTCGAAACCGTGGCGGCTCCGGACGAGCCTTACATCCTGGTGATGGACGAAGTCGGCCCGTCCGACGTGGCACGACTGGACCCGGCGCATGTCGCGGGTATTCTCACTGCGCGTGGCGGCGCAACGGCGCACAGCGCTATCGTGGCTCGCGCCCTTGGTATTCCGGCGCTGGTGGGGGCAGGTGACGAAGTATTGCAGCTCAAGCCAGGCACTGTTCTGCTGCTCGACTGCCAGCGCGGTCGTTTGACTGTCGCACCGGACGAGTCGACCTTGCAGCGTGCGGTTCAGGATCGCGATGCCCGCGAGCAGCGCCTCAAGGCCGCTGCGGCCTTGCGCATGGAACCTGCCGTGACCCGCGATGGCCATGCCGTCGAAGTCTTCGCCAACATCGGCGACAGCACCGGCACGCCAGCGGCGGTAGAGCAGGGCGCCGAAGGCATTGGCCTGCTGCGCACCGAATTGCTGTTCATGGCCCATTCACAGGCGCCTGACGAGGCTACCCAGGAAGCTGAATACCGCCGCGTGCTCACCGACTTGGGTGGCCGGCCTTTGGTGGTCCGTACTCTGGACGTCGGCGGTGACAAGCCGCTGCCGTACTGGCCTATCGACAAGGAAGAAAACCCGTTCCTCGGTGTGCGTGGCATTCGCCTGACCCTGCAACGTCCCGACGTGATGGAAAGCCAGTTGCGTGCCTTGTTGCGCTCAGCCGACAGCGGCCCGCTGCGGATCATGTTTCCCATGATCGGCACTGTTGAGGAGTGGCGTCAGGCGCGTGACATGACTCAGCGTCTGCGAGAGGAGATCCCGGTCAGCGACCTGCAACTGGGGATCATGATCGAAGTGCCTTCGGCCGCCTTGCTGGCACCGGTACTGGCCAGGGAAGTGGACTTCTTCAGCGTCGGCACCAACGACCTGACGCAATACACCATGGCCATCGACCGTGGCCATCCGACCCTTTCCGCTCAGGCTGACGGTTTGCACCCAAGCGTGCTGCAACTGATCGACATGACCGTGCGCGCCGCCCATGCCAATGGCAAGTGGGTGGGCGTTTGCGGCGAACTGGCGGCGGACCCGCTGGCTGTCCCGGTACTGGTCGGGCTGGGTGTGGATGAGTTGAGTGTTTCGGCGCGCAGCATTGGCGAGGTCAAGGCGTGCGTGCGGGAGCTGGAACTGAGTACTGCTCAAAAACTGGCGCAACAGGCGCTGACGGCAGCTAGCGCCGCCGAAGTGCGTGCGCTTGTGGAGGCTTTGTAATGGCGAAGATTCTAACCCTGACCATGAACCCGGCGCTGGACCTGACTGTGCAGTTGGGCAAGCTGGAACTCGGGCAGGTCAATCGCAGCGATGCCATGCTCAGCCATGCGGCAGGCAAGGGCCTGAACGTGGCTCAAGTGCTGGCCGATCTGGGGCATGAGCTGACCGTGGCCGGATTTCTCGGCATCGACAATCAGCAGCCGTTCGAGGCTCTGTTTACCCGGCGAGGTTTTGTCGACGAGTTCGTTCGTGTGCCGGGAGAAACCCGCAGCAATATCAAACTGGCCGAAGGCAGTGGCCGTATCACTGACCTGAACGGTCCCGGCCCGCAGGTCAGCGACGAGGCTCAACAAGCCCTGTTCGCCAGAGTCGAGCAGATCGCTTCCGGTTTTGATGCCGTGGTAGTCGCAGGCAGCCTGCCTCGTGGCGTTACGCCCGAGTGGCTGCAAAAGCTCTTGCTCATGCTCAAGAGTCTTGGCCTCAAAGTGGCGCTGGACAGCAGCGGTCTGGCTCTGCGTGCCGGTCTTGCCGCAGGACCTTGGCTGATCAAACCCAATACCGAAGAGCTGGCCGATGCGCTCGATGCTCCGATCATCTCCATCGCCGCTCAGGCCGAAGCGGCAACGCGCCTGCGTGCGCAAGGCATCGAGCATGTGGTGATTTCCCAGGGCTCCGAGGGCGTTCACTGGTTCAGCACCGGCACCGCGTTACATTCCCTGCCGCCGAAAGTCACCGTCGCCAGCACCGTGGGTGCCGGGGATTCTTTGCTGGCGGGCATGGTTCACGGTTTGCTCAGCGGTCATGAACCTCAGAAAACCTTGCGCACGGCGACGGCGATTGCCGCCATGGCAGTGACCCAGATCGGTTTCGGCATTACCGATGCCGCCCAACTCAAACGGCTTGAAGGCGGCGTTACTGTGCGCAGCCTGACAGAACAATAAGAGAGGCTCGTGATGAAGTTAGCCATTGTAACGGCCTGCCCGAACGGCAAGGTCAGCAGCGTCCTCAGCGCACGATTGCTTGAAGCGGCAGCTCAGCGTCAGGGCTGGGAAACCAGCGTTGAAATCGTGGATCCGAACAAGTCTGAACAGCACCTTTCGGTGCTGGATATCGAAGCCGCCGATCTGGTGCTGGTGGTCAACACCGGTCCGCTGGACCTGAGCCGTTTTGTCGGCAAGCGCCTGTTTCAGGACACGCCCGCCCATGCCTTGCAGGATGTGGATGCTTTCCTGAAGCGTGCCGTCGATGAGGCCCAAGTCTATGCTGCGCCTGCGGCCGGTGAGGGTGTTGCAGTCACTTCGGGCAGTCAGCCGCGCATCGTCGCCATTACCGCTTGCCCGACCGGCGTTGCTCACACCTTCATGGCGGCCGAGGCGATTCAGCAGGCTGCCAAACGCCTGAACTACGAGCTGCAAGTGGAAACCCAGGGGTCGGTCGGCGCTCGCAACCCGCTTAGCCCGCAAGCCATTGCCGATGCGGACGTGGTGCTGCTGGCGACGGATATCGAGGTCAACACCGACCGGTTCGCAGGCAAGAAGATTTACCGCTGCGGCACCGGCATCGCTCTCAAACAGTCCGAGGCGACCCTGAAAAAGGCCTTGGCCGAGGGGCAGGTCGAATCTGCGGGCGAGGCGACCAGGTCGCCGTCCAAAAAAGAAGGGACTGGCGTCTACAAACACTTGCTGACCGGTGTGTCGTTCATGCTGCCGATGGTGGTGGCCGGTGGTTTGTTGATTGCGTTGTCGTTCGTGTTCGGCATCACCGCGTTCAAGGAAGAGGGCACGTTGGCTGCGGCCTTGATGCAGATCGGCGGCGAGGCTGCATTCAAACTGATGGTGCCGTTGCTGGCCGGCTACATCGCCTACTCCATTGCAGACCGTCCGGGGTTGGCACCAGGCATGATCGGTGGCTTGCTGGCCAGTACGCTGGGTGCCGGTTTCATCGGCGGTATCGTGGCCGGTTTCCTGGCCGGTTACAGCGCGCAGTTGATCAACCGCTATGCGCGCTTGCCAGCGAGTGTCGAAGCGCTCAAGCCGATCCTGATCATTCCATTGCTGGCGAGTCTGTTCACCGGATTAGTGATGATCTATGTGGTGGGCAAGCCGGTTGCGGGCATGCTCGCCAGCCTGACCACTTTCCTGGACAGCATGGGCACCACCAACGCGATTCTGCTGGGCGTGCTGCTCGGTGCGATGATGTGCGTGGATTTGGGTGGGCCGATCAACAAGGCTTCCTATGCGTTTTCCGTAGGTTTGCTGGCGTCCCAGAGTTACGCCCCCATGGCGGCTGCCATGGCCGCCGGTATGGTGCCGCCGATCGGCATGGGCATCGCCACGATCCTGGCGCGCCGCAAGTTCGCACAAAGCGAGCGCGAGGCAGGCAAGGCCGCGTTCGTGCTGGGGCTGTGTTTCATTTCCGAGGGCGCGATCCCCTTTGCTGCCAAGGACCCACTGCGCGTGATTCCTGCCAGTGTTATCGGCGGTGCGTTGACCGGTGCTTTGTCGATGTACTTCGGTTGCAAGCTGATGGCTCCGCATGGCGGCCTGTTCGTGATGCTGATCCCCAACGCCATCAATCATGCCTTGTTGTATCTGCTGGCGATTGTCGTCGGCAGCGTGGCGACCGGTGTGATCTATGCGCTGCTCAAGCGGCCTGAAGTGGTGGAGATGGAACTGACCAAAGCCACCGCCTGATAGCTGTTGGAGCGGGTTGTCATCTCTCTCCAACATTCCCCTGCTAGGTTTCCCCTTTCCCATCTTGAAAGGGGTTAACCATGAGCCAGTTCGATCTCAAGCGTCGTCGTGTCATTCAGGCTGTTGGCGCAGGCTTCCTGTTGCCAGGTCTGGCCCCCGCAGTCATTGCCTCGGTGCAGGATCGCCCGAAGATGACCGACGGCGTGCAGTCCGGGGATCTGCTGGGGGATCGGGCGATGGTCTGGAGCCGCAGCGACCGGCCATCGCGAATGGTGGTGGAGTGGGACACCCGCAGCATGTTCACCAACCCGCGGCGGCTGGTGTCGGCGTTGGCCGATCAGCGTACCGACTTCACGGCTCGGGTCGAGCTGAGCGGCCTGCCTGTCGATCAGGCGATTTTCTACCGCGTTCATTTCGAGGATGCCCAGTCGGGTGTCGCCAGCGAACCCTGGTTCGGCCATTTGCGCAGCATGCCGCAACAGCGCCGTGACATCCGTTTTGTGTGGAGTGGCGACACCGTCGGCCAAGGCTTCGGCATCAACCCGGACATTGGTGGCATGCGTATCTATGAAGCCATGCGCCTGCGCTTGCCTGACTTCTTTATCCACAGCGGCGACACCATTTACGCCGACGGCCCGATCCCGGAGCAGATCACGACCGAGGGCGGGCGTATCTGGCGCAACATCACCAGCGAAGCGAAAAGCAAGGTCGCAGAGACGCTGGACGAGTATCGCGGCAATTACCGCTACAACCTGATGGACGAAAACCTGCGCCGCTTCAATGCCGAGGTGCCGCAGATCTGGCAATGGGACGACCATGAGGTCACCAACAACTGGTCGCCCAGCAAGCAGCTGGATGATCGTTACAAGGTCAAGGACATCCAGTTGCTGTCAGCTCGCGGGCGGCAGGCCTTTCTGGAGTACGCGCCCATGCGTTTGCAACAGGCCGATAACGGCGGTCGCATCTACCGAAAGATTCCTTACGGCCCGATGCTCGATGTGTTCGTGCTGGACATGCGCAGTTATCGCGATGGCAACGATGCGAACCTGGCAGACAAGCCGGGGCCGACCACTGCTTTTCTGGGGCGTGAGCAACTGGACTGGCTCAAGCGCGAACTCAAGGCTTCCAGTGCTCAATGGAAAGTCATCGCGGCAGACATGCCTATCGGCCTTGGTGTCCCGGATGGGGAAGTCAGCCCCGGTGTGGCGCGCTGGGAAGCCATCGCCAACGGCAACGATGGCCCTGCCTTGGGGCGCGAACTGGAAGTCGCCGAATTGCTTGCCTTTCTTCGCGCACAAAAGATCCGCGATTGTGTCTGGCTGACCGCCGATGTCCATTACTGCGCGGCGCACCACTATCAACCTGACCGCGCCGTGTTCCAGGATTTCGACCCGTTCTGGGAGTTCGTGGCCGGCCCGCTCAACGCCGGCAGCTTCGGCCCCAACCCGCTGGACAAGACCTTCGGCCCGGAACTGGTCTTCCAGAAAGCCCCGCCCGCACAGAACACCTCACCCTTTGCCGGCTTCCAGTTTTTCGGGGAAGTGAACATCGACGGCCAGACCGCAGAAATGACCGTAACCCTGCGGGACCTGGATGGTGTTTCGGTGTTTGAGCGCAAGTTGCAGCCTGTTACTTAACGTCCCTGTCGCCAGCAAGCTGCCTCCCACAGGATTGGATTCATCCCCAGCTTCAGTGTGCACTTCATACCTCTGTGGGAGGCAGCTTGCTGGCGACAGCACTTCGACACACACAGTAAAACCATAAGTCCCCTGAAAAAGATCTCTGGATAGTAGATTCGGAATCTACTCGTTAAGAAAAGGGCAAAGGAATGCCTGAAAAATCACACTCACGAAATTTGCGTAAAGGCCGCTTCTCCGGAAGAGGGCAACTCTATCTGGTGACTGCAACCACGCTCGGTCGGGAGCCGGTATTTACGGATTGGCTTCTCGGTCGCCTGCTCGTGAATGAGTTGAGACATGTTCATGAAATGGAGCTTGTTCACTCACTGGCCTGGGTTGTGATGCCTGATCACTTGCATTGGCTATTTGAGTTGCGCACAGACTCACTGCCGCGAGTCATGCAGAGGGTCAAATCCAGAAGCACAATAACGTTGAACAAAGCCAGCAAGCGCACAGGTCGGCTTTGGCAAGATGGATATCACGATAGGGCCATACGACGGGAGCAAGATATCCTTGCCGTTGCGCGCTACATCGTTGCAAATCCTGAACGCGCAGGCTTGGTCAACAACATCCGGGAATATTCGCTCTGGGATGCTGCATGGATTTAGTGCTGCCTGAGCCTCAGTCGTCGCCAGCAAGCTGCCTCCCACAGGTTTGGATTCATACCCTGCTTCAGTGCGCACTTCATACCTCTGTGGGAGGCAGCTTGCTGGCGACAGCGGTGTGAATCGCCCTGGGTTTCGTAGACACCTCTTTGCCTTAAACTGAGGCCAATCAGGAGGTGCCATGAGCAACCCACGTTATCCCGAAGAATTCAAAATCCAAGCGGTCAATCAAGTGACCGAAAAGAA
>NZ_JAUQOO010000017.1:0-161768 GCF_030580745.1 Pseudomonas serbiensis
GCTTGATGCGTCTTTAATCGGAACACTGCTGCTAAGCTTATCCACAATTGCTGGGACAGAAATCAGCAATCCGTCCTGGGTCAATTTTCAATCGGCAGGGTGGGTCAGTTTTCAATCAGCGCCAACAGTTGACCGATCTCCCAGCCAAAGGGAGCTTGGACAAAAGTCGGCAATGGTTGAAGTTTTGGCTGCGCAAAAGCAGTCGAGGAATGATGGGGCGGCGCAAAAGCATCATGCGCCCCATTGAGCCTGTGGCTGCAGAGATGATTGGCAATCTCGAAGCGTATCATCAGACGCTTCTTGAGACTGGTTTCACCGATGAAGACCTGCCGCTGTTTTCGTCTCCCACGTTGACTGCAAAGGGCACGATCAGCTCCGGAGTGTCCGTCTACCTGAGAAATCTTGATCTGTTCTGCGACTACTTTGAGACGGCCCTCTGTGACGGCAAACGCTACTACCTGCGCCAACACCAACTCCGTCGGTTCTTCGCCATGTTGTTCTTTCACTGCGCCCAGGATGGCGATGAGTCGACAATCCGATGGATGCTGGGGCACGTTGACCTGGAGCACCTGTGGCACTACATCAACGAAAATATTGATGGCACGATTATGGCCGGCGCCAAGGCGCACCACCTCGCACACCAGATCTATACAAAAGGCGAAGAGGGTTACACAGACCTCATGGATCTCATCAATGAAACCTACGGCACGCAGACCTATGTCAAAGGTGATGCGGCGAAGCTGGAAGAGCGCATCGAGCAGTTGGTGAACAACGGCTTGGTCGATGCTGAACCTGAGTTCATTTTGCAACCAGGTGGCACCAAATTGAGAATCGTGACGACAGTCCGGAGAAATATTCATGAACAGGACTGAGAAATACAGGGCCGAGGGCCAGGCCGCAATCAATTCACTCAGGGAATTCTTGTATTACGTTATTTCCAATCCGGGCGAATTCAACGCCCGTGCAGACCTTGTTAAGGCCCTTGGGAGCCAAGGGGGCATGGTGTCGCTCAATGACCAGATCGACACTGAAAAGGGATCGATCAAGCTCGTTCCAATGTCACTCAACACTGCTAAAAAACATGCATCTACTTGTCTACCTCAGGGCTTTGTAACGCTTGAAAAGCTTCGAGCTGAAGCCCTTTCAACACTGTCAGCCTGGGCTGCCGCTCCTGCAAAGAAATTGACCAAAGAGGGTTTGAAGAGACAAAAAACAACCCTTGAATGTGAAGTTGAATCGCTGATAAATTCAAACTTTGTCCTTTTGCAGTGCATCTCAATAGCCATGAGTGCTCTCGAATCTGTTCGAACAGAACGGGATGGGCAACAACGAGAAAAGATAATTCTTGATACGAGTGCAACATTGAAAGCAGCACTCAGCATAAACAAGCCACCTTTTAACTCCCCCGTATCAGACACTAACGTGACCCCAATCGGGAAAGGGAAGGCAAAGAAGTGAGCGCAGACCTGATTAAGACTCGAAGAGTTGTCAAAAACGTTACGCTCTTCAGCCATTACTCCCTGAACCGTCTTGCCGTCAAGGAAGCTGATAATCTCACATTTCTCTACTGGCCCAACGGTAGGCCCTGTCATCTCGCTAATCTATACATGATTTCGCTACGAAATCGCGTCAGCATGGGCCGCAGAAGTGGACTGGCACGGCGAGGTAAAGGAGGCGGCACGATAGGTGGATATGCACACAAAATAAATAGATTACTGAAATTTGCTTTTGATCTGGGAATTGATCTGACTGATTTGAATGACGGTCTGTTTAGCGACTTCATAGAAGATCTTAGATTGGAAAAAAGCAAAAGATATACCTCTGAACTCGCCAGAAACGAAAACACTCTTCACGACATAGGCAGCGCGTGCCTCTATTTTCTTGAATTTATAGGCTCCCTATTTGAAAATGACAGATTCGTCGCAAAAAATGGGATTATCAAAGCCTACCAAGAAAAAGTGAAAAATCCCGCAGGGTACGACACATTTGTCTGGAGACATCATTCTTTCAGTTCTGGCGAGGCAGGTGAGAAACGTAAACCTATAGATCAGCGCACAGTAAAAGATTTACGTGAAACAGCAAACAAACTTCCAACATCCGACCATATTGCCGCGCGAACGCAACTTATACTGTCGATGCTTGAGAACCTAGGGTGCCGTAGAACTGAATTAGCGGAAGTATTAGTAGAAAGCGTTCTAGAAGCCATGGCAATGAAATTTCCCAGCTTGAAAATGATCACACTCAAGCGAGGAAAGCCGCATGTCAGAACAGTGCCCGTCACTCGCATGCTCTTGAATGAAGTATATAACTATATTGAGCTGTATAGGATAGAGATCATTGACAGGTGTCTAAAGGGGAAAGATCACGGCTTTCTTCTGGTTGCCGAGACCACTGGACAGCCCTACAGCCCGGATAGCATCACCAATGAAATTCGTTTACTTAGGAAAAAGGCCAATATAAGCGAGCCGGCCACTGCTCACCTGTTCAGACACGCCTTCATTACAAATCTATTTGTGCTAATGATCGAGAGGCACCGTTTCAAAGATGAGGGTAGTTTCAAGAACCAATTCATCAGCGACACGTTCTTCAAACATCAAATCCTTCAATTGACGGGGCAAAAGACTCTCGCGGCATTAGATACCTATATTAATATAGCCTTCGCACGTGTCAATAACTACACCGCATCCGTATCTGCTGCTGATCTGTTGAGAATCCATCAACAATTCGATGATTATTTTGATCGCCTGCTCTCAGACTACACCGATGGTCGAATGTCGAAAGAAAATTTCTACAGCGCATTGGCTAAGCTCAGATCCGCACGCGACTCCGACTACGAGGGCGCCGAACAACTGGAGATCCGGTTCAGAGATGGCACCTCCGGCACGCTATTCCCAGAGTAGTAGCGTGCCCCACCATCCCCATTGAACTCACGCCCTCACCCAGCCTAAAAGCATATGGGGGCCTTTCTTAAGAGGGCCTTCCTAAGGTCAGAAGCTGCCTGAACAGAACCTTCTGCGGCGACCTGAATGGCATGGTAAGCGCCTCGGAGCGTGGTCATATCAGCATGGTTTTCAGCACGTCAAAAACGCGCGCCTATCTTAGCGTTCGGCCACTTTGCCCGAATGGCTACATTAGCCTCGACCACCCGGTCGAATCGCCCTTGCATGATGGCTGCCTGCTGCTGCGCGCCGTGGATCAGGAGCGCCCTAGCATGGGCAGCGTCCGCCTCGGTGTCCTGTCTAACAGCATAGAGGCTTAACTGGGACGAAAAGTGTTGAAACTCGTGAGCCACTGTGTGGCTGCCTGACACCAACCGTATGACCGCTTCATCAAACGGATCAATCGCCTGCGATGGCACCTCTGCGATGGACTTCCTCAGCAACACCCTATCGGAGTACAGGTCGACAACTCGGCAAGCTTGAGCGACCATCTCAACGCTGCGCACGGTTGTTTTTTAATTTTCTGCCAATTACTAAGTCTTGGCGCACCCTTCGCACTACTTGCCGAGCATGCATCCTAGGAGTCATAATTCCTTGAAAGAATTCACTAATCCGGTATCAAACATTGCCGTATTTCACGATGAGGAAAGACATTTCCTAGAAGCCCTGACGCGCTGGAATTACTTTCCAAACCAAAAGGACTCCGCAACCGAATTACCCCCATGTTTCTCAACAAGTAGATACACGCCAGAAATCGCTGATGAACTAGCAACCATAAACCTAAGTCAAGAACGCAAAAAATATTGGTTCGACCTTGTGGAATACAAGGCCACGCGATTCAACAATGTTCCTCGGGTGCTCAGCCTAGTACACCCCCTCGCGTACGCCAGAGTATATTCAAACCTGAAAAAAAATAGAGTAGAAATACTCAAATCTATGAAAGATGATAACAGCATCATCACTGCCGAACAGCACAATGATGGTCGCATGTTCATCATGAATTATGAAGACTATGAAACCAAAACCAAAAACGCCTTGGAAATTAGTTTTGGTGCGAGCTTTCGAGCTCATGCTGACGTGGCCAATTGCTTTGGCTCCATCTACACGCATTCTCTAGAATGGGCTGTTCAAGGTTATGAAAAAGCCAAAGAGCGGCTGCAAGAACGTGGAGAAAAGCACTGGAGTTCGTCCCTCGACATAACGCTGCGCAACGCTAAGCGCAACGAGACTTCCGGCCTACCTGTAGGCCCTAGCTCCTCAAGCATTGCGGTGGAAATAGTTCTGGCTGCGGTAGACAGGGAGCTTGCAGGAAAATTTCGCTTTGTGCGTTACATAGACGATTATACGGCCTATTGCGAGACGCACATTCAGGCTCAAGAATTCATTCGTGCTTTGAGTATCGCCCTATCTCGATATCGTTTAACACTAAATCTCAGCAAAACAAAAATAACCGAGCTACCGGAACCACTGGCGGACTCTTGGGTTACCAAATTAGCTAACGCCATCCCGTGGAGAACAGACTCCAGTGGCGCCTTGATCCTCTTCACTCATGAGGCAATCAACTTCCTTGACTATGCCGTATATTTGAACAGGGAGGTGCCTGATGGCAGCGTATTGAAGCTAGCGGCAGGCTTAATTTGTCACAGAGCTCAGGGCGATACAGCCGCCACAGTATTTCAATACATTCTCAGCCTAAGCTGGCACTATCCAATACTCCTGCCTCTTCTTGAAAAGATTGACGCCACTTCGGATTACTACGAAAAAGAGGCCATCATTGCAAAACTCAATGAAATCCTTAAGACCAATGCTATCCACCGCCGTTCGGACGGTATGTGCTGGGCGCTATATTACCTGAATCAGCTAAGCTCTTACCCAACCGATGAAAACGTTGAATTGGTTATTCAGACGAGTGATGCAACATCGATTGCTCTGCTTAGCATCTTCAACCGCGCTACAGATGCTGTTGTTGCGCATGCCCGCCAGGTGATTGAAAACTGCACCATGTACGAGCTTGATCAAAATTGGATTCTTCTCTATCAGCTTTTCTTACAGGAAAAGATTGAGAACCCTTACGTGGACGATCCTACATTCGAAATCCTGAAAAAGCATGACGTTCAGTTCATCAACCCACCTAAGAAAGCCTCCAAGGCTGAAGACTACTGCTTCTACTATTCGAACCCATTTAGAGAAGAAAATGAATCGCCGGTAGGGTTCCAGGATTACCTAGACGGGAAGTATTGACCAGCCGCTTGCCCAGGCGGGGTACACCTGTGGTGCCCCTTCTGGCCTGAAGAGCCCATTACCCTAAAATCCTGCCTGATGTGAGCGTGAGGATGGAAGTCCGACAGGGCAAAGACGCGAGGACGGCTTGGTTCACGACAGCCGTCCGGCAGGCACGCCCTATCCTCAAGACTTTCTAGGCTTCGCTCTCGCAGTCGCTTCAGCAACCAATGGATCTTCAGGCCAATGGTGTTTTGGGTACCGGCCCTTAAGATCCTTCTTCACTTCCAAGTAGGTGCTACGCCAGAAATTTGCGAGATCCTGGGTGACCTGTACTGGCCTACGGGCCGGCGACAAGAGATGCAGAACCAGCGGCTGCTTGCCCTGGGCTATACTAGGGGTTTCTGCCAACCCAAACAGCTCCTGCAGCCGCACAGCGAGAATTGGCGGATGCTGCGAGTAGTCGATACGGATATTCGATCCGGACGGCACCTGGATCGACTGAGGCGCCTGGGTCTCTAATTCTTGCGGAAGCGGCCAAGGCAGCAGGTTTCTGACTATCGACGACAAATCCAACTGGCTGAAGTGGCTGAGCCTCGTGACTTTACCCAAGTACGGCGTGAGCCACTCTTCCAGCGTGTCGAGGAGGTTGGCATCGCTGAGATCAGGCCACTTGCTTTCAGCCTGGCCATTCTGGATATCCAGCTGACGCAATAGGTCAACCCGCGCCTGCCACTGCCGCAGCTCAGGGTTCCAGGGCAGGAGTTCGATGCCCTTGCGCCTCACCAAATTGACCAAGGCCAGCGAACGGGCTTGCTCATCAAGACTCGGCAGGGCGGCAGTAGACAGTATGAGCTGCCCTACCTTGAGCTGCCGTTCAGCCTTAAGCACTCCCTCCCTTTCGTCCCATTCGACCTCGTCGACAGACCTCACTAGGTCAGCCAACTCATCATCGAACAGTGCCGGATTGAGGTCACTCGCCAGGTAGATCCGCTCCTCACGCTGTCCTAGCCGACTACCAAGGTCGGCTATCACCAGCCACTCGTGCTTGGTGAGAGCATCAGGCTCTGAGAACACGGCAGCCCTACCGTTGGAGAGACGGTACTCAGAGGCACTTGCACGCCTCTGAAGGCCAATTCGGTCAGGGTAGGCGAACGCCAGCAGGCATCCTACCCACCGTTGGTGATCAGGCTCGCTGACAGTGCACGAGGCCTTCCCACGCAGCAGGGATCGGTACTGCCGAGCAGACTGCTTCACCCGCTGGAAGGAACCACCACCACTACGACGTGAATGTTGCTCGCCTGACAAGGCACTCAGCCTGGCGTGAAGGTCGGCACCTGCTCCACGTAGGATGTCCTTCTCACCCAAGAGCGCCGCAATGTTGCACGCCAGGTCATCCAGTCCCATCACGTTGCCTTTGATGAGCATGTGAGCGATCCTTGGATGCGCTGGAAGCTCGCTCATGGAAGATCCGTGCGGTGTGAGCTGTCCAGCATCGTCGAGTGCGCCCAGACGCTTCAGCAGGTCTCTGGCTTGGCCAAAAGGAGCTAATGGAGGTTGGTCGAGCCACGTCATCTCTTCCGGCTTCATTCCCCACCGGGCCAACTGGAGTGCCAGAGCTGCGAGATCTGCCTGCAGGATCTCTGGAGTGCTGTAGCTGGCCATTTGCCCGTGCTGCGACTCCGACCACAGGCGATAGCAGACGCCTGGCTCCAAGCGCCCTGCTCGCCCCGCACGCTGGGTAGCGCTGGCCTTCGAGATTCGCTGCGTGTCGAGTCGGGTCATGCCACTGCGAGGATCAAACTTCGGCACTCGTTCGAGACCGCTGTCCACTACCACCCTGACGCCTTCGATGGTCAAGCTGGTCTCGGCGATGTTAGTGGCCAGAACGATCTTCCGGGAGCCCTTAGGTGCCGGGTCTATCGCAGCACGCTGTGCGTTCAGGTCGAGGTCACCGTACAGCGGGCATACGATCACATCTAGCCGGCTGCTAAGTTGCTCCTTGAGGTCTTCTGCCACCCGCCGAATCTCCGCCTGCCCAGGAAGGAAAACCAGAACGCTTCCCGACTGTTCGTTGATGGCGGTCAAGCAGGTGTCTGTGACTCGCGCATCGATTCGCTCACCCGGCTGATAGGGGCTACCCCAAACCGTCGAGACCGGATACATCCGCCCTTCACTGGTGATCACTGGCGCATCATTCAGCACCTTTGAAAGGCGAGCACCTTCCAGCGTTGCGGACATCAGGAGCAGCTTCAGGGGAGGCTCATCACGCAGTAGTTCACGGCCACTCAGGCACAGTGCCAGTGCAAGGTCAGAGTCGAGATTTCGAAGGTGGTATTCATCGAAGATAACCACACCCACGCCATCGAGCGCAGGATCATCTTGGAGCCGGCGAGCCAGGATACCTTCGGTGACCACTTCGATCTGGGTTCGCGGGCCTACTTTGCTTTCAAGGCGAATGCGGTAGCCGACTGTCTCACCAACTTTCTCACCCAGCTCACTCGCCAAACGCTCAGCAGCCGCCCGAGCAGCCAGCCGTCTAGGTTCAAGCATCAAAATCTTTTGGTCACCAAGCCAGGGCTCATTCAGCAGCGCCGACGGCACCCGAGTGGTCTTACCCGCACCTGGTGGCGCTTCAAGGATCACTTCGTTGCGATTGGCCAACGCCTCTCGTAAGTCTGGTAATACGAGGTCAATAGGTAGAGAAATCATTGAGGCTCCCAAATCAGGGAGGCAGTATACGACGGGCTCTGCGGAGAGGTGATTCCGTTCAAAGGCCATAACGGGAAGGATGGGATTTTTGACAAGAAAGTGATGATTTTCGTGTAATCGGCAATGCCCCCTAAACTTGGACGGGCTTGACTGAAATGGCGTTGGAATACCTGACCTCAGATCCCGGCTCTAAAAAATTCGCAAAATGACTAGGCCCTCTCCATGCTTCGTTTTCCGGAAGAGTGGTCAAGGGAACGGCTGCGCCACCTTAATCAATGCAATACCGCCCCCCCACGCCCCCCCCCGCATATACTTTCGAGCAGTCGGCGCCTTGACGGGCTTGATGGAGGATGTCAATTTAACATCAAATCGATCGTCAAGGAGTGACGCGTGAAGATCACTATCAACGTGTTCTTGCTCAAGGAAGGCCGGGCAGTCCAGGACGCTCTCTCTGACGAGGTCAATCTGCAGCCGATCGCGTTTGAGCTCAATGGCGTCGACTGCCTGTTCTATCATCAGACGAACCCGTCCCACCCCAAATGGACTCAGCTCTTCAGAGATGTTGAGGAAGTCGTCGCTCTCGATCTGACTGGCAGATCGCTCAAGGCGCTACTCGTCATGGCTGTAAAGGGCCGTGTGTTCTGCTTCACCTTTGGCCATGCCCGGCACCTGATTGACTCGCTGGCGATAGAGCGCTATTTCGGCCTGCGTACTGCCCTCAGCCTGACAGATCCCCTGCTGATCAAGTCTGTCGAGAAGTCAAACATCGACCGCATTCCCCTTCGCTCAAAGTCCCAGTCATCCAAGTATCTGTCGATTGCGGAGTTTGATTTCAAGTTCGACTCGGAGATTCTGAAATCGCTGACCGGGATCGTCGAAAACGACCAGGACGATAGTGAGTACGTCAGCGGATCGGATTCGTTGGCTTTGCATTCGGATGTGCGGTTGGAGGAATTCCCGGAGATCGCGCTACGACTGTTGACGGCCTACGAGGATGAGCGCTGCAAGGAGAAGTATCCGTGGATGGATTACATCGTGCCGGTACGCGACTCAGCGCTCATCGGAGAGTTGGACGGACTCCTTGTTGAGGCCATCAACGCCGAGCAGTATGACCGAGTCCGTACGGCATCTCCTGAGCTACTCGGCAATGACATCAGCGGCTTTGGCTATGTGAAGCACGGTGCTCGATCGCGCCATGGCCCAGCACTGGCGTTTGACCTTGATCTGCGCCAAGCCCTGCTGGCCAAACACATCCTAGGCACGGTCACCCACCCCTTGCTCCTATCAGAGCGCATTTATCTCTACGGCGCCGAAGAGCAGCGCATAGCCATGTGGTCGCTTTACAACTGCCTGGAAGCCGAGATTGAACATGAAGAAAAGATCTACCTGCTGAGCGAGGGTGATTGGTATCAGATTGACCGAGACTACACCGAACAGGTCAACCGTTTCTTTGAGGCTGCGACTCGCTGCGACCTCCAATTCCCTCCGTACAACGCCGACAATGAAGGGCATTACCTGAGGCGCATTGCTGACAATGAGAATTTTTACCTTCTCGACCAGAAGCTGGTGAGGCTGAACAACGCCTCCAACAAATTTGAATTTTGTGATCTGTTAACGCCAGAGCATCACATCATCCATGTAAAAAAATACTCCTCATCAAGCACGCTCAGCCATCTCTTTTCGCAAGCGTACGTGTCCGCTGAGGCGCTGATTAACACCCCTGATGTCACCGCTCAGGTGAATGCTTACCTTGCGGATCTCGGCGATTTCCAGTTCGTCTTCGACCCTGCTACCCAGCCACGGAACAAGATAGTCTTTGCCATCATGCAGCCAAACGACGTGCTGCACATGCCGTTCTTCTCCAAGGTCAATTTCAGGCAATTTGCCCAGAGGCTAGGTGCGATGGGCTACCAGGTAGAGGTATGCAAGATCGCGAACTGAGAACCTGCGAAGGTCGCCCCGCCCGCTGGACATCAGGACACCAATGCTGTTTAAGCGGGCGTTATCACCATGATCTCTCGGCGCCAACAAAGCTCTCAAGGGTCGCATTCAATGCCTTCGTGGCAGCACTAAAACCGTGCGAATTGTTCACATCTTGGTGGTGAGAAACGGCTATAGATGTCAACGCCAACCCAAAACTGACCCCTTTACTGCATTATTCACCAACTGAAATCTGACCCCCTCGGCCCTGCTTTTAAACGTTCTTCACCGCTCGCGCAGGGCCGGTAGCTGAGCTGGCCGGCATTCATCCGCGAACGATACAGCGCGTCGAAAATGCCAAATCGGCGAGCTTTGATACTCGCCGCGCGCTCGCCCGTGCTTTCGAGTTCGAGGACATCGACGCCTTCAATAAGCCATTTGCCATCCCGACCGCTGAAGAGATCCAGGCCGAGAAGGAACGTATTGAGCGCGACTACGTGACTGTACCTGCCCATCCCATTACAACGGGGTATAAGCTTGCCCAATTGGCCGAGGCCTCCACACTGGACGTAATCCAGCCTGGCTTCGAAATTAGCCGAGATGCTCATGAAATCTTCGCCGCGCTCACGGACTATTTCCACGAGTACCGCGACTGTGCGAGCGACTATTCAGCACGCGACAAGCTCGCGATCTACGACGAACTGCAGGAAATGGTCGACGACTTGCACGAGCACCAGGTAGCTGTGCTTTACGCCACTCGTGAAGTTTACTTGAGAACACGAGGCGAACAGCCAGGGTTGGAACCCATGAAAGCTCAGATTACCTACCTGATCGCCTTTGAGCGAGGAAAGGCACCAGAGCAGTTCTCAGTGCAGAAGAAACCTGACTTTTCGTTCTGACCTTCCGCGAGTGGAGATAGTCCCACAAAACGTGATGACCATGTTCGGAGTCTGGGGCTTTTCGCTAGCACCCTGTGCAGTTCGAGGGTCGTGCAGTGGAACGATACTGACCGATATCGCTCAGTGGCCGGTGGGCTGCAGAACCAGCTCTGCGAACTGAACAAGGTTCTCGATCGCTCCCCTTCCCCTAGCCAGGAGATGTCCGGAAATGCCAAGCGTGCGCGGCCCATCCCTATCGCAGCGGGGCGAGTCACCAATCATCAGTATCGATGGTGGCCCTGGCAGTACGTACCGATGGGCCTGAACACCCAACGAGTCGCACATGGCTTGGTAGATCAACGGTTCAGGCTTGATGGCGCCGACCTCATAGCTCAACGCGAAAGCGTCCGCAGCAGAGAGAAGCTGTTTCGCACCTGCGCCGTAGGCCGCCGAAAGGTTCGAGCAGATGCCGACACGAACACCGGCATCACGGAGCATCTCAACGGCTTCGAGTCCGTCAGCGAAGGGCACCAGTGATTCAAGCTCATCGACGAGTGCCGCCTGGATCACCTTCATACGCTCAGCTGAGATACATATACCCAACTGGTCAGCAGCCTCACCGATCGAGCAGTTCCAGGTCATCAGGGAGCGAAGGTCTTCAGCGCGAGGAGCACGCCCTTGGTGGGCACCATCACGTAAAAGCATTCGATAGGGATGCGTTCGATGCTTGATGTCGAGCAGCGTGCCGAACGCGTCAAAAATCACCGCAGACGGAAGCATGGTAGGCCCCACATGATGGATTCATCGACACACGGGCAGTGCGCTTGGCCCCCCAGGTAGCACCTCAGTCTCGATACTCCGACGCGACTACGTAGTGGTCATTGCCACAGATGCTTCTGAACATCTTGAACATGCCCTGCGAGCAGGCCAGCTTCAGGGGTGGTGTAACCACAGTGGAGCCGTTCTCAGCCCGCCCAGATCGATCATCAAATACCTGCGCCGCATATCTGTCACCGACCTTGGCAGCGTTGACTAGAAACGCGTCGATTAACACGCCCCAGTCGAGTTCACGGGCTTTGATCACGACCCAAGGCAACTCACCTTCTGAATTGGCACGTATTACATTTTCTCGCAGCATATTCACTCAAATCTCAATCAGCTTCCAAGGGTCAAATCCAGTGTCTTCTTGAGGGTAGCCTTTTGGGTTTGATACCAGGCGGCAGCCGCCCATCACGACATCGACTGCTAGATGCGTGTGTCCGAAGATCCACGCATCCGCCAGAGGCACCAATTCATGCCAAGCATTTGCATAGGCTGCGTTCAAATGCCCGTCGTGTTTGTAACCGATGACCTGAGGTATAGGGGCATGGTGGGTAACAACGATCGTTTTCCCACCGAACGGCCTGTTGAGCTCATCATCAAGCCAAGCTCGTGTCGCGCGATTCTTGGCGATCAAGTCGTCTGGCCTGATGCGTCTATACCCCTGTCCACAGCGGATCATTCGGAAGTCGTTCATCTCGTGCTTGGCTACGGATGAAGCCACCGCAAGATTTCCAGTCGAAGTGAAATCAGTCCAAGCTGTTGCGCAGAGAAAACGGACGCCATTGGCGATGAAGGTTTCACATTCAAGAATGTGCACATGGGGCGCCGCCTGGAGCCTCATTTTCTCAAGGGTACGATCGAGGTGCCCCGCGTAGAGCTCGTGATTTCCGAGGATGTGAATGACAGGACAGTTGAACATTTGGTTTGCCCACTCGACACCGCGATTTTTCGTGTGGATGTCTCCAGCGAGCACTACCAAGTCAGCTTCAACGTCGACGGGGGCGTATGGTTCAAACTCAAGATGGAGGTCTGACAGGACACGGATCTTCAATGGACGACCCTATCTACGTTGAATACCTGATCGCTGCTGGCCCAATCACATACGACGTACACGCTGCCAGTGAACGTCCGACACAACAGAAAACCTCGTGACTCACAGGCCATCAATATCGCTGACGTCCGGATCATCGCGCCGTCTCTGAATCGCGCCTTTGCATCTCCAAAAACAGTCCCCACTAGCACTGGCGGATAGAAACGAGCAGCACACAGATAGCCTGTAATCGTGATACCGAAGTCCAGCGCCTGAGCTGCCAAGACCTGTCGCGGCTCCCTCATAACCCCTCACCTTTCCGATTAAATTTTCCAGCCGTTTAGCGCTGCTTTGTGCTCTCGCCTGTAGATCTCATGCCAGTCAGCAGGGCTGACGTCGACACCGCGAGCAACTGAGGCGCGAGGATCTGGCGACCCTGGGGAGCACCCGAAACACGAATTAGGCCTATATTGAAATCCAGCCAAAACGGCTCGCTTGCCAGTGACGCTGCAGCACTTGAGCAGGCAGTCATGCGCTCAAAGGCTGCAGCCGACAAAACCAAATGCCCGAGCAGGAACAATATATACTGTCGATCCGGGCATAACAACGTGGCTTTATCCTCAGTTTTGGGGAAACGACATGGCTCTGCGCGATGGCCTGGGGGTGGCTCTCAGAGCAATCAGGTCAACTCATGCCTTGACTCAAACCGACCTGGGCGGTGCTGCTGGACGGTCGTACGTTCAGCTTCTCGAACAGGGACGATCTGATGTCACGCTCGGGAAGTTGGAGTCGATTGGGAAGGTTCTAGACATTGATCCACTAACGCTGCTGGTACTCAGCGCGTCTGTTGATAGAGATCAGCCCCTGTCATCGGTGATACTGCGGATCGAAGAAGAACTCGCTGCATTTCGTCACGCTGGCGGGCTGGAAAGCCTCGCTGATCAGGTCAATCTGGGGCCGGCTCAAGTACGTGTGGAGCAGCGCGAGTCTCGACGCGCCAGTGTCCAGGAATGCAAGGCTGCCGGCATGACTCAGCGTCAGACTGCTGAGAAATTGCAGCTGCCTAAATCGACGGTGGCTGATTTTTGGAATCAGTGAAAATACTTGGCAGAGGGGCGAATGGCACTGGCCTGCTCTCGCGTTTGCCCGGCACCAAACGACTCAACTCAAGTTTGCGATCAAGCTGATCATGACCCTTTCTGACGCCATCCTGGTATTGCTTTTAGCCGACCGCATCCATGGGTCTGATGCGGCCATTCGGCGTGCGGCCAAGAACGTGATCAAAAAGCTCCCAAAGAGCAAGCGCGACATCATTTTCCAGATTGTGGATACGAAAAGCCCGCGCCAGCTGATTCAGCACATCGCGGCGAACCTCAATGATTACTGAGCACAAGTACGCCACTCTGATGCTTCCGCTCACATAGCAATATGCGCTGGTCTTAGCGATAGGCGTATTCAAGGGTGATTCGTAAAATCTTAAGAATTAAGAAAATGGCACGACAGAGAGCACATGCACTGATTAGACTTCCTATCTAAAAAAATAACAAGTTGAGCATAAAGTTAAGCCACGGATCCATCCTCAAAATAGCGACACATACGAAATCTGAAGCACTAATATGCGCCTAGCCCACCCCCAAGCCTAGAAACTAAAGCACTTCGATAATATTGCAAACATCCAGAACATATTTTTCCACAGCTCGCTTTACGGCTTGTTCCGAATAGAGCCCGAACTCACCCACGAGCCTAAGAGCGGGTATATTTTGAAAATCCCCGACAAACAGCTTAAGCTCCAAATTAAGACCAATACGTGCGAGAATTAGCTTCGGGTAGTCATCACCTACATTACTCATATCATCAAACTCAACGTAAACCGCCCCCCTCTCATAATAGATTTCAACCTTGGGATATTTCTTTGAAAATAGCCTTAGCTCACTTCGGGACTTCATTATGGAGCGCACATCGTTTTGCATCGCAGTAACAACTTGATCCACGGCTGCTTGTGCTGCGCGATCGCTATTAGAGCTCATGAACACCCCCTAGAAAAATAACTGAAAACCCCATCCCAACCTTATTGCTTGAAATAATTATACGCAGCCGTAAAAATAAAATCAAAATAAACCAATCCGCAACCATTGACAGGCTGGACAAAACAAATCCTGCCCGGTAACTTATGCCTTCAAATCATAGCACAAAATAATCCTGCACACCTAAAAAAGGCTCTCCGAATGTATGAAGGTGCTTTTGGCGGACAGGCGATGAACGCCGCTATAGAACAGCTAAAAAAATGCACATCCTACCCCAAGGTAGGAGCGGTTATAGTTAAAAACGGAGAAGTGATATCCACAGGCTATAGGGGAGAGGTAAGTGGGAAACACGCGGAGCGAGTTGCAATAGAGAAGCTCCCCAACCCTGACCTTACTGGATCGACCATATACACAACGCTTGAGCCTTGCGTCGAGATGCATGGGCTTCAGCCTCATAAATCTTGCGCAGGGCTACTCAAGGACTTAAACGTAGAACACGTGGTAATAGGTGTTCTTGACCCCAATGGTAGGATTTATTGCCAAGGCTATGAGGAACTTATAAAGGCAGGTGTGAAGGTAACATTCTTCACTCCAGAGCTCAGAAACCAAGTTGAATCGAGCACATTTAAGTTCGACTGCAATATTGGATATGGCCCAACTGGAAAAAGACGAGTTGCAGTGGTTGGCAGCGGAAAAAAATTTAAAATTCACGCCTCAGAAAAAAGCCTAGACTCCGTATCTTTTCGGTGGAGCACGCTTCAGTACACACATGGAATTGTTGACCTAATTTCACAAAACGACTCAGTCACATGCGCAATAGGCGCTGAAAAATTCGAGGACATATCAGACCCTCTTGTCTTCAGAGAACCAGCTCATTATGCACGAATGAAACCGGGTGATATAGCCGTGCTATACCATCCAAATGTCCGGTTCATCACCTTAATAAAACTTTTAGAAGTAACAGAATTTGACATTACTTTTCAATGGCAGACAAGGAATCCTCCCAAACACCCCTAGGCGCTTAAAATTGCACAACCAACTAGACTTACAAGCCGATACCGAGTTCAACCAAACATATAAACCGGGCCAATAGCACACTACCCCAGACAGCGATTCAAACCCAAATCAAAAACTGGAGTTTTTCATCCCCTTGTCACACTCAACCTGCGCTCTTTGCACAGAGAGCACTATATCGAACGGTCTTGGCCAGAAAGCTCCACAGTGGTGACGATTATTCAAGGCGTATGTAATCAGCACACACAATTTGTCTAGCCTACACGCTATACCTGCGTTTAGAGAATCGACGGCCCGAGAAATAGGCCTTTTTGGCTGGTTTCTTCGTAGGCTTCGGTGGCTTGAAATCGCACTCTGGGAAGTTGTTGCAGGTAACGAATTTCCCATGCTTTCCGTCCTTGATGACGAGGTCACCCACTTTACAGCTGGGGCAGGGATAGAGTTTGACAGCAGCCCCGTGGATATCCTCGACCTCAAGAGCGCCTTCCTGCACCAGCTCCTTCAAGAACACCGACACCTGCTTGTCCACTGTGTACATCACCACCGTCCGCCTCGCACGCGTAAGGGCGACATAGAAGAGACGCCGCTCTTCTGCGAACAGGTATGAATCTCCCGCCGGCATCACCAGGCTCAGGACAGGGTCATCTGTCATCGTGCTTGGGAAGCTCCGACCACGCTTCATACTCACCATGGCGGGTAAAATCACGTAGTCGGCTTCGGTACCCTTGGATCGATGAACGCTCAAGAACGAGAGTTCAACAAGGCCTCGGCATTTCGCCTGCCAGTTCTCAGGAACGTAGCCCATCTCGTCGTTGTAACGCCCGAGGATGCATACCTTAATCAAGCGATCGCTCGCTTTCGGGATCGAACCATCCTTCAGGCCTGCAAGCAGACTATCAAGGAATGTGACGATGGCAGGCCCGATCTCTTTTTTAGCCTGCACCATCACGGCCCGAAGTACCGGGCCCACCGCAGGTGTTGCAGAGACAACAGTTTTGGTGAGCTGCACAGGATTTTTGCTGACAAACCGGCTGGAGACGTCGCACAGGTCTTGAGGGCATCTGAAGGTCTGCTGCAGCTTCAGCAACTGCCCGGAACCAAAAAACCTCTTGAAGTCCGTCATCATCGAGACATCAGACCCCGCGAACCTGTTGATCGATTGCCAATCATCGCCAACTGCAAAGAAATGGCGTCCTGGCTCACCTACCAATGCTCTACACAGCCGCGCTCGCGCCCTGGATGCGTCCTGGAACTCATCAGCCATGACCAGCCGGAACTTAGGCTTGCAGCGCCCCTGCTCAACGTGCTCAGCGGCCTGCACGAGCATGTCCTCGAAGTCCAGTCCACCAGCGCCTTTCAGGGCTACGTTCCAGGCGTCCATCACGGGCCAGAGGATATCCAGGAACATGTTGTAGCGATGCGTGAAGAGCCCTGACGACAGGCCGCCAACACGCGCCCGCAAATCTTCCTGGGTCAGGCAATTGCTTTTCACGTGAGCGATGAAGGTACGGATCAGCCCAATCAACTTCGTCTCCGACAGCGGCGGCTGACGGTCTGGAGGTATCGGGCGATCAGGGTTTGGATCGAGCTTGATCCCTCGGCTCGTAAGCTCACGTGTCAGGTGCTCAATCCACGTGTTCTCACGGATCTGGTGGGAGGTGGTCTCAATCAGGCGCGTGCCATGTTGACGATGCAGTTTTCGCTTCCAAACCGCATCTTCCAGATACCCCTCAAAGTGCTCTGGGGGCTTACCATTGCCATCCAAGGCAAAATGTTCGTGGTACAACCCAATTGCTGGGTAATAGAAGTCCGGGTGGTACTGGCTGTGGGTTGCGGTGGCGGTCTCATGTTCGTACGGGCGTTCGTAGACATACTCAACTCCGTTGTAGTGCAGCCAGTTGGCAATCATGCACTCTTCCAGGCTTTTGACCGGGTCGCCCAGCAGAGGGACGAGGCGGCCAGACTTGGCGCCGGTCTTTGGGGGCACTTTCATCGCCTTGAAGGTTGGAAGATCCCGACCGAACACGAGCCGAAACAGATCCCACTGACTGCGGAATGCAATAGAGCTGTCCTTCAATCCATCAACAAGCTCTCTCAGCTTCTCAAATGCCAGCTTTTCCTTGACCACCCAATCGGGAACACGTGGTTTCTTTCCGGTCGCGTAGCCAATGATGGCAAGGCCCAGCCTATGGAAGGTCTTCGCACGAACCTTGACTCCGTCCATTCCGAGGCGCTCGAACGATTGCTCCGCTCGCTCGGCCAGCTCTTTTGCTGCGTCCTTGTTGAACGCCAACATCACGATTTCTTTGGGTTGAAAAAAGCCACGGTCAATGGCGTAAGCAGCCTTCGCAACCATGGTGGAAGTCTTGCCAGACCCTGCGGAAGCCGCCACCTGAACACGGTTATCGAAGCAAATAACCGCCTCGGCCTGCTCGTCGTTCAACGCGCGCTTTTCCACGTTCGAGAGCAACTTGCTGGAGGCGACCCGCTCTCTCTCGGTATGCGCTTTGTTCTCCGTTACCCAGTGAGCTGTCCAGTCCTTTCGAAAGGCATCCAATGAACTCTTTACATCCACGTGCTGTAGATCCAAAGACTTTCTCAGGTATTCGTCTTCCAGCAGGGTGTCTAGCTCCTTCTCAGGCATCGGGAGCTCAGGCCTGACGGCCTGCAGTGCCATTTGCTGTTCATGGGTGACCCAACGTCTCTGGGCTCTGGAATCAGTCAGCAGGCGATCTACCTTGGCCAACCACGTCGTGACGAGCGCATAAGCAGCCCTGAAGCGCTCGACTCGCGCGAGCCTGAGCCGCTCGGCCTCCGCCAGCCGCTCTGCTACAAGACGCTGGTGATAATCCATCACGCACGTGATTTCTTCGTTGAGGCTCGCCACAGACGTATTAGGCAGGCCCCTCAAAATACCGTCCAGGAAAAACAGGCGGCCCCAGAGAACACCCCGGCGTACACTGATGCGGTCACCTCGATCGAGATCGATCTCAACCCTCTGATCGTTCACGTGCAATTCGAAACGCCCGTTTATCAAACGCAACGACCACGGCGGCGATCCGGTGAACAGGCGACCAAAAAACGATGGCCTCCATACATATTCCTTTGCCAAAAACGACCTCCCCGACGATGACGACGCGTGGACTAAAAGCTGCCCACTACCTTCCAAGGTAGGTATTCATACCCTAAACAGAGAACAATCCCAACGGCCAAGAAAGCGCTCCCGATCTAACTGAGCCAGGTGCCCATTGAGAAATATGAAGTCGTCGCCTTCCACGACGCAGGTTGCGAACTGGCAGGTAGACTGAGCTTTTGACTTCAAAGGAACGGGATGATGGCTGTGTCGAGGCGGGTTGGAGGGGATGATGACGATCGGGGCTCCAGCCATGCCAAGGACTGTCCGGACGCCCTGCCCTTGAAGGTTGATCCGCAAGAGCTTGATGGTGCGGGGCAGACACCCGAGCAGTGGCGGCAGGAAAACCGCCAGGCCATGAAGCGGTACAACGAGCGTGTACAGGAGCATGGGGCATTCAGCGATGGTGTGCGTTGCTTCTAGCCTGATCGCCCTCTGATACGGTCATAGGTGCGAACAAAGGTTTCTCAACTGTTGCCTAGCGGTAGCTATCTCGTTCGGCATGCCCTTGGCCGTGGATGTACCTAAACCTCACAAGGCCTTTCCAGTGCTTTTCCTCGTCGACTACCTTAATCACGAAGTGAAAGAGCAATCGCTGGTTGAATACACCGAATACCTCTGTGGAGTAGGCATTGCTTAGGCAAACTTCCAGACGGAAACTGTCAGCCATGGCTGCCAGCAGCTACGTGCGCATGGCGCGCCCCAAACTCAGGCCTCAATAGTTGCAATAGCAGCTTTTACTTTGTCTATCTCCGTCAAAATGACTGGACTCAGCTTGTGCGGCGACGGATCAAACTCTAATAGTTTCTCCCTTGCGCTAGAAATATTAAGATCACTATTAGGAAATACCTTTTGAAGTTCGGAAGCAGCAATCCGAGAAAGACCCAACTCCAAAAAAGCACGTCCGGTATTTGTGCTTACACCAAGCTCCAAGGCCAGCGCAAAGTCAAAAATCTCGGAGACCCGGTGAGCGAGACCATTATCATTAAACACATGAATCAATATATCATTATAAGCCTTACCCATCTGCACCAACTGAAAACGAACGACATCTTCGATGGTATCAAAAGCCTTTTTTATAACCTTACTAGGGTTAGCGTCAGCAATTTTTTTAACCTTGTAACTGCTATCAGCGCTCAGATTGAGTTTTTCCAAATTTTGCTTTTTAGTGACAAGGCGTTTTTCAGATGCGATTTCGTGGTTTAAAATGAATGGATAGGGCTTACCCTCCATCCACCTAACTGCAATACGAGAAACATAGCTCCCAAAGTTTTTATCAAAACCCTTTATGTATTTGAACAATATATTGAAAATATCTTTGTAATGACCAAAAGCCGCCTTACCAAGATCTGCTGGACTCTTGGGCACCACGCCATCCAATGTGCCATCATTTATTCGCTCGACAAGATACGCCATCAATCTGTCTAGAGCAAACAAATCTAGCGTCCAGTTCCCTTCGATTATTTTTTGAGGAAGGAGAAGCTCTTCGGAAGCTTTCTCTGCTGCCTTTTTAAGATCTAAAATATGAAGGTAATCCAACGATGGAGCAACCCGAATCAGGTAATCTCCAACCGCGCCCTGGCGAGCCTTACTTACAAGCATGCCAGCTGAGGCAGTGGCGTTGCGGGTGCGCTCATCACCTAGCTTGGAATCGAGTTTTCCCTCCTTTAGCACCGCTAGAACGTCCGGAGCGTTATCAGTAACAAATTCAGAAAGCGCAGATCGAATGGTAAACTTATAAAAAGTGTCCATTGGCTGGCTATTCCAGTCATCGTAGTCGATGAGAAACACGTTCCCAACGATGTCTTTTGCCATGCGCCCCGCTCGACCTGCAAAATTCCACAGCAGGGCAGGATCCAACATTACCTTTTCGCCGCGCCCCCTGGCCGGCGTATTTATAAATACGTTTCGGGCAGGCAGATTGATACCTTGGAATAAGGTTGTTGTACATACCAAAAACTTGATAGTACCAGCCCGAAACGCGGATTCAATGGCCTCACGAAGCAAAGCAGGCATTTGCCCATAGTGAAAGGCGACGCCCTTCTTCACCATTCCAATCAAGTGATAGTCACGGTGTATATGATCTTTAATAAACTCTGCCAGGTCACTGGCGCCAGCATCTTCTACATCATCCAAACCTAAAGCAATTGATCCGGCGATGCTTGCCGCCTCGGTAGGTGTTTTGGCATAAACCAGAGATCCACCGCCACTGCCCAATTCCAACGCAACAGCTGCTAGCTTGCTTTCAACCAAGTTAAGGCCAGTTTTACATGACATAGTGCCTATGTGCGAGTACCCATGAGCGCTGAGCAGCTTGAAGTCCAGTTGATTGAGAGACGGAGTCTTCGATACCACGATCCGGTTCTGCAGGACAGGAGAGACAGTGGTACTGACTTCAGGAATTCCAGGTATGCCTAGGCTTTCGAGTGCATCCGTAAACCCTTGAGCGCCCGGCGCGAGCAAAACGACATGGGTTTTACGGTCACGGACATAGCACTGCTCGATGCAATCCTGCAGGATCATTCCTCGTGCGCCATCTGATAGGTTCTGAGCCTCGTCGACGACCAAAAAATTTACCGGGGATGAGGTTATCGAAAGAAGAACTTTAAAACGCTCCTGAGTGAGCACAAAAATTTGCCGAGGCACGTTCTCAAAAGTTGGAATATCGGTGACTCGGATATTCACATCACTTGCAAGGCGCTCCTTGATTTTCAAATGAACTTCAGACAGCAGGGCTCGCGTTGGAGCGATGTAAACGAAAACAAATTGAGGAAGCGCCAACGCATCCCTACAAAGGTGTTCGATCACCAAGAACGACTTACCGGCAGAAGTTGGAGCGGAGATGGCCAAGGAGCGCCCCTCTTGGAGGGAGTCCCATACCTTCCGCTGATAGTCCGTCAAAGTAATAGCAGAACCAGCCACCTCGACAGTATTTAACTGCTCAACAATATTTCTTTGAATCATTCCGAGCAACGTTGAAGGCTTTGTAGAGTTGCGTTTCTCGGCATAACTTAAACTCGGAAAATTTCCGATCTCTGTCAATATCGTTGCGCACCGCTCCAGTACGGTCGACTCTTGCGAGATCAGCATGGCATTGAATGCAATGGTCTGAGCCAGACTTACATGCGATTCTACCCCTGACTGCGCGAATACTGATGCGCAATACAGCATCTTCCCGATCGCATTGTGATCGGGAGTTCCGAGCGGCTGTTTGACCGAGCCTGGGAGTGCGCTGGCAGCGCCGCATGCCTGGAGGTGACCTAGCGCATCTCTGAATTCCTGATTCTGGACAAACCTTGAGGCAAGCTCAGTTGCGAAAGTGCTCACGGGGCGCCCTCCTCAATTACCGAAGGGGGCGTGAGAGGAACGTCAGATTCTAACCCCGCCAGACCTATAGAATCATAAAATAGCTCTCTTAACTCATCGACATTAGGCACGGCAACCAAATAAACCATGCATTTATTCGCATCGACCTTCTTTACGTCTAGCTGATTAGTTAGGTTGGTATGGTGCCTGTTGAGATCCCCCCTATAAAGCTCACCGAAATGATCCTCATGTTTTGATAGTGGGCCATCATCGACCTCAAGCTTGTTCGCGAAGTGTTTGACCTCCGAATAGCACACTACCCCTACTGATCGCTCACGCTTGGGCGCATTTGGATTTCCGAACACATCCAGATAGTCCATCATCAGGGCTTTATCGGCAGGATCGAGCGCGTCGAGGTTTCCCAGGCTCGTAACTAGTCCGTACTCCTGCTCATATTGCCCCTCGTTTTTGAGAAAGCCCGAAACAGAATCGGCGTAGTCGGCTGTTCCACTGGCTGCGTTACCTGCAAGTTTGGATTCGAGGAAAAACACATTCAACTCACCGTCGGTCACCGAAGCATGAATACCGTCGAGCCCGTAGACCGGCATATTCGTGCTGGTTTTCAAGGCCATCTTGGCGATCAGTTGTGCGGCCTGTAGATGGTGAACGGCCACGCAGTAGGCCAGCACCTCCCCCACTTCACTAGCCCTTGATGGGTGGGCTTTGCGGAACTCAATGAATGCATTCCTAACCGCACGACTGAGCTCTTGTGCAGCTGACACATCCCCGTTTTCCGCTGAAGCTATCCGGGCCTGATACTCATCTCGTCGTCGACGGCTCAACGCATAGTTCGCCGCCTGGTTGCCAAGGAAATTGGCGAACGCCTGGACACTGGGGAGATCTTCCTTGAAGCGGACATGCAAAAGCGCGATCCGGGGAGCCTTATGGGGCGGCACGGTTGCCAAGTCCACCGAGCACTTAACAAAACGATCCAGAGGTGATTTATCCAGTAGCTTCTGGATAACACTACTAAGCGACGGTGGACTACCTGCAGATGATGACACTGATCCGATCCCTGGTTTGGCCTACGGCATAGGCTGGCACTGTTCAGTGCGCTTCTACGCACACACGATCAGATCATGACGCGAAAAAGGCCAAATGGCCATCACCTGAGTGATCCGTGCCGTACTGACCTGACAGGGTACATGGCTTCAGATACGAGGAGTGGGCATTACCCAGGTGCACGGCGGACGAGGATCGAGTGAAAGCACTCTCCTCTATCAGATCGGGATGGGATGCATATGCTGAAGCACGAAGACCTGAATGTCCGCATCGGACGCTCACAACCTACTGCACTGGTCAGACTGCAGCGCTAGAGTGAAACTAAAACTTGGCACTACAGCAGTCATACCGATGCTAACCAACATCCTCTACATCATCGGTAACGGCTTTGATTTGAACCACGGATTGCCAACCGGCTACGGGCACTTCAAGGCCTACGTCAGAGACCACGATCGCGAGGTATACGACTGGGTGGACGAGTATCTGCCTGCGGGCGAAAGCTGGGCGGATCTGGAGATGGCCTTCACAGAACTCGACACCGACCACATCGTCAGCAGTCTTGAATACCTGATGGGATCTTACGCTGACGATGACTGGAGCGAATCTGGCCATCATTATTTTCAGTATGAGGTCGACCGAGTAGCCGGCGGACTGGGAGGAACGCTTAACAGGCTGTTCGCTGCGTGGGTAAACACTATTCAGATTCCTGACGCCCAGAACGCTCAAAATCGTCTTGCCGAGTTGGACACCAACGCCACCTATTTAACCTTCAATTACACCAGCACGCTCACCCGTGTGTACCAGGTGCCCTCTGAAAATATTCTGCAACGGACATCGCTGTTCGACGCCGTCAACCATGAGGACTCTGATCATCGCCTCATCGAAGCCATGCAGTCCTTGGACGACTATTTCTCGAACACCTTCAAGCCTTCCAATGAAATCATCGAGCGCAATGCTGATTTTTTTGCAGGTCTGGCAGAGGTCGATCAGGTGGTGGTGCTGGGGCACTCACTCAGTCCAATGGATGCTCCTTATCTTTCAGCCGTAGTTCATGCGTTGAAGCACAGACTGGTGTACTGGACGGTCGCCACGCTGGAGAATGACGACCTCCGAGAAAAAACGGCTCTCTTGAATGCTATCGGCGTCCCCTCAGGGCACGTCCGCTACAGGCCGTGGAGCGAGCTCCACGAAGCCCCGTCCTACGAACATCTCGAAGGCTATGAGAGAACAGGAAGCTACCTGCCCTAAACTAGACATCAACGCCCCAAGCTCGAACCGTATCTCGTAGCTGCTTGCGGTGGGCATTATTCTCATCATGTCCAAGGTAATGGGTGCCAACCAATTGGTTGAACTCAGGGAGAACGCCAGGAGTGATCAACTGCCGACCCTGCTTAAGTCCCAAATGGATATCGATACTCCGATAGGCAAGCTCGTCACTATCGTCCGTGGTGACGTCATGCTGGAACAAGTCTAAGACATCCTTGAACGGCTCCAGAAGAACGCTCCTCAACGCAACAATGGTTCTGCCCTGGTGCATCTGACCCAAGTGTCTGTAGAAGAGGGATGCAACGCCGGCAGCACAAATCTGAGCTCGCTCCCTCGGCGACGGATATTTGGGCGATATACCTGCAGGCGCGAATACAGTGTCATATACACGACGTAGTGCCTTTCCGTACTGGGGCAGCAGAGCATCCGGCCCGGCTGCGTCAAAAGCGGGAGTACGCAGCCGACCAGCAATCATTCCCTTAAGATTGGTGCAGCGTGCCACAGCAGTGAACACGAGCCTAGTCCCGAAAAAGTCGGCCCACATCTCATGGCTTTGCTGTCGAGATCGTCTTTATCCACATGCTTGGTATGGGCGTTCGCCCAGTGAGCGAGCTCATGGCCAGCAATGATCAGGCAGTAAAACAAGTCACTGTGATCGTTCACATCGCTGTCGGTGAAGCGATAGGAGAACTGCAAGGTTGGCCTGCCGCCGATAGTTACGACTCGGGCAAGCAGGGCGGAATCACCGTCGAAATCGCAAACCACATCAGGCTGGAGATCGTAATGATGCATCGACTTGAAGTCCCCAATCAGAGCTGTAATTACATCCTTGTTGGTAAGCAATATCTGTCACCTCGGTTTGTCGATTAGCACGCTGGATAGGTACAAGGGGAAGGTCATCAGTCGCGTGGTTTCAGATAGACCTGTCTCCCTCCACTCCCCATCAGATTCACGGCTGAGGCTCTTCCTGGCAGGAGCAAGAGCAGGAGCAGGAGCAGGAGCAGGAGCATCAAAGCCTTGTGGGCTTTGACTTCAAAGCCAAGGCAAAGGCGTTGACTGAAGCCACGTAGTTTGACAAGAAATATGTGGATTCAGGGATTGTGGGAAAACATGAAATTCATCGAAAATCAGCAACCCCACGCCTTCCAGCGCCGGATCATCCTGCAAGCGACGAGTCAGAATCCCTTCGGTGACCACTTCGATACGGGTGTTCGGGCCGACCTTGCTGTCCAGCCGGATCCGGTAGCCAACGGTTTCCCCGACCTTCTCCCCCAGCTCACTGGCCAGCCGCTCGGCCGCGGCCCTGGCGGCCAGACGGCGAGGCTCCAGCATGAGGATCGTCTGCCCGGCCAGCCACGGCTCATCGAGCATCGCCAACGGCACTCGTGTGGTCTTGCCCGCCCCCGGCGGTGCTTCGAGGATGGCTTCGTGGCGGGAGGTCAGTGCCTGGCGCAAGGCCGGCAGGACAGCATCGATGGGCAAGGAAATCATGGCGGCTCCAGAACAGGCGACCGATTATAAGCTGCACAGGCGTTTGCAGAAGGTCAGCAGCAGCGGATTTATCCAGGGAAGCGTTGTTTGTTCCGGCTTCTTCGCGGATGAATCCGCTCCCACACAGCAATCGCCCCATTTTCGCGGCGCAAGCTAACGTGATGAATATATGTTTACTCGAAGAACCTGCAGAACACGCAATAGTCTTAGCGACGTAGCCTTTGCCTTGTATAGTTGCCACCTCACTTCAGGAGTTCTCCATGCGCATTCCATCCCGTTTTATCGGCGGCGTTCTGGTCGCCACGCTTTTGACTCAGATTTCTGCGTGCGGCAGCATTTTCTATCCTGATCGTCGCGGACAGATCGAAGGCAAGATCGACCCGGCCATTCTTGCTCTGGATGCCGTTGGCCTGTTGTTTTATGTGATTCCGGGCGTCATTGCCCTGGCTGTGGATTTCACCACGGGCGCGATCTACTACACGCCGACCGGGCATGCGCAGGTCGATCCGCAGAAGCTGCAACCGGCGATCAATGCTGACGGCAGTGTCGACAACAGCAAGCTGCAAGCCATTCTGGAAAGCGAGCTGGGCCAATCCCTGCCGCTCAACGACCCTCGCCTGATCCAGTACAAGGGCAGCGTCGAGCAACTGGCAACACTGGGCCGTCACCCGGCGGCTTGATGCCCATAGAGCTTGATGCCCACAGAAAGGAAGCGCCATGAACACCAGCACCGAACATGCCCGCCTGCTGCGGCTTGCAACGCGGGCATCGTTGCTGGTTGCCAGCACCCTGATCATCGCCAAGGGCGTGGCATGGTGGTTCAGCGGTTCGGTGAGCCTGCTGGCCGGGCTGACCGATTCGCTGCTGGATGGCGCGGCCTCGTTCCTCAATCTGCTGGCGGTGCATTACGCGCTGCGCCCGGCAGATGAGGATCATCGTTATGGCCACGGCAAGGCTGAAGCGCTGTCGGGCATGGCTCAGGCGCTGTTCATTGCCGTCAGTGCCGGGCTGATCGCCTTTCAGGCCATCAAACGTATCCAGTATCCCGAGCCCTTGGGCGCGGCGGGACTCGGGATCGCGGTGATGGTGCTGTCACTGATCCTGACCATGGCCCTGCTCTGGCTGCAACACAGGGTCATCAAGGAAACCGGCTCGGCGGCCATCCGCGCCGACTCGCTGCACTATCGCTCCGATCTACTGCTCAATTTCAGCATTCTGCTGGCTCTGACGCTGACGTTATTCGGCTGGCAACAGCTGGATGCCTACTTCGGACTGGGAATTGCCGTCTACATTCTTTGGAGTGCGTTTCAAATTGCTCGCGAGACGGTATCGGTGCTGATGGACGAAGAGTTACCAGCCGATCTCAGCCAGCACATGCTGGAGCTCGCGTGCGGCGTGCCGGGGGTTCTGGGCGCACATGACCTGCGTACGAGGATTTCCGGCAATCGCTGGTTCGTGCAGTTGCATCTGGAGTTACCGGGGAGTCTGACGCTCAGCGTCGCCCACGGGCTGTGCGATCAGGTGGAAAACGCCATATACCAGCAGTATCCAAAAGCGGAAGTGCTGGTGCATGCCGATCCACAGGAAGTGGTGAAACAGGCTCAGGCAACATCAACAACCTAGTTGACGCTGTAGCCTCGCCCCGCAAGGCAGGCGCCCATCGAGCGACGATAAAGATCCACCACCTCGGCCTGCGGCTGGGAAGTAATGTTCGCCGGATCAAAGCCGCTTTGCTCTACGGCCCAGCGGTAGCATTGGTAACGATCCAGCTCGACCTGCTCAGGGCTTTGGCCATTGAGTGGGTAGGAAACCGGGTCATAAGCATTCTGCGCTGGCACCTGGCTGTAGGTCGGCTGATTCTGTGGCGGGTTGACCACCACATACTCCTGACTGTCGGCCTGATAGGCGTAGTAAGTACCGGCGGCCAGGAACAGCAACGAACTGCCGATCCAGATTTCCTGCGAGTAAGACGGCAGGCTGCGCACGCGCAAGCCATAAGGCGGCGTCACCACCACATAGCGCGGGCCTTGCGGGCGATACCAATAGCCTTGTGAATAGAAGTAATCCTGTCCGCGATACGGAACACGCGCGTAGCCACCGGGGACTCGGTCTATCGTATAACCGGGTCGATACTGCGGGCCTGGTCCCCAGCCATTGCCACGCCCGTCGGGTCGACCTTCCCAGCGATCATTGGGACGGCCATTACCGGCCGACCAGTTGCGATTGCCACGCGGGTTGTCCTGGTAATAACCCTGACGCGGCTGCTGGGTTTGCCAGGATTCCCGAGGTGCGGTCTGGATCGGCAGATTGTTCTGGTGCTGCTGGAACTGCTGACGTTCGATCTGCCGTTGCTGATTTTGCTGGTCCTGGATCTGGCGCTGCTGATTCTGTTGTTGCTGGTATATCTGCTGTTGCTGGTATATCTGCTGTTGCTGATGGCGCTCGACCTGACGCTGCTGATTCTGTTGTTGCTGAATCTGCTGCTGTTGCTGACGTTCGCCCTGAAACTGCTGGTTCTGCTGCTGTTGCTGGATTCTGCGCTGCTGCTGTCCATTGTCGCCGGAACTGCCGCGATACTGATCCTTGAAGGAGTCATCCTCAGCCAATGCATGGGCGCTGATGCTCAAACACAGCAGACTTAACCCTGTCAGCTTCCAGATGCCAGATTTCATGCTTTCCTCACTAGGGCGCGGATAGACGTAGTTAAGACTGTAATAGTGGCGCGCCGTTCTGCGCACTTTATCAGGACGCAAAGAAAAGGGGACCTGTCTGGCCCCCTTGGGATACTTCGTCCTGGCGCGACGCTTATGACGTCGGCTCACCTCATACGTCTTCTGGACTGTATGTAGCCCGGGGGCCTGGCCGACCCTGTCGGGTGGGAGGCCGCGGCGGCCTGATTGGGCGAGCCGCGCTGGACGCTATGTCCGGGCAGTGATTCTGTTGAAAAGAATAGGCCTGCCGGACCGACAAAAGATTGCGAAGATCACTTACAAAAACATTACTTGCGCAATTTTTTACTTCATATCAATAATTCAGCGCAATTAAACTCACAAAGGGGAACATCGTGAGCAAGCTCGACAGATATGACCTGAGCATTTTGGCTGAACTGCAACGCGACGCACGCATTTCCAACCAGGAACTGGCAGAGCGTATCGGGCTATCGCCATCGCCCTGCTCGCGCCGCGTCAAACAACTGGAAGACGACGGCTATATCGTGCGCCAGGTTGCCTTGCTGGATCGCAAGAAGCTCAGTCTGAACCTGACCGCCTATGTACTGATCGGGATGGATCGACATACGCCGGAGCGATTCGAGCATTTCGAGCAACAGATCCGTAACTTGCCTCAAGTGCTGGAATGCAGCCTGGTGACCGGCATGGACGCCGATTATCAACTGAAGGTGGTGGTTCCTGACATGGATCACTACCAGAAACTGCTGCTGGGCCATCTTACCCGCATCGAAGGCGTCACCAGCGTCAAGTCGAGCTTCGTGCTCAATCAGGTGCTTGCCAGCACTGAGTTGCCCTTGACTCATCTGCGTAGCTAGACGGAGTAAACGATGGACCCCGTGCTTTTTGAAGAGTGGATGATGACCATTCTGGTCACCATCCTGATCTGTTTCATGGGCTTTATCGTCTGGGATCTGGCGAAGAAATCCAAAGCGGGCAAATTCGGCACCTTCATCCTGTTCTTCGTGCTGGGCCTGGGCATCATGGCATTCGTGATCAAAAGCCTGGTGATTGCCTATATCGAGAATGGCTCATGAGCCACCCCGATCAATTAAGGCACACACAAACTGCAGGAGGCATCTTGCTGGCGAAAAAGGCCTCAAAACCGGCAGATATTCTGAGTCTGCACGAGAAGTCGCCAGCAAGCTGCCTCCCACAAAGTGATTTATGACCTTAACGGATTCGGTCAGGGCTTGATCTCTCGATACTGCCCCTGATCCAGCCCCTCCAGTGTCCAGTCGCCGATCCTGACCCGCACCAGCCGCAGGGTTGGCAGGCCCACAGCGGCAGTCATGCGTCGCACCTGCCGATTACGGCCTTCCTTGATAATCAGTTCCAGCCAACTGGTCGGTACGCTTTTGCGAAAACGCACCGGGGGATTGCGTGGCCAGAGTTGCGGCTCTTCCAGTTGGCGAGCCTCGGCGGGCAAGGTCGGGCCGTCGTTGAGTTCCACCCCGTTACGCAACTGCTGCAGTTGCTCTTCGGTCGGCTCACCTTCGACCTGCACCCAATACGTCTTGGGCAGTTTGTGCCTGGGGTCGGCAATACGGGCCTGAAGCTGGCCGTCGTTGGTCAGTAGCAGTAAACCTTCACTGTCGCGGTCCAGACGCCCGGCCGGATAGACGCCGGGGATGTCGATAAAGTCCTTGAGCGTTGCCCGACCTTCGCCATCGCTGAATTGCGTCAGCACATCAAAAGGTTTGTTGAACAGAATGAGCTTTGGCTCGGCCGGAGGCGCTTTGGCGACACGCCGGGCAGCGCTGGCATTCTTGGGGGCTGGACGACGAGACACAGGACGTTGAGTGCGGGACATGGGAGCTTAGAGACTTGAAAACAGAAAGGGCCACTTTAGTGGCCCTTTACATAAATACCAATCACTTAACGGAAAGGCGGCTCATCGAAGCTGCGCAGTTTGCGCGAATGCAGCGAATTGAGTTCGGTACGCAGCAAGTCCAGGGCCGCAATGCCGATCTTCAAATGCTGGCTGACGGCACGCTCGTAGAAAGCGTTGGCCGAACCCGGCAATTTGATTTCACTGTGCAGAGGCTTGTCCGATACGCAGAGCAAGGTGCCGTAAGGCACGCGCAGACGATAGCCTTGAGCCGCAATGGTGCCGCTTTCCATATCCACGGCCACCGCACGAGACAGATTGATGAGCGGTCGCTCCTGTGCCCAGCGCAGCTCCCAGTTCCGGTCATCGTAGGTCAGGACGGTGCCGGTGCGCAGTCGCTTTTTAAGCCCTTCGCCACGCTCGCCGGTGATCTGCGCCGCCGATTCCTGCAACGCCAGTTGCACTTCGGCCAGGGCCGGGATCGGGATATGCGGAGGCAGCACGCGATCCAGAATGCCGTCACGGCGCATGTAAGCGTGAGCCAGCACATAATCGCCAATGGTCTGGGACTGACGCAGGCCGCCGCAGTGGCCGATCATCAGCCAGCAATGAGGACGCAGCACAGCCAGGTGATCGGTGATGTTCTTGGCATTGGACGGGCCGACACCGATGTTGACCAGCGTGACACCGTGGCCATCTTCGGCGATCAGGTGATAGGCCGGCATCTGGTAACGGTGCCAGACCACGCTGGCAACGATGGCCTGTGCCTCTTCGGTTCCCATGCTCTTGTCGACCACAACGTTGCCCGGCAACACCATGCGTACGAAACGCGGGTCGTCGCGCAGTTTTTCCAGACCATGCAGGATGAACTGGTCAACATAACGGTGATAGTTGGTCAGCAGAATCCACGGCTGTACATGCCGCCAGTCGCTGCCGGTGTAATGCACCAGCCGTCGCAGCGAGAAATCCACCCGTGCCGCGTCGAACAGTGCCAGAGGCAGCGGATCGGTATTGGCCCAGTCATACAGGCCGTCAGCAATGCCGTCGGTCGCAGCAGACAGGTCGGTACTTGGGAAAACCCGTGCCAGCGCGGCGGCTGTCACACCGGAACCGGCCAGTTCATCGCCCTGCTCGACCACGTACGGATAAGGAATGTTCTGCTCGCTGACGCCCACTTCGATCGTGACAGTGAAGTCGCTCATCAACGGCCGCAATTGCTCAAGCAGGTATTTGCGGAATGCCTTGGGGTGGGTCACGGTGACACTATAGGTGCCGGGCAACTGCACCTTGGCGTAGGCACGAGTCGTCAGCGGCACATCGCCCTGGTAGGCGTAGGTCAGGCGCAACTCCGGGTAGCGGAACAGCGCTCGTTGCTCGGCGTCGGGCTCGACACGGTCTTTCAGGTAGCGCTTGAGCGCCTGGCTCAGCGCGCTGGTTGCACGTTCATGCAGTTCTGCGAGCCGCTCCACAGCTTGCTCGGCGTTTTCTACAACAACAAAGGCTTGCGTCACGGTTTAGGTCCTGTCTGATCTTGCAGACCTGCATCCTAACGGGTTCCCGTGCTTATGCCACCTGCGGCGAAGAGCGAGCCAGTAAAGTTTCTGCATCGACACCTACCGGCAAAGCGCCATAAACGCGCCCAGACGACAACAATCGGCCAGCAATGAAACCGTCGCTGACGGCAGCATTGCCCCCTTCGAGCAACAGCCTGGCCTGCAAGCCGACCGCGATATCTTCAGTCAACTGCCGGGCACGATACTGGATATCGCGGGTGTCCTTGAATGCGGCTTTCAGTTTTTCGATATGCGCTTTCAGATGCCGATCACCATGCCCGTCGCCCAGTTCATGGAACAGGGCATCAAGCACGCCGGGCTCCTTGGACAGCGCTCGCAACACGTCCAGGCACTGCACATTGCCGGAACCTTCCCAGATCGAGTTGACCGGCGCTTCGCGATACAGACGCGGCAGAATGCTGTCTTCGACATAACCGGCGCCGCCCATGCATTCGGCGGCTTCGTTGATCATGGCCGGCGCACGCTTGCAGATCCAGTACTTGCCCACCGCCGTGACCAGCCGCACAAAGCGCGCCTCATGATCGTCATCGAGATGGTCAAGCGCGCGCCCCATGCGCAGGGTCAGCGCCAGTGCGGCTTCGCTTTCCAGCGCCAGGTCGGCCAGCACGTTCTGCATCAACGGTTGTTCGCTGAGCAATCGCCCGCTGACCTTGCGATGGGCGCAGTGGTGCGTCGCCTGGGTCACGGCCTGACGCATCAGGGCGCTGGAGCCGATCATGCAGTCGAAACGGGTCATTGCGACCATTTCAATGATGGTCGGCACACCACGCCCTTCTTCACCGATCATCCAGGCCAGCGCGCCGCGCAGTTCGATCTCGCTGGAAGCGTTGGACCAGTTGCCCAGCTTGTTTTTCAGACGCTGGATATAGAACTCGTTACGGGTGTCATCCGGTCGATGGCGCGGTAACAGGAAGCAGCTCAGGCCCTTGTCGGTCTGTGCCAGAGTCAGGAATGCATCACACATGGGAGCAGAGCAGAACCATTTGTGGCCGACCAGTTCATAAGCCTGCCCCGGCCCGCTCGCGCCCACCGGATAAGCCCGTGTGGTGTTGGCGCGCACGTCGGTGCCACCTTGCTTCTCGGTCATTGCCATGCCGATGGTTGCACCGGTTTTATGGGCGATGCCGATATTGCGCGGGTCGTAGCGAGTGGAGAGGATTTTCGGCAACCATATCTGCGCCAGTTCAGGCTGCAACCTGAGCGCCGGTACGCTGGCAAAGGTCATGGTCAGCGGGCAACCACTGCCAGGCTCGGCCTGGGTATGCAGATAGCTCATCGCGGCCCGCGCCACATGGGCGCCGGGTTGCGGATCGGTCCAGGGCAAGGAAGGAATGCCATGCTCGATGGCAGCACTCATCAACTGGTGATAAGCCGGGTGAAACTCGATCAGATCGATGCGGTGGCCGTATCGGTCATGGCTGGCAAAGGTCGGCTTGTTCTGATTGGCGAGGAAACCGGCCTCCATGAGAGGTCCGCCCGCCAAAGCGCCATAAGCATCGATCCGGGGCTCGGCCCAGCCTGCATCAAAGCGCTTTACCCACGCTTGCAGCGGCAGATCGATACGGTAGAGATTGGCGCCATCCAGTGAAGGCGGCTGATTGGTCACTTCGTGGGTTTCAGCGAGTGGATGCAGGTTCATGAGTAGCCTCCTTGTCTGCGGGCGCGCATGCGAGCCATTTAACACAGCCTGATGCGCAGCAGTGAACCATGCAGACACAGCTTTAAACAGTGCCGTTCATGACGAATGAGCGGGGCTTTTTTCCTGCCTTCAGATCCCCCACTGGGCCTTGGCTGCCGGAGCCTTGCGCACAGCGCCCGGTATGGCCATCAGCAAAGGCAGGCTCAGGGTGAAGCAACTGCCCCTGCCCGGCTCGGAACGATGACTCAGGCTACCACCCTGCAACTCGACCAATTGCCGACAAATCGCCAGGCCAATACCCAGCCCGCCATATTCGCGCGTCATGGAGCCATCGACCTGGAAGAACCGCTGATACAGCGTCGCCTCATCGAGCTGGCTGAAACCGATACCGGTGTCCATCACCTCGACTCGCAGCAGCAAGACGTCGTTGTCATGCTGTTGCGCCATGGCCCGAACCTTGACCGCGCCTCGCTTGGTGAACTTGATCGCATTGTCCAGCAGGCATTCAAGGCACTGGTACAGCTTGTGGACATCGCCACGGACACTTTCCGGCAACTGCCCGTCCAGCTCGAACCTCAACTCCAGACCCTTGGCCTGTGCTGCACTGCGAAAGCGATCACGCAACTGCTCAAACAGGCCGCACGTGTCAAAGGCATCGCTTTCGGCATACAGCACACCGGCCTGAAGCTCGGTCAGGGTCAGGATGCCGTTGATCATGCTCATCATGTCCTGAGCCGAGGCGGCGGCCGTCTGCTGATACATCTCCAGCTCGCCGTCCATCTTCACCGTCTGCATCAGTTCCAGCGAACCGATGACGCCATTCATCGGAGTCCGCAGTTCGTGGGTGAGCGTGGCCAGAAACTCGTCCTTGAGCCGGTTGCTCGTGGCCAGTTGCCGATTGAGGCGTTCCATATCCTTGCCGGCTTCCAGCAATGTCTGAGCCTGTTGCTCGCGGATATGGTTGACACGGTCAGCCAGTGCCAGAGACAGCAGCGCCATCTCCAGCACCGAGCTGATCTGGCTGGCATACAAGTTAAGGAAGGTATTGGGGATATAACCGAACAGCATCACGGCATTGACCAGCCCGCCCATCAAAAACACAACCCATGCGACCAGGAAGTAGCGAGCGATTCGTACGCCTTTGAGTACGGCCGTGATACCCGTTGCCAGCATCACCAGGAAACACGTCAGCACCAGCATCGTCACCGTTCGCAGCGCCACCCCGTAATTGGCAAACAAGGCAAGCAGCATTGCTACGACGGCACCCGCCATCACTGTGATCAACAGACCATCCAGCCAGCGCGCCAGGGCTCTGGTCTGCAGAAAACTGCGTGAAAACTGGCTGACGAACAATACGGATATCGCCATCAGGAAAGGCGTCGCGGTATTGGCCCAAGTGGGGCTGTCCGGCCAGAGGTATTCGACGGCAACGCCATTGATCGACAACTGATACAAGCCGAACGAGGCAATGTACAGGATGTAATACAGATAGCTGGGGTCACGCACGCTGATATAGATGAACAGGTTGTAGACCAGCATGCCCGTCAACACGCCATAGATCAGCCCCAGGATGTAGACCTTTGCGGGCTGCTCTTCCATGTAGGCATGGCTGGACCAGAGATTGATCGGCGCCTGGATCGGCCCCTTGCTGGAAACACGCAGATAGACCGTGATGGGTTTGCCCGGCTGCAAATCCAGGCCGAACACAAAGTTGCCCTGCTTAACATCACGGCTTGAAAACGGCAGCATGTCGCCGGTTTTCCAGGCCAGTTGATAGCGTCCGTTTCCGTCCGGCAAATAGACATCGACATGGTCCATCGGCGGATAGGCCAACTCCAGCAGCCAGTCGGAATGCTTTGCCCGAGGGTTGGGCTTGTACAACAGATCGACCTTCAGCCAGAACGCCGAATGAGAATAACCTGCATTGAATGTTTCACTATCGGGCACACGAAAAGCCGTTGCCTCGGATGAGATGCTCTCGATGTTCGCCTTGCCACTCACGTCTTCAAAAACCTGAAGCTCGCGCCCCAGCGGCAAGCTGCGAGTGGTTTCATCAAACTCGACGGCATGGGCCAGCAATGGAACCCAGACAACCAGCATTATCAGCAAATAGCGCATAAAGCCCCAAGGTAGAACGTCGCTGTCATTTCATCCGTTGATGACGACGCCCCGCAATTTCTTTCCTTGAAACAGGCAATAGTTCAAAAACAGATATGTCAGTGTGGACCTTGCTTACGCTGATATGCCTGACTCGTGGCAATAAAAATCACCAGCGGTAAAAAGGCTTCAGGAATAACCAAGCATAGCGGTTAATGGCTTTTAGTCACTACCACTTTAAAATTTAAGCAATGGCTCTATCTCGGCCATCACCGGGCAAACTGAAAATTTTTTACCCTTGCAAGGGTCGTTGATTTTTCAGCGCCCCCCAGAAAAACCCGGAACGACCGGCGGCTCGGGAAAGGTTTAGTGATAAGCTCGCGCACCATGAATATTTATAGCTCCCGTCCCGTAGTCCTCTGCCTCAGCGGCCACGACCCCAGCGGTGGTGCCGGTCTGCAGGCTGATATCGAAGCCCTGCTTGCCCAAGGCTGTCATGCCGCACCGGCCGTAACGGCCCTGACCGTGCAGGACACCGTCAATGTCAGCGACTTTCGCGTGCTGGACCGTGAATGGGTCCTGGCTCAAGCCAATGCTGTCTTCAATGATTCGAGCGTAGCAGCAGTCAAGCTGGGTATGTTGGGTTCATTGGAAATGGTCGATACCGTAGCGCAATTGCTGATGGCGCATCCCGGCCTGCCAGTGGTCTGCGACCCGGTTCTGCGCGCTGGCGGCGGTGGCCGGCTGGGCAAGGATGAGGTCGGCTACGCGATGCGTGAACGGCTGTTGCCACTGTCGACCATTGCCACCCCCAATCTGCCGGAAGCCCGTATTCTGGCCGAATTGCCTGAAGGCACGGCAGACGAATGTGCGCAAAAGCTGCTGCCGTTCTGTGAAAACCTGCTGATCACCGGCGGTCATGGCGATGAACAGGAAGTCCATAACCGCCTGTACATCCGTGGCGGCCAGTCCCATACCTTTATCTGCCAGCGCCTGCCTGGCAGTTATCACGGTTCGGGCTGCACACTGGCCAGCGCCCTCGCCGGACGACTGGCTCAGGGAGAAGCACTGATCAGCGCTGTGCAGACAGCGCTCGACTACACTTGGCGAACGTTGCGGGACGCTGAGCAGTTGGGCAAGGGACAATTCGTTCCTCGCCGTCTCCCCCTGGACTTTTGTTCGTAACGCCTGACATGAGGCCCATTCGATGAAACTACGTGGCCTGTATGCCATTACCGACAGCGCACTGTTGGCCGGTAAATTCCTGCCCTACGTCAAGGCCGCACTCGATGGCGGCGTGACCTTGCTGCAATACCGGGACAAGACCAACGACGAATCGCGCCGCCTGCGCGAAGCCACTGAACTGCTCAAGCTGTGCGAGCAATACAAGACCCGGCTGATCATCAACGACGACGCCGAACTGGCAGCCCGTCTGGGCGTCGGTGTTCACCTGGGACAAACCGATGGCTCGCTGCCGGATGCCAGGGCACTGCTGGGTCATAAGGCGATTGTCGGTGCGACTTGCCACGGCAAGCTTGAGCTGGCGGAAAAAGCGCGTGCCGACGGTGCCACCTACGTGGCGTTCGGGCGGTTCTTCAACTCCCAGACCAAACCCGATGCGCCTGCCGTGCCTTTCGATCTGCTGGATCAGGTACGCGCCAAAGTGTCTTTGCCGATTGCCGTGATTGGCGGCATCACTCTGGAAAACGCACCGCAACTACTGGCCCGCGGAGCTGATCTGCTGGCAGTGGTACACGGGTTGTTCGGGGCAGAGAATCCGCAGGAAGTGACGCGACGGGCGAAGGCGTTCAATGATCTTTTTCGTGAGTGAAATACCTTTTCGCGAATGAATTCGCTCCCACTGTAGGAGATCACCCGCCGCCCAGGGCAAGCGCGCTCCTACAGAAAAACGTTTTAATTCATGATGTTGTGTTTATGTTTGATGAGAGTGAATTCATTCGCGAAAGCCGCTACACGACTCCAATAACCTTCAGCTCGAAATCAGGCATCCCGTTGGCATTCTCCAGCGCCAGTAACGCTCGCTTGCGATCAACGCCACCGGCATAGCCTGTCAAATCCCCGCCTGAACCGATGACCCGATGGCAAGGCACAATGATCGAAATCGGGTTCTTGCCATTGGCCGTGCCGACCGCTCGGGAATGCCCTGGGCTGAGGCCCATTTTCCGGGCCATGGCACCGTAGGACAGCACCTCGCCATAGGGAATGCGCGCCAGTTCGCGCCAGACCTGCTCCTGAAAGGAAGTGCCACGAAAACGTAGCGGCACCTCGAATACCCGGCGCTGGCCATTGAAGAACTCGGTCAGTTGCTCCTGAGCCTGGCGAATCACCTTGGGGACAGCATGATCGTTGGGCAGCAATATCAGTTGCGGAAAGTATTTCTGGCCGACGAAGTACACGCCCGTCAGCGCATCGTCCTCGGCTCGCAAGGCAACATCGCCCAGCGGGCTGGAAAGCAGATAGCCATGAATCATTTTTTGGCCTCCTCACGTTGACGCCAGACATGCACCGTCGCATAAGCGCGCCAGGGTGCCCACTGGCTTGCGTATTCATTGAGCTGGGCGACCGTTGCACAGCCTAGATGTTTTTTAAGTACCGCATCGCCCTCCGGAAATGCATTGGGCCAGCCCAAGGCGCGCATGGCGATATATTGCACGGTCCACTCACCGATCCCCCGAATATGCCGCAAGGCCGACAGGGTTTCATCCAGTGGCACCAAGGGCTCAAGCATGATGCGTCCTGCTGCCACCTCCTGGGCTACCGCGATGATGGCCTCGGCGCGAATACGGATAATACCCGTTGCAATAAGCTCTTCCGGACTCAGGCAAGCCATCACTTCGGCCGTCGGGAACGCATGATGCAGCCCGAAAGGTGCCTCATCCACCGCCGTACCGAAACGCTCGGCAATACGGCCAAGAATCAACCGGGCCTGAGTCACCGATATCTGCTGGCCGACCACCGCCCGGACCGCAATCTCGAAACCGTCAAACGCACCCGGTACACGCATGCCCGGCAACTCGGCAACCAGTGCTCCAAGGTGCGCATCCACCAGATCGGGCCGGCAGCCGGTGTCGAAAACCCGCCGCACTCGTCCCAACACCTGGGCAATACCCGACTGAAGAGACGCCGATACACTCACCACCAAGGCATGACGCAACGGCGCATGGCTCACGGTCACCCAACCGGCCAGACGACGCCCCGCATGCTCGATGGTGAGCACCCGGGTGTAGGCGTCTTCAGCGACATGCTCAACCCCTGCAATACAGCGATGGGCCAGAAACTCCAGCACACCATCCCATGAAAAAGGCGGTCGGTACGACAACTCGAAACGCATGCTGGCCTCACCGGAGCGGTGCGTGGCCTTTCTCAAGCGCAGCGGGTTAAGACCATAGCGCGCCTGAAACACATCATTGAAACGCCTGACGCTGCCGAACCCGGAAGCCAGCGCCACTTCGGCCATGGACATCCCCGTATCGGTTAATAAACGCTTGGCGATCAGCAGGCGCTGGGTCTGGGCAAAGTCGATCATTGACACACCAAACTCGGCCTCAAAGATCCGCCGCAGATGCCGTGAGGTCACGCCCACCCGTTCAGCCAGTGCATCGAGGCTTCTGCCGCTCAAGAAGCCTTCTTCAATCAGTCGCGCGGCGGCCTGGGCCAACCGACCCGAGACATCCAACAGCCCGTGACCCGGCGCCAGTTCCGGGCGGCAGCGCAAGCAAGGACGAAACCCCGCTTGCTCGGCAGCCGCCGCCGTTGCATAGAAGCTGCAATTCTTCGCCAGTGGCGCACGCACAGGACACATCGGCCGACAATAAATCCCGGTCGTCGCTACGCCCATGAAAAACCAGCCGTCGAAACGGCGGTCCCGGGCGATAAAGGCCGCATAACACACATCAGGATCAAGAGTTTTCATGTGGCTGACCCTACTCCAGCGCCGGGAAAAAGTCTGGCTGAATTCGGACATGTGCATCCGGCAGCCATGTGGCATTTGCTATAGTGCGACTCCCTACGCCTCCAGGCCTCGTGACGTCACCGAAGCAGCCATGCACAGAGCTGCACACTCAGCGTAGAAACGACTTCCCGGTTCAAAAGCAGAGACCCGATCATGTCCCGTTCCGAAACACTCTTCGCCAACGCCCAGAAACACATTCCCGGCGGTGTCAACTCGCCCGTTCGCGCTTTCAAGAGCGTTGGCGGCACGCCACTGTTCTTCAAGCATGCTGCCGGTGCTTACGTGACTGACGAAGACGACAAGCGTTATGTCGATTATGTCGGTTCCTGGGGACCGATGATTCTGGGTCACAGCCATCCGCAAGTGCTCGACGCCGTGCGCAGCCAACTGGAACACGGCCTGTCCTATGGCGCACCGACCGCCATGGAAACCGAAATGGCCGATCTGGTCTGCTCACTCGTGCCGTCCATGGAAATGGTGCGCATGGTCAGCTCCGGCACCGAAGCGACCATGAGCGCGATTCGTCTGGCCCGTGGCTACACCGGTCGCGACAGCATCATCAAGTTCGAGGGCTGCTACCACGGTCACTCCGACAGCCTGCTGGTAAAAGCTGGCTCCGGCGCACTGACGCTGGGCGTGCCAAGCTCGCCAGGCGTTCCGGCAGCGTTCGCCAGGCACACCCTGACCGTGCCGTTCAATGATCTGGAAGCGGTCCGCCAACTGCTGGCCGATGTCGGTCAGGAAGTGGCATGCATCATCGTCGAGCCGGTCGCAGGCAACATGAACTGCGTTCCGCCTGCACCGGGCTACCTGCAAGGCCTGCGTGACCTGTGCGACGAGCATGGCGTGGTGCTGATCTTCGACGAAGTAATGACCGGCTTTCGCGTGGCACTCGGCGGCGCCCAGGCTTACTACGGCGTTACACCAGACCTGAGCACCTTCGGCAAGATCATTGGCGGCGGCATGCCCGTGGGCTGCTTTGGCGGCAAACGCGAAATCATGTCGCACATCGCCCCGCTGGGGCCGGTCTATCAGGCTGGCACGCTGTCGGGCAACCCGCTGGCCATGGCCGCAGGTCTGACCACGTTGCGCCTGATCAGCCGCGAAGGCTTCCACGATGAGCTGAGCGACTACACTCGCCGCCTGCTCGAAGGCCTGCAACAGCGTGCCGATGCAGCGGGCATCCCGTTCGTGACCACTCAGGCGGGCGGCATGTTTGGCCTGTATTTCAGTGACGCCAAGGAAATCGTGACCTTCCAGGACGTCATGACCAGCGATGCCGACCGCTTCAAACGCTTCTTCCACCTGATGCTGGAGGGCGGCGTGTACCTTGCGCCAAGTGCATTTGAAGCAGGCTTCACTTCCATCGCCCATGGCGAAGCGGAGCTGAAACTGACCCTCGATGCTGCCGAAAAAGCGTTCGCCGCCCTGAAATAAGCTAATGTAGGAGCGAATTCATTCGCGAATGAATTCGCTCCCACGGGTTTAAACCAGATAAATCGGGGCCGTGCAGCAGAAAATCCGTAAAGACTTTGTAAGGTTGGCCCTGCTTATTTCATAATGGCCAGCCAGCACGTTTCGCTGGACGGGTACGCCCGCACCTTTTTCAGAGGTAAGTCGACTCCCATGAACCGCACCGGCCGCACCCTTGCATTGGGCTGCCTGTTGCTTGTCTATCCCCTGCTGACCAATGCAGGCGGCAACTCGTTGTTAATCCCAGCGGTGGGTCGTTGCACCCTCAATACTCAGCCCGAGAATCTTCCGGCTGCGCTTTCGGCATGCCAGCAAGCTGCACAATCCGGGGATGCGCAAGCACAATACGAACTGGGCGAGTTCTATTACGAGGGCCAGAACACCCCTCGCGACCTGCCTCAGGCACTCAACTATTTCGAGCAGGCGTCGTTGCTGGGCCATGCGCAGGCGCAGTATCAACTGGGTTTGATGTTTGCTCGCGGCGAAGGCGTGCAGGCCAATAACATTCAGGCGTATATCGTGCTGAAGATGGCTGCGGTCAACGGTTCGGAAGAAGCGCTGGATGCTGCTGACGAAGTGTCGGCAAAGATGAAGCGCGATGAACTGGAAGTCGCGACCCAGGTGCTGGGCCAGATTTTCCGCAAGTACCTGATGGAGCTGCAAACCGCCGAAGGACGCTCTCCATTCTCTCCACTGCCCTGATCGAATAGCGTCAGGGCAGGCTTTCTTCACTTCTACTTTTCAGGCATCGGCATAGGAAACGGCATCACATTGCCACCGCCACGTGCCTCGCTGATCTTTGGCGTGCCCATGCGCTCGACCTCATCGATCCGCACGATCGAATGCATCGGCACAAAACTGCGCACCACGCCCTCGAACTGTGCCTTCAGCTTTTCTTCGCTGGGGTCAACCACGACAGTCGTACGCTCGCCGAAGACGAACTCCTCCACTTCCAGAAAGCCCCACAGATCGCTTTGATAGATCTGCTTGGCGTACATCTCGAACACCTGGCCCTGGTTGAGGAAAATCACCTTGTAGATTGGAGCTTCGCGTTTGGTCATAAAAGCCGGATAACAATCGGGGATGGAAAAAAGGGCACGAATTATAGCATGCCCATCAGACAGCCAACGCTAGGAACCCGTGAGCATCGTCCCTATAATGCGCGGTTCTTTGAATCCGCTGATGATCACGCATGGCCAAGAAGCTTTATATCGAAACCCACGGTTGCCAGATGAACGAGTACGACAGCTCGCGCATGGTCGATCTGCTGGGCGAACATCAGGCCCTGGAAGTCACCGCTCGCGCGGAAGATGCCGACGTGATCCTGCTCAATACCTGCTCGATTCGCGAGCGCGCCCAGGATCGGGTCTATTCCCAGCTGGGTCGCTGGCGCGAACTGAAACTGGCCAATCCCGAGATGGTCATCGCGGTCGGCGGTTGCGTCGCCAGCCAGGAAGGCGCGGCAATCCGCGATCGCGCCCCTTACGTGGACGTGGTCTTCGGCCCGCAGACCCTGCACCGCCTGCCGGAAATGATCGATACCGCACGCATCACCCGCCTGCCTCAGGTCGATGTGTCGTTCCCGGAAATCGAAAAGTTCGACCACCTGCCCGAGCCGCGCATTGATGGCCCGAGTGCCTACGTGTCGGTGATGGAAGGTTGCAGCAAGTACTGCACATTCTGCGTCGTGCCTTATACCCGCGGCGAAGAAGTCAGCCGTCCGTTCGATGACGTATTGGCTGAAGTGATTCACCTGGCTGAAAACGGCGTACGCGAAATCACGCTGCTGGGCCAGAACGTCAACGGCTATCGCGGCACCACCCATGATGGCCGTGTCGCCGATCTGGCGGACCTGATCCGCGTGGTGGCGGCAGTCGACGGCATCGACCGCATCCGCTACACCACGTCGCACCCTCTGGAGTTTTCCGACAGCCTGATCCTGGCCCACGCCGAAGTGCCGGAGCTGGTCAAACACCTGCATCTGCCGGTGCAATCAGGCTCCGACCGTGTCCTGGCGGCCATGAAGCGCAACCACACCACGCTGGAATACAAGTACAAGCTGCGCAAGCTCAAGGCTGCCGTGCCGGGTATCAGCATCAGTTCGGACTTCATCGTCGGCTTCCCGGGCGAAACCGAGAAAGACTTCGAGAACACCATGAAGCTGATTCAGGACGTGGGTTTCGACTTCTCGTTCTCGTTCATCTACAGCCCGCGCCCTGGTACGCCAGCCGCCGATCTGAAAGACGACACCCCGGAAGCACTCAAGAAAGAGCGTCTGGCGGCCCTGCAACATCGCCTGAACCAGCAAGGTTTCGAGATCAGCCGACAAATGGTCGGTAGCATCCAGCGCATCCTGGTGACCGATTACTCGAAAAAGGATCCCGGCGAGCTGCAAGGGCGCACCGAGAACAACCGGATCGTCAACTTTCGCTGCGATAACCCCAAGCTGATCGGGCAGTTTGCCGATGTGTACATTGATGACGCACAGCCGCATTCGCTGCGGGGTTCGCTGTTGCAGCAATGATTTCTTCGCGAATGAATTCGCTCCTACGGATGGCCCGGTGGGTGCGAATTCATTCGCGAACGACTTCAGACCTTTCGCCCAAGGTTCTCTAGGGGTATTCTTCAATTCATCTCAATTGCCGTCGGGCGGCTAAAAACGACCTTGAACGCTCCCACAGAACCTCATCGCTTTATCCTCGAACCTTTCGAGGCCCATCGTTTCGCCAACTTGTGCGGGCAACTCGACGAGCATCTGCGCTTGATCGAACAGCGCCTGAACATCGAGATCCGCAATCGCGGAAATCAATTCGAGCTCATTGGCGAATCCCGACAAACCACTTCGGCTGAAAACCTCCTGCGCCGCCTGTACCGTGAAACCAAAGGTACAGACCTGACGCCGGACATGGTTCACCTGTTCCTGCAGGAATCAGGCGTCGAAGGGCTGGACAACCATCCGGCCGCCGAAGTCGGCGTGGCACTGCGCACCAAAAAAGGCATGATTCGCCCTCGCGGCTTGAATCAGCAGCGCTACGTCAAGGAAATCCTCGGCAACGATATCAACTTCGGTATCGGCCCTGCGGGTACCGGCAAGACCTATCTGGCCGTCGCCTGCGCGGTGGATGCACTGGAGCGCGAGCAGATCCGCCGCATCCTGTTGGTGCGTCCGGCCGTTGAAGCCGGTGAAAAGCTCGGTTTCCTGCCCGGTGATCTGGCACAGAAGATCGACCCTTACCTGCGCCCGCTCTACGACGCACTCTATGAAATGCTGGGCTTCGAGTATGTCGCCAAGCTGATCGAGAAGCAGGTCATTGAAGTTGCACCGCTGGCTTACATGCGCGGGCGCACCCTTAATAACAGCTTCATCATTCTCGACGAGAGTCAGAACACCACCGTCGAGCAGATGAAAATGTTCCTGACCCGTATTGGCTTCGGCTCTACCGCCGTCATAACCGGCGACATTACCCAGGTCGACCTGCCCAAAGGCACGAAGTCGGGCCTGACACATGTCATCGATGTCCTGAAGGACGTGCCAGGCATCAGCTTCACCCACTTCAAACCCAAGGACGTGGTTCGCCATCCGCTGGTGCAGCGCATCGTCGAAGCCTATGAGCGCTTCGATGACCGCTTCAGCGACACGCAGACCAGCAGCTTCAATTCCTCACGGGATAGCCGCCGCGATGCTTGAGCTGGATCTGCAACTGGCAAGTGAAGAAAAAGCCCCCAGCGAAGCCCAGTTCCGCCTTTGGTGCGAGATGGGCTTGCGTCAGCGCAGCGCCGATTCGGAACTGACCATCCGTCTGGTCGATGAACCCGAAGGGCGCGAACTGAATCACACCTGGCGACACAAGGATTACGCCACCAACGTGCTTTCCTTTCCTGCGGACGTGCCTGACGACCTGTTGGACATTCCGCTGCTGGGCGATCTGGTCATCTGCGTTGCAGTGGTCAATCGCGAAGCCCGGGAACAAGGCAAGACCGTTGATGCGCATTGGGCGCACATGGTCATTCACGGCTGCCTTCATCTGCTTGGTTACGACCATATCGACGATGAAGAAGCCGAGGAAATGGAAGCACTGGAACGAACGTTGCTTGAGGAGCTGGGCTATCCGGATCCTTATGCAGACGACGAAAGCGCCGAACATCAACATTCAGAAACAACAAGCAAGGATCACGAGTAAGGGCTATGAGCGAAGATCGATCGAGCAACGGACAAAAGTCATGGCTGGGGAAACTGACCCAGGCTTTTGTCCACGAGCCGAAAAACCGCCAGGAGCTGCTTGAGCTGCTGCGCGAAGCCCAACAGAACAAGCTGCTGGACAGCGAAGCGCTGGCCATTGTCGAAGGCGCCATTCAAGTGGCTGACCTGCAAGTACGCGACATCATGGTGCCGCGCTCGCAGATGATCAGCATCAAGGCGACCCAGACACCCCGCGAGTTTTTGCCTGCCGTCATCGATGCCGCGCACTCGCGCTACCCGGTGATCGGCGAGAGCCACGACGATGTACTCGGCGTGTTGCTGGCCAAGGATCTGCTGCCGCTGATTCTCAAGCCCAACGGCGACAGCGACGACATCAAAAGCCTGCTGCGCCCGGCGACATTCGTCCCCGAGTCAAAACGCCTCAATGTGCTGCTGCGCGAGTTCCGCGCCAACCACAACCACATGGCCATCGTCATTGACGAATACGGCGGTGTGGCAGGGTTGGTAACCATCGAGGACGTGCTGGAGCAGATCGTCGGCGACATCGAAGACGAGCATGACGTCGAAGAGGACAGCTACATCAAACCGCTGCCCAGCGGCGACTTCCTGGTCAAGGCCCTGACGCCTATCGAGAGCTTCAACGAGTTCTTCGACAGCGAGTTTTCCGATGACGAATTCGATACGGTCGGCGGGCTGGTCATGAATGCCTTCGGTCATTTGCCCAAGCGCAACGAAATCACCGAAATCGGTGCCTATCGTTTCCGCATCCTGAGCGCTGACAGCCGTCGCATTCACTTACTACGCCTGAGCCCTATCTCTCGCCCGTAACGTTTCAAGGAATAGACATGCGCTGGATAACCCGCCCCGGCTGGCCCGGTAACCTGCTGGCCGTGGCGGCTGGCGGACTTACGACCCTGGCCCTGGCGCCCTTCGACATCTGGCCTCTGGCTCTGGTGGCGGTGGCGTTCTTCTATCTGGGCCTGCGCGAGCTGAGCCCGCGCCAGGCATTCGTCCGGGGCTGGAGCTACGGCTTCGGCCTGTTCGGCGCAGGAACCAGCTGGATCTACGTCAGCATCAACACCTACGGTGGTGCCTCGCCACTACTGGCCGGCTTGTTGATGCTGTTGTTCATCAGCCTGATCGCCCTGTTCTTTGCCCTGCCGGCCTGGCTTTGGGCGCGCTGGATTCGCCGCAACGAAGCACCACTGGCCGACGCTCTGGCCTTCGCGGCACTGTGGACAGCACAGGAAGCCTTTCGCGGCTGGTTCCTGACCGGATTCCCGTGGCTGTATTCGGGTTACAGCCAGCTTCATGGCCCGCTGGCCGGTCTGGCACCTGTCGGCGGTATCTGGCTCATCTCCTTCGTCCTGGCTCTTACCGTTGCCTTGCTGAGCAATCTGCATCGTTTACGGGCACGCAAGTCCTTCCTCGCAGCAGGCGTGGTGCTATTGCTGGCCCCCTGGATTACCGGCATCGCACTCAAAGGCCATGCCTGGACCTCGCCTGCGGGCGCACCGCTGAAAGTCGCCGCGATACAAGGCAACATCGAACAAAGCATGAAGTGGGACCCCAAGCAGTTGAACGCTCAACTGGCGCTTTACCGCGACATGACGTTCAACTCGCAGCAGGCCGACCTGATTGTCTGGCCGGAAACAGCCGTACCGGTGCTCAAGGAGTCGGCGGAAGGTTATCTGACGATGATGGGCAAGTTTGCCGCGCAACGTGGCTCGGCCCTCATTACCGGCGTGCCGGTGCGTGAAGTGACCGAGCGCGGCGAGTCCCGTTATTACAACGGCATCACGGTAACCGGCGAAGGAGATGGTACCTACCTGAAGCAGAAGCTCGTTCCGTTTGGCGAATACGTGCCGCTACAGGACATTCTGCGCGGGCTGATCGCCTTCTTCGACCTGCCGATGTCAGACTTCGCCCGCGGCCCGAGCGACCAGAGCATGCTGCAGGCCAAGGGTTATCAGATTGCGCCGTTCATTTGCTATGAAGTGGTCTACCCGGAATTCGCGGCTGGCCTTGCGGCACAAAGCGACGTGCTGCTGACCATCAGCAACGACACCTGGTTCGGCACCTCCATTGGGCCGCTGCAACACCTGCAGATGGCGCAGATGCGCGCCCTGGAAGCCGGTCGCTGGATGATCCGCTCCACCAACAACGGCGTCACCGGCCTGATCGACCCGTTCGGCAAGATCACGGCACAGATACCGCAATTCGAGCGCGGCGTGCTGTATGGCGAAGTAGTCCCGATGCAGGAACTGACACCCTACCTGCACTGGCGTTCATGGCCGCTGATCATCGTCTGCGGGCTGCTGTTTGGCTGGGCCTTGCTGGCGGCGCGTATTGCAAAGACGGTATAGGGAAGGGAGCTACAAGCTACAAGCTACAAGCTACAAGCTACAAGCTACAAGCTACAAGCTACAAGCTTTTGACTTGAAGCTTGAAGCTTAAAGCTTGCGGCTCAATACATTGCTCTATAAAACAATTGCCCCAGCGCTTCATTGATCAACCACAAGCTCTGCATGAACGCCTTGGCTTCCGGCATCCAGCCGCCCAGTGGCTGGTCATTGGCGCCGCTCAGGAATCCGACGGGAGCGGCCACAACGGTGAAGCCCGCCTCCTCGAAGCTCCACCGTGAGCGCGCCATGTGCCAGGCCTGAGTCACTACCACGACCCGCTTGATACCCAACGGCTGCAATATGTCGGCTGTCATCGTCGCGTTTTCCCAGGTGGTGCGGCTAAGCCCTTCCTGCCAGCGCACCGCAACACCAAAGTCATCTTGAAGCGATTGCGCCATGATCGCTGCTTCGCTCGGAGGCTCACCGAAATGCAAGCCGCCCGTGGTCAGAATCGGTAAACCGGATGCCTTCGACAACTGCGCAGCAAAACGCAACCGCTCCAGCCCGACACCCGTGGGCGTATCGGCCCCCCAGGCCGGATCATTGCGCTCGCGCCCGGCGCCCAGAACCACAATGGCATCAGCCTGCTGCGCCAGCGTCGCCCACTGCTGGCGCGACAAGGGCTGCTCGTTTTCCAGACCTCGCGCAGCCCACTCAACCGCCACAGGAAGAGTCATCACCCAGAGGCCGCCCAGGCCAAGCGTGAAACAGACAGCCGCGATACGCGGGCGGGAGCGGCGCAACCACCAGGCACTGGCCAGCAACAGAAAGAAAATACCCGGTGGTAAAAGAAGGGATTTGAGTATGTAGCGTATAGGCATCGAGCATCTCCAGAGATGCCCGAAGCCTATGTTTTTTATAACTAAGCAGCAATGCTTATAAAGCGGACCCGCAGCCCGCGATGGTTAAAGCTTGAACGTGGTATTTGAAGTGTAACGGCCTGACCCCGTCGACGCCCTTGCCCGCCTCTTGTCCTTCAGCCAGATGATTCTGGCGGACTCTTTGGGCGACGCTATCGACTGAGCCTGCTCCGGCGAAACAATAAAACTGCCCTCTGACTTACCCTTAACAGCCCCGCTCGCCTCCATCGTCCCTTTCTCAAGGTAGGCCTCGATAAACTCCAGCTCGGCATTGCTTAAACCTTCAAGTTCAAGCTCGACGGGCGACTCGTTACGGAGTCGAACCGCAGTGTTGGCCGTTTCCAGAGCAAGCCCCAGACGATGGATCAAACGTTCATACAGCTCAGGAGTGCTTACTGTGTGCTGCAACTCTGTCATCCGCTCACCTCTTTGAAGATAAGAACATACCCTCGCTATTGAGCTTAGCGCTGCTGTAAAAACAGGCGTGATACTGCGACCAACGGCCAGATAGAGCCGTCTGAACGGTTTTTGGAGGAGCGGTGCAACAATCAGCGTTTCCCTCGGTAGACAGCGCTCATGTATGCTACGGCGCTTCCTGTAATTCCACTTCCGCTCTCCATGAGCCTGTACGCACCGCAAAGACAGTCACGATTGTCCGGCAAAGGGTGCCAAGCTGACTCGGCGAAGCAATGAAGAGGTCAAGGGTCACCAATCTTTAGTAAAAAGTAGCCATGCACGAACTCTATCAGCCCCGCGAAATCGAAGCCGCCGCCCAAGCCTTTTGGGAAGAGCAAAAGTCTTTTGAAGTCAGTGAGCAGCCAGGCAAGGAAACCTACTACTGCCTGTCGATGTTTCCTTACCCGAGCGGCAAGCTGCACATGGGTCATGTGCGCAACTACACCATTGGCGACGTGATCTCTCGCTACCAGCGCATGCAAGGCAAGAATGTCCTTCAGCCACTGGGCTGGGATGCGTTCGGCATGCCTGCGGAAAACGCCGCGATCGACAACAACGTCGCGCCGGCCAAGTGGACTTACGAAAACATCGCTTACATGAAGGCCCAGCTCAAGAGCCTGGGGCTGGCCATCGACTGGTCCCGTGAAGTGACCACCTGCAAGCCCGATTACTACCGCTGGGAACAATGGCTGTTCACTCGCCTGTTCGAGAAAGGTGTGATCTACCGCAAGAACGGCACCGTCAACTGGGACCCTATCGACCAGACCGTACTGGCCAACGAGCAGGTCATCGACGGCCGTGGCTGGCGTTCGGGCGCGCTGATCGAGAAGCGCGAAATCCCGATGTACTACTTCAAGATCACGGCCTACGCCGATGAGCTGCTGCAAAGCCTCGACGAGTTGCCGGGCTGGCCTGAACAGGTCAAGACCATGCAGCGCAACTGGATCGGCAAGTCCCGTGGCATGGAAGTCCAGTTCCCTTACCATCAAGCCTCGATTGGCGAAGCCGGCGCGCTGAAAGTATTCACCACCCGCCCCGACACCCTGATGGGCGCCACCTACGTGGCCGTGGCCGCCGAGCACCCGCTGGCGACCCTGGCGGCGCAAGGCAATGCCGAACTGCAAGCCTTCATCGATGAATGCAAGAGCGGCAGCGTCGCCGAAGCCGACGTCGCCACTCAGGAAAAGAAAGGTCTGCCGACCTCTCTGTTCGTCGAACATCCACTGACCGGTGAAAAACTGCCGGTGTGGGTCGCCAACTACGTGCTGATGCACTACGGCGACGGCGCGGTCATGGCCGTACCGGCTCACGACGAGCGCGATTTCGAGTTCGCCACCAAGTACAACCTGCCGATCAAGGCCGTGGTCCGTACCAGCGCGGGCGACGAAACCCCGGCTCCATGGCAGGAAGCTTACGGAGAGCATGGCGAGCTGATCAATTCCGGCGAATTCAACGGCCTGAACTTCCAGGACGCTTTCGACGCCATCGAAGCCGCACTGCTCAAGAAGAACCTGGGCCAGTCGCGTACCCAGTTCCGCCTGCGCGACTGGGGCATCAGCCGTCAGCGCTACTGGGGCTGCCCGATCCCGATCGTGCATTGCAACACCTGCGGCGACGTGCCCGTGCCACAAGATCAACTGCCGGTCGTACTGCCTGAAGACGTCGTACCCGACGGTGCTGGCTCGCCACTGGCGCGCATGCCCGAGTTCTACGAGTGCAGCTGCCCGAAATGCGGCGCACCGGCCAAGCGTGAAACCGACACCATGGACACCTTCGTCGAGTCCTCCTGGTACTACGCACGCTACGCTTCGCCGCACTACGAGGGCGGTCTGGTCGAGCCGAACGCAGCCAACCACTGGCTGCCGGTGGATCAGTACATCGGCGGTATCGAACACGCGATCCTGCACCTGCTGTATGCGCGCTTCTTCCACAAGCTGATGCGCGACGAAGGCCTGGTAACGTCCAACGAGCCGTTCAAGAACCTGCTGACCCAGGGCATGGTCAACGCCGAAACCTACTTCCGCATGGAAGCCAACGGCAAGAAGACCTGGATCAATCCTGCCGACGTAACCCTGGAGCGCGACGCCAAGGCCAAGGTCATCAGCGCGGTATTGACCAGCGACGGCCTGCCGGTGGAAATCGGCGGCACCGAAAAGATGTCGAAGTCGAAGAAAAACGGCATCGACCCGCAAACCATGATCGATCAGTACGGTGCAGATACCTGCCGCCTGTTCATGATGTTCGCCTCACCACCTGACATGAGCCTGGAATGGTCCGACTCCGGCGTCGAAGGTTCGCACCGCTTCCTGCGCCGCGTATGGCGTCTGGCTCAGGCCCATGTTGGCCAGGGCCTGCCGGGCAGCCTTGATCTGACGATCCTGAGCGACGACCAGAAAGCCATTCGCCGCTCCATCCATCAGGCAATCAGGCAGGCGAGCCAGGATATTGGTCAGAACCAGAAATTCAACACGGCCGTCGCCCAGGTGATGACCTTGATGAACGTGCTGGAAAAAGCCCCTCAGGCCACTGCCCAGGATCGTGCATTGCTTCAGGAAGGTCTGGAAACCGTTGCGCTGCTGCTGGCTCCGATCACGCCGCACATCAGCCATGAGCTGTGGAAACAGCTGGGGCATGAGAATGCAGTCATCGATGCGGGCTGGCCGAAGCTGGATGAAAGCGCACTGGTACAGGACAGCCTGCAACTGGTGATTCAGGTCAACGGCAAACTGCGTGGCCAGATCGAAATGCCAGCCAGCGCCAGCCGCGAAGAAATCGAAGCGGCTGCACGGGTCAATGAAAACGTACTGCGCTTCATCGATGGCCTGACGATCCGCAAAGTGATCGTAGTGCCTGGCAAGCTGGTCAATATCGTCGCAAGCTGATTGGATCGGGCGCCTGGCAGAGGTCGGGCACCAGACATATTTCCAGGGGCTGCAAGGTCGGCCCAAACGGATTCAAGGGGAGCATCAAGATGATCAAACGCAATTTGCTGGTAATGGGCCTCGCAGTGTTGTTGAGTGCCTGTGGCTTCCAGCTGCGTGGTACCGGCACCAACGAGCTGGCGATCAAGGAACTGGATCTCAGCGCACGCAACCAGTACGGCGAGACGGTCACCCAGCTCAATCGCACGCTGACCAACTCGGGCGTCAAGATCTACACCGGCGCGCCATACAAGCTGATCCTGACCAACGAGGCCGAAACCCAGCGCACCGCCAGCTACTCGGGCTCCGGTCGCTCGGCCGAGATCCAGCTGACCTCTACGCTCAACTATGAAATGCGTGGCGAGAAAGACCTCGTCCTGCTGGGCGATAAAGTCAGCGTGGACAAGATCTATTCCCACGATGGCAACAACCTGACCGGCTCCGATAACGAAGCCCAACAGGTGCGCAATGAAATGCGTAGCGAACTGGTTCAAAAGATGATGGCTCGCCTGCAACAACTGACGCCGGAACGTCTGGCGCAATTGCAGCAAAAGGCCAACGACATCGCCAAGGCTCAGGCCGATGCTCTGGAAGCCGCTCAACGAGTGCGTGACGAGACGCCTCAACAGTCGCCTCTCGAAATTCCAGGCAAGTAAGTGTCCGGGGCCAGCTTGCTGGCCCTGACATTATCTGAATCATGAAACTCGCTCCCGCCCAACTCAACAAGCACCTGCAAGGCGCACTTGCGCCTGTGTACGTGATCAGCGGCGATGACCCGCTACTCTGCCAGGAAGCCGCCGACGCCATCCGCACGGCAGCACGCCAGCAAGGTTTTGACGAACGCCAAGTATTCAGCGCCGACGCCAGCTTTGACTGGGGCACGCTGCTGCAGGCGGGCGCCAGCATGTCGCTGTTTGCTGAACGCCGCCTGCTGGAGCTGCGCCTGCCTTCGGGGAAACCCGGCGACAAAGGCGCTGCCGCGCTGATGGAATACTGCGCCAACCCTGCCGAAGACACGCTGCTGCTGATCAGCCTGCCCAAGCTGGACGGCAGCGCTCAGAAGACCAAGTGGGGCAAGGCGCTGATCGAAGGCGCACAGACCCAATTCCTGCAGATCTGGCCGGTTGATATCGGCCAGTTACCGCAGTGGATTCGCCAGCGCCTTTCCCAGGCCGGGTTGTCCGCCACTCAGGATGCCGTCGAGCTGATTGCTGCGCGTGTCGAAGGCAACCTGCTGGCCGCAGCGCAGGAAGTCGAAAAGCTCAAACTGATGGCCGAAGAAGGACAGATCACCGTCGACACCGTGCAAGCAGCGGTGGCTGACAGCGCTCGCTTCGATGTTTTCGGCCTGACCGATGCGGTACTCAATGGCGAAGCAGCCCATGCCTTGCGCATTCTTGAAGGTCTGCGCGGCGAGGGTGTCGAGACGCCAGTGATTCTCTGGGCACTGACCCGCGAGCTTCGGGTACTGGCCAACATGTCATTGCAATACAGCCAGGGCATACCGCTGGATAAAGTCTTCAGCTCGGCCCGACCGCCGATCTGGGACAAGCGCAAACCCCTGATGAGCAAAGCCTTGCAACGCTACTCGGCCAAGCGCTGGGGACAGTTGCTGATGGATGCACAACGTATCGACGCACAAATCAAAGGCCAGGCCGCCGGTTCGCCCTGGAGCAGCCTGAGTCGGTTGGCCCTGTTGATGGCAGGTCAACGTCTCCCTCTGCCCGCCGAATAGCGAACAGACTGCGCAGGAGCGAATTCATTCGCGAAATGCCGTCTCGCGAATGAATTCGCTCCTACGCGCGACGTTGGGAGCAAGCCCGGAGCAGCAGACTGCGAATCCATAGCACACAACTATTAGACAGACGCCCCGCCCTGCCTGATCATGCGCACCGTTCACCCCCACCCGAGAGTACCCCGCCATGAGCAAACCGAAGCGGCCGAACAAGGCCAAGTCCATCATTGCCCAGCCATTGTTCCGCAGTCGTCAGGAACGACCAGCCAAGGGCAAAGGCAGCTACCGCCGCGAAGCCTTCCAGTCTAAAAGCTGGGAGGCTTCTTGCTTTCTGGCTGCGTGATAAAGAGCAACAACCCTCCAGGCGCTTTCAACCGCCCAGCCGTGTTAAGGTCTGCATCTGTCGGTAATCCCTTTGGACCCAAGCATGCCTTCTTGTTTTACCCATCCCTGGCAGTTGCGCCAACTCATCGCCGCCTCCAGCCTTATCGCTCTGGTAGCTTGCGCAGAAAAACCCACTGCTGCCGATGCCACTCCGCTTCAAGCCAGCAAGCCCCAGGCGGTTGCGGTGCCAACACCGACGCTGGTTGTCGATGAGAACCTCACGATCCAACCCGTCATCAGTTTCTCGGAATGGCAGGCAGGCTTTCGTAATCAGGCACTCAGAGCAGGCATCCGCGCAGACATATTCGACCGCGCATTCAGCGGCGTGACACCGGACATGAGCGTGGTCAAGGCAGACCGTAGCCAGCCGGAGTTCAGCCGCCCGGTGTGGGAATATCTGGACGGCGCAATTTCTGCTGCACGGGTACGCAAGGGCCAGGCCCTGCTTTCCCAGTACAGCACCGACCTGCAAAACATCGAACAGCGCTATGGCGTTGATCGTCAGGCATTGGTCGCGGTATGGGGCATGGAGAGTAACTTCGGGCAATTCCAGGGTTCGCAATCGGTGATCCGCTCACTGGCCACGCTGGCCTACGAAGGCCGCCGCCCAGACTTCGCCCAAAGCCAGTTGCTGGCGGCACTGGAAATCCTCCAGCACGGCGATATCACACCAGACAAGATGATCGGCTCCTGGGCTGGCGCCATGGGGCAAACGCAGTTCATACCGACCACCTACAACACTCATGCAGTGGACTTCGACGGTGATGGCCGCCGCGATATCTGGAACACGCCTGCCGATGCCCTGGCCTCCACCGCTCACTACCTGCAAAGCTCCGGCTGGCAGCGTGGCCAGCCGTGGGGCTTTGAAGTGGTGCTGAGTTCGGACTTCGACTATGCCTTGGCTGACGCATCGACCCGCAAGAGCCTGCCGGAATGGCAAAAACTCGGCCTGAAGCTTCCCGATGGCTCGGCGTTGCCTCTCGCTGCCAGCCAGCAACAAGCGGCACTGCTGCTGCCTGCCGGCTATCGGGGCCCGGCCTTTCTGGTGCTGGACAACTTCCGCGCCATTCTCAGATACAACAATTCGACGTCATACGCCATGGCGATCAGCCTGTTGTCCGACCGTTTCAAGGGTGGCGGTTACGTTGTAGGCAATTGGCCTCGCACAGACCTGCCGCTGAGCCGTTCTGAGCGCATCGAGCTGCAAACCCTGCTGTCGGCCCGCAAATACGACGCAGGCGCTCCAGACGGGATTATCGGCGCCAATACCCGCAAGGCGATTCGCAGCGCCCAGCAATCCTTTGGCTGGCCTGCCGATGGTTATCCGACTCACGAGTTGCTGAACAACCTGCGCAAACCCTGACGTGCCACCATAAAAAAACGGGCCGGATATCACTATCCGGCCCGTTTTTCATTGCCTGTCAAATGCCCGTCAGAGCAGTGTCTTGGCAATCTTGGCCTGTTCGTCTGCATGATACGACGAACGCACCAGCGGCCCGGAAGCCACGTTCTTGAAGCCCATCTTGTAACCTTCCTCGGCGAACCAGGCGAAGGTGTCCGGATGCACGAAACGCTGGACCGGCAAGTGGCTGCGCGAAGGCTGCAAGTACTGACCAAGGGTCAGCATGTCGATATCGTGTTCACGCATGCGCTGCATGACTTCGATGACTTCGTCGTCGGTTTCACCCAGACCCAGCATCAGCCCGGATTTGGTCGGCACGTGCGGCACCATCTGCTTGAAACGTTGCAGCAGGGTCAATGACCACTGGTAATCCGAACCCGGACGCGCAGCCTTGTACAGGCGCGGCACGGTTTCCAGGTTGTGGTTGAACACATCCGGCGGCTCGGCGGCGGTGATTTCCAGCGCTACGTCCATGCGGCCACGGTAGTCCGGGACCAGGGTTTCGAGCTGGACATTCGGCGACAGGGCACGGATTTCACGGATACAGTCAGCAAAGTGCTGCGCACCGCCGTCGCGCAGGTCGTCGCGGTCCACCGAGGTGATAACCACGTACTTGAGGCGCAGATCGGCAATCGCCACCGCCAGGTTCTTCGGCTCGTCGGTGTCCAGAGGCTTCGGACGGCCATGGCCGACGTCGCAGAACGGGCAGCGACGGGTGCAGATGTCACCCATGATCATGAAGGTCGCGGTGCCGCCAGAGAAGCACTCGCCCAGGTTCGGGCAGGATGCCTCTTCGCAAACGCTGTGCAGCTTGTGTTTGCGCAGCAATTGCTTGATACGGTCGACCTCCGGGGAAACCGGGATCCGGACGCGAATCCAGTCAGGCTTCTTGGGCAGTTCAACTGTCGGGATGATCTTGACCGGGATGCGTGCGACTTTTTCAGCACCGCGCAGCTTCACGCCCGCTTCGACTTTCGGACGGGGGGCGCGCTCGGAAACATCCAGCGTCGGGATCAGGGTTTGCACGGTGTCAGTCATATCATTCTATTCCGCCCGTAAGGGTCGCCTGCTCAGCATAGTCGAGGTGTTTGACGAGCTGCGCACGCAGCCGGGCACTTACCTCGGAAAATTCCATCTTCCCTGCGTGATCGCGCAACTGGGTCATTGCCAGCCCGGCATATCCACAGGGGTTGATGCGGCGGAACGGCTCCAGGTCCATGTCGACGTTCAACGCCAGTCCATGAAATGAGCAACCGTTACGAATACGCAGGCCGAGAGACGCGATTTTCGCGCCGTCGACATATACGCCTGGGGCATCGGCCTTGGCCGCCGCCGTCACCCCATAACTGTCCAGCAAGGCGATAAGGGTGTTTTCGATCCGGGTGACCAGATCACGAACCCCAAATCCAAGGCGCCTGACATCGAGTAACAGATAGGCAACCAGCTGGCCGGGGCCATGATAGGTCACTTGGCCGCCACGATCGACCTGTACGACAGGAATATTACCCGGCAACAGCAAATGCTCCGCCTTGCCGGACTGTCCCTGGGTAAAGACCGGTGAATGCTGCACCAGCCAGATTTCATCGGCGGTGTTCCGGTCACGCCCATCGGTGAAGCGCTGCATGGCATGCCAGGCGCTTTCGTAATCGATCAGCCCAAGATCACGAAAGCCCAGGATTTCGCCCATCAGAGCACCATATGCACGACACCCGTAGCGCGAAGAGCACTATTGATATCGCGCAACTGGTCTTCGCCGGTGGCGACGATATGCAGTTGTACGGTGGTGTACTTGCCGTTGCTGCTCTGACGCTCGGCGAGCGTGGAGACGTCGATCTTCGCGTGCTTGCCGAGAATCTCGATCACCGCAGCAGTAAAACCCACGCTGGTGTCGCCGATCACCTTGATCGGGTAGTCATCGCAGGGGAATTCGATTTTGTGCGACTTGACGTCGGTATCGGTCATGGCAGTAAAGGTCTCACAAGCCGTGACGACGGACACGCGACCCGCTCAGAAAGCAGGTCGCGAGAAGGTCGGCATTGATTACTAGAAGGTCAGTTGAACAAGCCGTAGAAGAACAGGCGAATGCTATCCCACACGCGGCGGAAAATACCACCTTCCTCGACAGCTTCCAGTGCGATGAGGTTGGCAGTATGCACAACCTTGTCTTCCTTCTTCACTTCAACCTTGCCGATCACGTCACCCTTGGCAATTGGCGCAACCAGTTGCGGGTTCATGGTCATGCTGGCGCTGAGTTTCTTCATGTCGCCTTTGGGCATGGTCATGCTCAGGTCTTCTGCCAGACCGGCCTTGACCTGACGGGTGGTGCCTTTCCAGACGGACGCCTGGGCCAGCTCGGTGCCCTTCTGGTAGAAGTTCTGGGTTTCGAAGAAACGGAAACCGTAGGTCAGCAGCTTCTGGGTTTCAGCCGCACGAGCCTGCTCGCTGTTGGTGCCGAACACCACGGCGATCAGACGCATGCCGTCACGCACTGCCGAGGACACCATGCAGTAGCCGGCTTCTTCGGTGTGACCGGTTTTCAGGCCGTCGACGGTCTTGTCGCGCCACAGCAGCAGGTTGCGGTTAGGCTGCTTGATGCCGTTCCAGAAGAACTCTTTCTGCGAGTAGATCGCGTAGTGAGCCGGGTCTTCGTGGATGATGGCGCGCGCCAGCGTTGCCATGTCATGAGCAGACGAATAGTGCTCAGGGTTCGGCAGGCCGGTCGGATTCATGAAGTGGCTGTTGGTCATGCCCAGATCGCCAGCAGTCTTGTTCATCATGTCGGCGAAAGCGTCTTCGCTGCCGGCAATGTGCTCGGCAACTGCAACGCTGGCGTCGTTACCCGACTGGATGATAATGCCGTGCAGCAGGTCGCTGACCGTCACCTGGCTACCAACCTTGATGAACATCCGGGAACCGCCTGTACGCCAGGCGTTTTCACTGACGGTCACCGGATCGTTCTCGCCGATCTGGCCGCGACGGATTTCCAGGGTCGCGATATAGGCAGTCATCAGCTTGGTCAGGCTCGCAGGAGCCAGGCGCTGATCACCATTGTTTTCAACCAGAACGTTGCCGCTGGAGGCATCCATCAGCACGTAGGACTTGGCGGCCAGTTGCGGCGCAGCAGGCGTCATCTGTTCTGCGGCCCAGGCAGCCGGGGCGATAATCAGTGGCACAAGCAGGCACAAACGTTTTGCAAAGGTGGTGATGTTCATCCGTCTCTCGAAATTGCTAATGGGCAAACATGCCCTCACGGGCAAAGCGGAACAGGCCGGCGAAGCGCATGCACTTCACTGCGGCCCGTGGCGCCAGGCTAAAGCCCTGGCTGACAAGATCGCCTGTTCGACACACGATCCTGCGGGCAGTGCCTGCAACACTTGCTCTGACGGCAAGTCCGCATTGCGGGCCACTGCAAATCGCTCTTCATACCGCCAAGAACGACTGTTCATTCAATCCAGTGTTACAAGGCTCGGCTGACCAAGGTTGGCCGATCTGACACTATCCTGCAATTGCTGGGCTTCACCCTGCGTGCCTATCGGCCCCATCCGGACCCGATAAAGCGTCTGTTGATTGCGGGCTATCGAACTCACGAAAACCGGTGCCCGAACCATCCCGCTCAGTTTCGACCTCAGGAGCTCGGCAGCGTCTGGATTCGCGAAGGCTCCCACCTGGAGAAATAGCCCAGAGGCTTGTCCGGAAGCGTTTTTTTTTGCGTCAGCCTGCAAAGGCACGGCTGGCGCAGCGTGTTGCTGGGGCGGCGGTGTGTATTGCTCGACAGTCCCGGTAGAGGCTGTAAACGCTGGCGTAGCGGCCTGAGCCACGACTTGTGGCTGATCAAGCGCCAGGGGCGCCGGACGACCACGTTGCGCCCACCATTCCTGTGGATCGATACCTTCGACCTTGACCCGCGCAGTACCGCTTTCGGCATAACCGAGCTTCTTGGCGGCCGCGTAGGACAGGTCGATGATCCGGTCGGAGTAGAACGGCCCACGGTCGTTGACACGCAGAATCACCGTGCGGTTGTTGTCCAGGTTGGTCACCCGGACATAACTGGGCAGCGGCAGGGTCTTGTGAGCGGCGCTCATGCCATACAGGTCATAGACCTCGCCATTGGCGGTGTTCTGGCCATGAAACTTGGTGCCATACCAGGAAGCCGTACCCGAGGCGACATAGCGTTTGGATTCGCTCATCGGGAAATAGGTCTTGCCCAGTACCGTGTAAGGGTTGGCCTTGTAGGCACCGGTGTGGACAGTTGGCGTGGCATCGGGGATACGCGAGACATCGACATCCCACCAGGGAGCCCCGTCCTTGTGCGCGCGGTTGATATCCAGCCCTGGTGCAGAACGCACGGCTGTGCCGCTCTGCTGTGGCGAACGCGAAGTGGACGAGCAACTTGCCATAAGCAATGCCAGCCCCGCATAAGCCAGCAATTTCAAAGGTGTACGAATCGGCAATGGCCGCATTACTTCACGCCTCGAGCTTGAACCAACGATTCAGACAGCTGATACACGGCCATGGCGTACATCACACTGCGGTTATAACGGGTGATTACATAAAAATTGTTCAGCCCCATCCAGTATTCGGGGCCTTGCTCGCCTTCAAGGCGAAATGCCGTGACAGGCAGGTCATCGCGCAGCGCATCATGACTCGCCCAGCCCAGACCTCGCAACTCCCCGACCGACATGATCGGGTCCAGGCCAGGGCTCAGCCCCTCATCGACCCGACTGCCACGTGCCGAAGCACGACTGACGACACGCTGCCCGGCCACCCAGCCATGGCGCTTGAAGTAGCTGGCAACGCTGCCGATGGCATCGTCCGGATCGGTCCAGATATTGATATGCCCGTCACCGTCGAAATCCACGGCATAAGCACGAAAGCTGCTCGGCATGAACTGCGGCAGCCCCATCGCACCGGCGTAGGAACCCTTGAGGGTCAGAGGATCGACCTGCTGTTCACGCGCCAGCAGCAGGAACTCGCGCAGTTCCTTGCGGAAAAACGGGGCGCGGGGCGGATAGTCGAAGCCCAGCGTGGACAGTGCATCGATTACCCGATAGTTGCCGGTGTTGCGGCCAAAGAAGGTCTCGACGCCAATGATCGACACGATGATCTGCGCAGGCACACCATATTCCTGCTCGGCACGGGCCAGAGCAGCCTCATGCTGACGCCAGAAATCGACGCCACGCGCGATACGGGCATCGGTAATGAACATCGGACGATATTCTTTCCATTGCTTGACCCGTTCGGCCGGGCGGGAAATGGCATCGAGAATAGGCTGTTTGCGCTCGACCTCGCGAAACACGCTCATCAACTGTTCGCCGGCAAAACCGTACTCGCGAGTCATCTCACCGACAAATTCGGCTACCTGAGGAGAACCCTCGTAGTCGCCAGCGATAGCCTCTTGTACGGTTCCAAGAACGCTCACCAGACCGACCACCGGAGCATATCGAGCCCAGTTGCGAACTACCTGCATTGAATTCTTCACCTTAATCAAACCTGAGCGATCCATTTACGATGTGTATGGATCGACATCAAAACCCCAAACGCTGACAGCAGCGTCACGAGCGAAGTTCCGCCATAGCTAATGAAAGGCAGCGGTACACCTACAACCGGCAGCAGGCCACTGACCATACCGATGTTGACGAATACATAAACAAAAAATGTCATTGTCAGCGCCCCGGCCAGCAACTTGCCGAACAGGGTCTGGGCTTGCGCAGTGATGACCAGACCACGCCCGATCAACAGCAGGTAGATGACCAGCAGCGCACAGATTCCCACCAGCCCGAATTCTTCGCCCAGCACCGCAATGATGAAGTCCGTGTGGCTTTCAGGCAGGAAGTCCAGGTGCGACTGGGTGCCCAGCAGCCAGCCCTTGCCGAATACACCGCCGGAGCCAATGGCCGCCTTGGACTGGATGATGTTCCAGCCCGTGCCCAGCGGGTCGCTTTCCGGGTCGAGAAAGGTCAGTACCCGCTGCTTCTGGTAGTCGTGCATGAAGAAGAACCACATGGCGACAGCCGCTGGCACGGCAGCGGCCAGCACGCTGATGATCCAGCGCCAGCGCAGCCCGGCCATGAACAGCACAAAAGCACCGGAAGCCAGGATCAGCAAGGAGGTGCCCAGGTCAGGCTGGCGCACGATCAGCACAAAAGGAACCCCGATCAGCCCCAGGCTTACCGCGACATGCTTGAGCTGCGGCGGCAAGGTCCGCTTGGACAGATACCAGGCGATGGTCGCCGGCATGATGATTTTCAGGAACTCCGATGGCTGGAAACGGATCACCCCTGGAATGTTGATCCAGCGGGTAGCGCCCATGGCGTTGTGCCCCATCACATCCACCACCACCAGCAACAGCACGCCCATGACATACAGAACGGGCACCCAGCGCGCCATGAAACGCGGCTCGAACTGGGCGATGACCAGCATTGCGGTCAACCCGATACCGAATGAACTGGCCTGTTTGATCAGCAGGTCCCAGTTCTTGCCACTGGCCGAATACAGGACGAACAGGCTGCCCGCCGCCAGAGTCAGCAGGATGACCAGCAACGGGCCATCGATATGAATACGCTGCAGAAAGGTCGCACGGCGACGCATCACATCTTCGCTGGAAAGGATGCGGTCGAAATTACTCTTCACGGGCCGCAGCCTCCGGATTCAGGGAGCCGGCGTACTCAGGCTTGAGTGCGCCATTCTGGTCGAGCAGCCAGGCATCCATCACCTGACGGACCACAGGAGCCGCGACGCCAGAGCCGGACTCACCGTTCTCCACCATCACAGCCACGACGATCTTGGGGTTGTCGGCTGGCGCGAAGCCCACGAACAAGGCGTGGTCGCGATGACGCTCCTGAACCTTGGTGCGGTCATACTTTTCACCCTGCTTGATCGCGACAACCTGAGCGGTACCGCTTTTACCGGCGATCCGGTATTGCGCACCAATGGAAGCCTTGCGCGCCGTACCCCGCGCACCGTGCATCACTTCCTGCATGCCGTGGTTGACCCTGGCCCAGTTGGCCGGATCGCGCAGGATGATGTCCGGCATAGGGTTATCATCCACCGGCGCCTTGCCTTCGATGCTCTTGGCCAGATGCGGCCGGTTCCACTTGCCCTTGTTGGCAACCAGCGCAGTCGCCTGGGCCAGTTGCAGCGGGGTGGCCTGCATGTAGCCCTGCCCGATCCCGAGAATCAGCGTCTCGCCAGGGAACCACGCCTGACGCCGGGTCGCCCGCTTCCAGTCCCGGGACGGCATCAAGCCTGGAGACTCCTCGAACATGTCCAGGGACACTTTCTGCCCGAGCCCGAACTTGTTCATGTAGCTGGACAGCCGGTCAATGCCGAGTTTGTGCGCAAGATCATAGAAGTAGGTGTCATTCGAACGCATGATCGCCACATCCAGATCAACCCAGCCATCACCGGTGCGGTTCCAGTTGCGGTATTTGTGGTCATAGTTCGGCAATTGGTAATAACCGGGGTCGAATACACGAGAGCCCGGCGTCACGACACCAGCATCCAGCCCGGCAATCGCGACCGCAGGCTTGATGGTCGAGCCCGGTGGATAAAGACCACGCAGGATACGGTTGAACAGCGGTCGGTCGATGGAGTCGCGCAGCTCGGCGTAAGCCTTGAAGCTGATGCCGGTGACGAACAGGTTCGGATCGAAACTCGGGGCGCTGACCATCGCCAGAACCTCGCCGGTATTGGGGTCCAGCGCCACCACGGCACCACGACGACCACCCAGCGCAGCTTCGGCCGCTTCCTGCAGATTGATATCCAGGCTCAGGACAATGTCCTTGCCGGGAATCGGATCGGTGCGCTTGAGAACACGCAAGACACGACCACGGGCGTTGGTCTCGACCTCTTCGTAACCGACCTGACCATGCAGTTCGTCTTCGTAGAAACGTTCGATACCGGTCTTGCCTATATGGTGCGTGCCACTGTAGTTGACGGGATCGAGGCCCTTGAGTTCTTTCTCGTTGATCCGGCCCATGTAACCGACCGAATGCGCAAAGTGCGGCCCTTGGGGATAGTGCCGGACCAGTTGCGCCACCACCTCGACGCCGGGCAGGCGGAACTGGTTCACGGCAATAAGGGCAATCTGCTCTTCGGTCAGCTCGAACAGGATGGGCACAGGCTCGAATGGCCGACGCCCCTGCTTCATGCGCTTTTCAAAGATGATGCGGTCATCGGGCGTGAGTTGCAGCACTTCGACAATGGTGTCGAGCACCTTGGACCACTCGCCGGCACGCTCGCGGGTCATGCTCAGACTGAAACTTGGCCGGTTATCGGCAACCACAACCCCGTTGCGGTCGAAGATCAGGCCGCGACTCGGAGGAATCGGCTGGACGTGAACGCGGTTGTTTTCCGAAAGTGTCGAGTGGTAGTCGTACTGAATGACCTGAAGGAAATACAGGCGTGCAATCAGGACGCACACCAGCAACATGATGGCCACTGCCCCGAACACGACCCTGCTGCGCACCAGACGTGCGTCTTTTTCATGGTCTTTTAGGCGGATCGGCTGAGGCATCTAGGGCGCGTTCACAGTAAAGGCAATGCTACTTGTGATAAGGGTGCCCGGACAGAACTGTCCAGGCGCGATATATCTGCTCACCGATCAGGATACGCACCAGCGGGTGCGGCAAGGTCAGTGGTGACAGCGACCAACGCTGCTCGCTGCGTGCGCAAACCTCTGGAGCAAGACCTTCCGGCCCTCCGACCATGAGGTTTACCGTGCGCGAATCCAGACGCCAGCGGTCAAGCTCGCTCGCCAGCTGTTCGGTGCTCCAGGGTTTGCCCTGCACTTCAAGCGTGACGATCCTCTCACCCGGTTGCACCTTGGCCAGCATGGCTTCACCTTCCTGACGGATCAGGCGTGCCACGTCGGCGTTCTTGCCACGGGTATTGAGCGGAATTTCCACGAGTTCAAGCGCAAGTTCGGAAGGAAGACGCTTGGCGTACTCATGCCAACCCTCTTCCACCCACTTGGGCATACGCGAACCAACAGCGATCAGGCGCAGACGCACAGCGATGCCTTATTCGTGGCCCGGAGTGTGGTGCGCAGCGCTGGCTGCACGGCTCTGCTCGGCACCTTGCCACAGACGCTCCAGGTCATAGAACTGGCGTGCAGCAGCGGTCATCACGTGAACGACGACATCACCCAGATCCAGCAGAACCCAGTCGCTGTCGCCCTTGCCTTCTTCGCTCAGCGGCATCAGGCCGGCAGCCTTGACCTTCTCGCGCACGTTATCAACCAGCGCGTTGAGCTGGCGGTTGGAAGTACCGGTGCAGATCAGCATGTAATCAGCGATGCTGGTCTTGTCGCGCACGTCGAGTGCCAGAATGTCCGACCCTTTGACGTCTTCCAGTGCAGCCGTTGCCAGTGCTACGACTTCTTCACTACTCAGTTTTTGCTTTGTCATAAAAAACTCATTCAGCTCATATGTGTGGAAACGCCCAAACGCTTATCTATAAAAGCAGTTTCAGAGCGTCCCATCAGTGTTCGGCGCACAGTAAAGCCTGTGCACATCGATATAGGCCAGTACCGCGTCTGGCACCAGAAAACGTACCGACTTACCGCTGGCCAGCAGTTGACGGATCTGGGTGGCAGACACCGACAACGGCGTCTGCCAGACGAATGTAATGTGTCCACCCGGCCCTTTCAGGGCCTTCGGATCGCTGACTGCGCGTGCCGCCAGCAGGTTGCGCATGGCATCAGGCGACTCGCTGTCCGCGTCCGGGCGTTGCAGCACCACGATATGGCAGTGCTCCAGCAGTTCTTCCCACCGATACCAGGTGGGCAGCCCGCAAAAGGCATCCCAGCCCAACAACAGAAACAGCTGGTCCTCTGCGGCCAGTTCGGCCCGCATCGATTCCAGAGTGTCGATGGTGTACGACGGTTTATCCCGTTTCAGCTCACGGTCATCCACCGTCAAGGGTGACACACCGGCCACCGCACACCGGACCATCGCAAGACGATCCTGTGCAGTCACACTCGGCATGTCGCGATGTGGCGGCCTGGCGCTGGGCGTCAGGCGCAACTCATCGAGTTCAAGCAGCTCGGCCACTTCCAGTGCGCCGCGCAAATGACCTATATGTACCGGGTCGAACGTTCCCCCCAGCATGCCGATACGTCTGGGCAAGGCTGCTACGGGCTCGCTCAAGTCAGGCAGGCTCCTGGCCACGCAATTGACCGTCACCGATCACGATGTATTTCTCGCAGGTCAGGCCTTCCAGGCCGACAGGGCCACGGGCATGCAGCTTATCAGTAGAAATGCCGATCTCTGCACCCAGACCGTACTCGAAGCCATCCGCGAAACAGGTCGGGGCATTGATCATCACCGAGCTGGAGTCGACTTCCGCCATGAAACGGCGAATCTGGCCCTGCTGCTCGGAAACGATGGCATCGCTGTGATGCGAACCATAGTGGTTGATATGCTCGATGGCTTCGTCCAGACCGGTTACCACACGAATCGACAGAATCGCCGCCAGATATTCGGTGTGCCAGTCTTCTTCGGTCGCAGGAATCGCATCGATCAGTTCGCGGGTGCGCTCACAGCCACGCAACTCGACGCCCTTTTCATGGAAGCGGGCAGCCATTGCAGGCAGGAACTCGGCAGCCACGGCCTGATCCACCAGCAGGGTTTCCATCGAGCCGCAGATGCCATAACGATAGGTCTTGGCATTGAAGGCGATGTTCTGAGCCTTTGGCAAATCAGCATAGGCACTGACATACACATGGCAGATGCCGTCCAGATGCTTGATGACCGGCACACGGGCGTCACGGCTGACACGCTCCACCAGCCCCTTGCCGCCACGAGGCACGATGACGTCCACATACTCGGGCATGGTGATCAGCGCGCCCACGGCATCGCGGTCTGTCGTTTCGACAACTTGCACCACACCCGAAGGCAGACCGGACTCGGCCAGACCGCGCTGGATGCAGGCAGCCACCGCACGGTTGGAGTGAATGGCCTCGGAGCCACCGCGCAGGATGGTCGCGTTCCCGGACTTGAGGCACAGGCTCGCGGCATCGATGGTCACGTTCGGGCGCGACTCATAGATGATTCCGACAACGCCCAGCGGCACACGCATCTTGCCGACCTGAATCCCCGAAGGCCGATAACTCATGTCGCGAATTGCACCAACCGGGTCCGGCAGACTGGCAACCTGACGCAACCCGACGATCATGCTGTCGATACGTGCGGGGGTCAGGGCCAGGCGTTCGAGCATGGCGGGAGCCAGGCCATTGGCGCGACCTGCGTTCAGGTCAAGCTCGTTGGCGGCGGACAACTCGGCGCGGGCTTCGTCCAGAGCGGCGGCAATGGCCTGCAGAGCGCGGTTCTTCTGCGCAGTGCTGGCACGACCGATCACTCGCGAAGCTTCGCGGGCGGCGCGACCCAGGCGGGTCATGTAGTCAAGAACGGACTCACTCATGGTCTCAGAGGTCTTGGCAGATAAGAAAGCGGCCGATTATAGCTGTCACGCCGCACGAACGACAGCGCAGACAGGCGGATGGTCGATAACAGTGCAAAAAATGACCATGTCGGGCTTATTTCACCCTCATACGGCCCTTCACGATGAAAGATTGCGAGTAAACCTGCACTTTTGTCATTTCCAGAAACAACAAAGTTGGCCTTCAAGGTACATTCAGCTGCATTTAAGACAGCGCTTGTTATGATCTGCGCCCTCTCACTTCATGTGTCCGCCTATGCCCGTTGCTCTTGCCGACAGCTTTTTCCATCGAGATGCCCAGGTCCTGGCCCGCGATCTTCTGGGCAAGGTCATCCGGCACAAGGTCGGTGAGCTGTGGCTGGCAGCGCGCATCATTGAAACCGAAGCCTATTACTGTGCCGAAAAAGGCAGCCATGCCTCGCTGGGCTACACCGAAAAACGCAAGGCGCTGTTTCTGGATGGCGGGCACATCTACATGTATTACGCCCGTGGCGGAGACTCGCTGAACTTCAGCGCCGAAGGGCCGGGCAATGCCGTGTTGATCAAGTCTGGCTTTGCCTGGGTCGATGAACTCAGTGATGCCAATGCCCTGGCACAGATGCAATTGAACAACCCGGATGCCAGCGGCGCCTTTCGCGCACCGGAGCGGTTGTGCGCAGGCCAGACGCTGCTGTGCAAGGCCATGGGCCTGAAAGTGCCGGTCTGGGACGCCAGGCGCTTCGATCCGCAAAAGCTGCTTGTCGAAGACATTGGCCAGACGCCGAAGCTCATCGTTCAAACCACTCGCCTGGGAATTCCCCATGGCCGCGACGAGCACCTGATGTACCGCTTCGTCGATGCCGAATACGCCCGCTTCTGCACGCGGAACCCACTACGTCGCGGTCAGGTCGAAGGCCGCGACTATTTTCTAATCCCTCAAGGAAACTGATCCATGGGCGAACTGCTCGATGGCATTACTGGCTGGTTGACCGCGAACCCGTCGTGGGTAGCGATAGCGATATTCGTGGTGGCATTCATCGAGTGTGTCGCGATTGCCGGGATCGTCGTGCCAGGCACTGTTCTGATGTTCGCCATCGCAGCACTGGCGGGCAGCGGCATTCTGTCGTTGAGCGAAGTGCTGCTGCTGGGTTTTCTCGGGGGCCTGCTGGGCGATGCAGTGTCGTACTTCATCGGCAAGCACTTCCATCAGAATATCCGCCAGTTACCCGGCCTGCGTCAGCACCCGGAATGGCTGACGGGCGCAGAAACCTACTTCCATCGCTACGGCATCGCCAGCCTGCTGGTGGGTCGCTTCATCGGTCCGTTGCGCCCGATGCTGCCCATGATTGCGGGCATGTTCGACATGCCCTTCCCGCGCTTTGCCATCGTCAGCATCATCGCAGCCGCTGGTTGGTCGATCGTTTACCTGATGCCGGGCTGGGCAGCAGGCGCGGCCATTCGCCTGCCATTGCCTGAGGGTTTCTGGAGCGAAGCCGCATTCATTGGCGCGGGCCTGGCCATTCTGTTCGGGCTGAGCATTCAAAGCAGCATCCGCAAGCAGCGCCATGCGACCAAGGTGATTGCCTTGTTGAGCGTGCTGATGCTGGCCGGACTGCTGATCGGCTGGCCGTACCTGAACCATTTTGACCAGGGCCTGATGACGCTTGTCCAGGAGCATCGCAGCGCGACGGCCCAGAATATCGTCCTGCTGGTCACCAGCATTGGCGACTTCAAAGCCCAACTGCTCGCTGCAGCACTGCTGATCATTGTTCTGCTGATAGCCCGGCAATGGCGCCACGCCGCCTTCGCACTCGCCACAACACTGGGCACAGCCGTGGCGAACGGCACGCTCAAAACGTTTTTTGGCCGCGCCCGTCCGGACGTACTGCTCGACCCTCTGACCACCTACAGCATGCCCAGCGGACATAGCTCGGCTGCGTTTGCGCTGTTCATGACACTGGCGGTACTGGCCGGACGTGGACAACCGATCAGGCTGCGCCTGACCTGGCTGCTGCTGGGCGGGGTTCCAGCGCTGGCCATTGCCTTGTCACGGGTTTATCTGGGGGTACATTGGCCGACGGATATCCTGGCCGGGATGATGCTGGCGTTCTGTATCTGTGCCGCAAGCCTGACCCTCATCCAGCATCAGACGCCGTTGCCAGCCATGTCGGCAAAAGTATGGTGGCTGATCGTACCGGCCATAACCGGCCTGCTGGGCCTGTTTGCAGTCAATGCATTGGCCCATGCGACATTGCGATATCAGTATTGAGGTAGTGGCTTTCGCGAATGAATTCGCTTCTACAACATCAGGCCTGTAAATCGCCTTGCATCTCGTCGAGCAGCTCCTGGATCGCATCCAGGCGCTCTTCGGGGTCGTCGATTTCCAGCAGTTCGATCTTGTCCTGCTCAGTGAAGGGCAGCAGGTAAGCCAGCTGATTGGCCAACGATTGCTGACCACTGGCCTCAAGCCCCATGTTAAGGGACGCGACCATCGGGTGCTCGCCCAGCGCTTCGAGCAAGGCCACCAGATCGGCATCTTCCTCCTGCAATGGCCGCTCCTGCTGCTCGTCCAGCCACTGGACATCGGCTATCAACAATTGGTCCCGCTGCACAGTGGCATTGATGACTCTGAAACGCCGACCGCCGACGACACGAATCCCCAGCAGGCCGTTGTCCTGCTGCTGAAAGTCCGTGACCTGCGCTTCACAGCCGATCAACGAATAGCCCTCGGGCGCCACACCGATCTCGCTGCCATGAGTGATGCACACCACACCGAACCCTTCGCCTTGCTTCATGCAACGGCTAACCATGTCCAGATAACGCGCCTCGAACAATTGCAGATCGAGCACGCATCCCGGAAACAGCACAGCATTAAGCGGAAACAGCGGCAACGTCATAAATAAGTACCCTTAAACAGCCAAAGACACGGCCAATGGCAGAAACAATGCTGTTGCAACACCCATCAGGCTCATTGCCAATGCAGCAAAGGCGCCTGCCTCCTCGCCTTCCTGCAGAGCCAGTGAGGTTCCCACCGCATGAGCGGTAAGCCCCAACGCCATGCCACGTGCTGCGTGATTATCAACGCCAGCCAGTGACAACAGGCCAGGACCGAAAATGGCGCCGAACACGCCAGTGATCAAGACAAACACCGCCGCCAGCGCTGCGACACCACCGATCTGCTCAGCCACCAGCATGGCAATCGGAGAAGTAACCGACTTGGGCGCCATGGTCATCAGGATCATGTGATCGGCACCCAGCAACCAGCCCAACGACAAGCACAAGCCGGTGGCAAAAACACCACCAATCACCAGCGTAGTTAAGGTTGGCCATAACAACTGACGAATCCGCCGTAGATTCAGATAAAGCGGCACCGCCAGGGCGACCGTGGCCGGCCCCAGAAGAATGCCCAGAATCTCTGTGCTTTTACGGTATTCGGCGTAATCCAGACCACAGCTGAACAGGATGCCGATCACTACAACCATCGAGACAAGCACAGGTTGCAGGAACAACCAGCGGGTTTTCTCATAAGCAGCCATCGCCAGTTGATAAGCACCCAACGTGATAGCGATGCCAAACAGAGGGTGATGAATCACCGACATCCAGGCCCCATGCCAATCCAGACTCATGAGCGCTCCTGGCGGCGTGCCTGACGCTCGATAAGCTTCTGCATCAACCAGCCGACAAAGGTCAGCGAAATGATCAGCGACACGGACAGGGTGCCAAAGATGGCCCAGAAGTCCTCGGCAATGGCCGAGGCATAAACCATCACGCCAACGGCGGGCGGCACCAGCAGCAGAGGCAGATAACGCAGCAGACTGCTGGCAGCCACACTGATCGGCTCACTTACTTCACCGCGCCAGATCAGGTACGCGATCATGAAAACCAGACCAATGATCGGCCCCGGCAGTATCGACAAGAACAGATGATTGAGCGCCGTCCCCAGCAATTGGAACAGCACCAGCCATGTCAGACCCCGTAACAGCATGGGAACTCCAGAAGATAAATGAACCCGGTGAACTCACGGCGCCATTATAAACACGCTGCGTTCAAGGCTATGGACAGGTATTCGCACACAAGGAGTCACTTGACCAACCGGCAACCCTCTGCTGATCTTGTCACGCGCCCGCAGACAATGTCCCGCACGGGTATGGACTGCAAGCTGCAAGCAAAACCGAAGATCAAGGAGAGTGATATGCCTTTTGTACCTGCTACAGAGCTCAAGAACTACATCGGCAAGGAACTGGGACGTTCCGAATGGCTGACCATCGACCAGGAACGCATCAACCTGTTCGCGGAAGCCACCGGCGATTTCCAGTTCATCCACGTCGATCCCGTCAAGGCAGCACAGACTCCTTTCGGCAGCACCATCGCACACGGGCTGCTCTCGCTCTCGTTGATTCCCAAACTGATGGGCGACCTGCTGGTCATGCCCGAAGGCCTGAAAATGGTGGTCAACTATGGCCTGGACAGCGTGCGTTTCATTCAACCGGTGAAGGTCGATTCACGGGTTCGACTGAAAGTCGAGCTGACGGAAGTCACGGAGAAAAAACCGGGGCAATGGCTGCTCAAGGCCACGACCACCCTGGAAATCGAAGGTCAGGAAAAACCGGCCTTTATCGCTGAACCTTTGTCCCTGTGTTTTGTGTAGCACCCATGAAACATGAAACAGTCGTAACAGACTGTTTCACCCCTCTTACTCGCTGCGGCATACTCCCACCGGTGTGACAAGAACATCTGCTCAAGCAGAGTCACGGAATAACTCTCTTGGGATCTTAAATGCGCGCGCTTGCTCCTCTGGCTCTGACTCTCCTGATCGCTGGCTGCGGCGATAGCGAATCCCTGTTGCCTCCCGATGGCCTGCTGCCCGACGGCGGGCGCTATCGTGGCGATCTGGTCAATGGCCGGCTTCAGGGCGAGGGCCGCATCGATTACCCCAATGGCAGTTGGTACGCTGGCCAGTTCGAGAATGGCCAGCGCCATGGTCGAGGCGAATGGCATGCCAGTAATGGCGACGTCTATAAAGGCCTGTTCGAGCACGGACTGTTCCATGGCCAGGGCAAGCTGATCACCGCTGGAGGAAATTACGTCGGCGGCTTCAAACTTGGGCGCCGGGATGGCGAAGGAACCTGGCAGGAAAAAGGCCTGCTCTACAGAGGCCACTTCAAGGCAGGTCAATACGACGGCCCCGGACGCCTTGAGCTTGAAGACGGCAGCCAGTTCCAGGGCCAGTTCGCTCAGGGCAAACCCAATGGCGAAGGCGTGCGCACCGACGCCAGCGGCAACCAGTTCAGCGGCAAATTCGTCAACGGCCAGCTTCAGGGTAACGGCAGCTTCACAAGCACCGATGGCGATCACTATATCGGCGGCTTTCGCAACAACCAGCTGGACGGCATGGGTCGCTACGAGAACAGTGACGGCGATATCTGGAACGGCCAGTTCAAGGAAGGAGCGCTGAGCGGCAAAGGCGAACTGATCGGCTCGGACGGCAGCCGCTATCAAGGCCAGTTCAACAATTGGCAATTCTCCGGCGAAGGTCATCTGCAACTGGCCGATGGCAGCAGCTATGTCGGCCACTTCGCCAATGACACCTATCAAGGCCCGGGTGTGCTGACCTCCGCCGACGGTGTCAAGCTGCGCGGTGTCTGGGCCAACGGCCAGCGGATACGCGACGCCCAAGGCACGTTGCTGCCCGATCCGCTGGAGGCCGGTCTGCTCGCCCAAGGCCCGTTACTGGATAAAGCACTGGCCGCCGTGCCCGCCTCGACGCCCAGCCTGGAACTGTACAGCCTGGTGGTGGCCGGTGACGGCAAGCAAAGCGTGTTCATGCGTGAGGCCGATTACGTCAGCAACCTGCTGGCCTCAAGGTTTGGTGCATCCGGGCAAATCAGCCTGGTCAATCACCGCGACCACATGAACGACCGCCCCCTCGCAACCCGGGAATCCATCAGCCGTGCCGCCCAGACACTGGCACAACGCAGTGGCCCGGAAGACCTGGTGTTCATTTATCTGACCAGCCATGGCACTCAGGATCACGAACTGGTGCTCGACCAACCGCGCCTGTCGCTGGCCGATCTGCCAGCCGATGCATTGGCTGCCGCACTGGTACCGCTGAAAAATCGGGACAAGGTCATCGTGATTTCCGCCTGCTATTCGGGCGGATTCATCCCGGACCTCAAGGACGAACGAACGCTGGTCATGACTGCCTCACGAGCTGACCGCGTATCGTTCGGTTGCTCGGAGGAAGCCGACTTCACCTATTTCGGTGATGCACTATTTGCCAGGGCACTGGTCGAAACCGATGACCTGCAACAAGCTTTCAACGATGCAAAAGCGTATGTCGCGCAACGTGAAATCGAAGATGATTTCGAGGCTTCGGAACCACAGATATGGGCACCCAAGGGGGTCATTGCCCGCTGGCAACTGTTACGCAAGAATCAGGCAGAGCGAGCGCTGAATACGACCTTGAACCGCAAGGAAGCGAAGACCTCCACTAGCCGCTAGGCTATTCAGTATCAAGGGAGAAACACTATGTACTTGACGCCGCAACACATCCTGCTTGCAGGGGCAACCGGACTCACAGGCGAACATTTGCTGGATCGCCTGCTCAATGAACCCACCGTCAGCCGTGTGCTGGCCCCGACACGCCGCCCATTGGCCACCCACCCACACCTGGAAAACCCGGTGGGCGAACTGGACAGCCTTCTACCCACCCTCGGCGGCAAAGTGGACATTGCCTTCTGCTGCCTGGGCACCACCATCAAACAGGCAGGTTCGCAGGAGGCCTTCCGCGCCATCGACCTGAATCTGGTACTGACCGTGGCCGAACGCGCTCGCGAACTGGGGGCGCGGCATTTTCTGGTGATCAGCGCCATCGGTGCCGATGCCCGGTCCAGTGTGTTCTACAACCGCACCAAGGGTGAAATGGAAGAAGCCCTGAGGGCGCAAGACTGGCCACAACTGACCATCGCACGCCCGGCCCTGCTGGTGGGCAATCGTACGGAAACCCGCTGGGCCGAACAGCTCGCGGCACCGATTGCCAAATTACTCCCCGGCAAATACGGCGCTATCGAAGCCTGCAATCTGGCCCGCGCCATGTGGCGGCTGGCGCTGGAAGAACAGGATGGCGTTCGGATTGTGGAGTCGGATGAGTTGCGTAAATTGGGGAAATAAACTGAGGTGTTCGCGAATGAATTCGCTCCTAAGGGGTGTGAAGGAGCAAATTCATTCGCGAAAAATCACAACCCGCCATGAGCCTGATAACCCACTCCCAGTGCTGTCAGCACCGACAACGGCAGCAACAAGGTGTCGAGCAACGCACTGGCGGGTAAATCCAGGGCCGGGTACTCGGGCGCTTCGTCGCCGAAGCGGTCCTTCTCGCAGCAACCACCCTGCATCGCATACAGATCAAGTCGCGTACCGGCATACACGACAGGCGCGCCCGGCTGGGCCGCATCCAGAGTCCTGACCGTGGCACAGCCGGTCATGAGCAGCGCCAGTGCAATCAGCAGGATCTTACTCATCGCTCCCCACATGATGCTCACCCCAGCGCGGCAGCATGTCCTGCGGGATATTCAACAGATTGAGAATTCGTGCGACCACGAAATCCACCAGATCGTCGATGGTCTGCGGCTGATGATAGAAACCGGGAGACGCTGGAAGAATCACCGCGCCCATGTTCGACAGTTTGAGCATGTTCTCCAGATGAATGCTGGAAAATGGCGCCTCACGCGGCACCAGAATCAACTGGCGGCGCTCCTTCAAGGTGACATCCGCCGCACGTTCGATCAGGTTGTTGCAGGCTCCGCTGGCAATGGCCGACAGAGAGCCAGTCGAACACGGCACCACCACCATGGCGCTAGGCGAGCCCGAGCCCGAGGCCACGGGCGACATCCAGTCATCGCGGCCATAGACACGAATCTGCCCGGCAGTCGCGCCGGTGTACTCGGTCAGAAAGGCCTGCATCATCGCAGGCTTGGGCGGCAACCTGACGTCGGTTTCAGTCGCCATCACCAATTGCGCGGCCTTGGAGATCAGGAAGTGGACTTCCCGGTCTTCACGAACCAGACAATCCAGCAGGCGCAAACCGTACTGGGCACCCGAAGCTCCGGTCATGGCCAGAGTAATGCGTTCGGGGCCGCTCATTTCAGGGCCTCGGCCAGTTTGCCATGCAGGCCGCCAAAGCCGCCGTTGCTCATGATGACCACATGAGTGCCGGGCTGAGCCTGGCTTTTGACTCGCTCGATGATCCCCTCGAGGGAATCGCTGACGATCGAAGGCACCGAACATTGTGCAGCGGTCGCGGCCAGATCCCAGCCCAGATTGGCCGGTGCATACCAGACCACCTGATCGGCCTGCTGTACGCTTTCCGGCAAACCATCGCGGTGCGCGCCGAGCTTCATGGAGTTGGAGCGAGGTTCGATAATCGCGATAACCGGAGCATCACCGACTTTCTTGCGCAGGCCATCAAGGGTGGTGGCGATAGCCGTCGGATGATGTGCGAAGTCGTCATAGATAGTGATGCCGCGTACCTCCGCGACTTTCTCCATGCGGCGCTTGACGCTCTTGAATGCACTCAACGCCTCGACACCCTGCGCAGGCACTACACCGACATGCCGGGCCGCTGCCAGAGTCGCCAAGGCATTGGCAACGTTGTGCTGCCCGGTCATTCCCCACTCGACCACGCCTTGAGGCTGGCCATCGAACAGCACTTCAAAGCGCGAACCGTCTTCACTCAACAGACGCGCCTGCCATTGGCCGTCCTGCCCGGTGGTTTGCACCGGCGTCCAGCAGCCCATTTCAATGACCCGCTGCAAGGCTGGCTCGGTCGTTGGGTGAATCACCAGACCTTCGCTCGGGATGGTGCGCACCAGATGGTGGAACTGCCGCTCGATGGCCGGAAGATCCGGGAAGATATCGGCGTGATCGAACTCAAGGTTATTGAGGATCGCGGTACGCGGGCGGTAATGGACGAACTTGGAGCGCTTGTCGAAGAAGGCGCTGTCGTATTCGTCAGCTTCGACCACGAAGAACGGCGTACCGCCCAGACGCGCCGACACCGCGAAGTTCTGCGGAATGCCGCCGATCAGGAAACCGGGGCTCATGCCCGCGTGTTCCAGCACCCAGGCCAGCATGCTGCTGGTGGTCGTCTTGCCGTGAGTGCCGGCAACTGCCAGCACCCAGCGACCTTGCAATACGTGATCCGCCAGCCACTGAGGGCCGGAAACATAAGGCAAACCTTTATTCAGCACATACTCGACCGCTGGGTTACCACGCGACAGCGCATTGCCGATCACCACCAGGTCCGGTGCCGGATCGAGTTGTGCCGGGTCATAGCCCTGAGTCAACTCAATGCCCTGAGCTTCCAGCTGGGTACTCATCGGCGGGTAGACGTTGGCGTCGGAGCCTGTTACGCGATGCCCCAACTCTTTGGCGAGTACCGCCAGCGAGCCCATGAACGTGCCGCAGATACCAAGGATATGAATATGCATGATGACCTCTTATAACATCCGCGCAGGTTAGCTCAGGACCGCTCAAATGGCACCCGGTCTTTGTCCGGTACAGCGAAAGCCTACGGCTAAAGTTCATTCCCGAACCGGAGCTAAATGGCCTACTCTTGGCTACTCTCTGCCACAGGTTTGACCACGCTGAACTCCCCACAACAAGAATCAGGAGACTTCACCATGCGTTACGCACATCCAGGTACCGAAGGCGCGCTCATCAACTTCAAGGAGCGCTACGGTAACTACATCGGCGGCGAATTTGTCGCACCGGTCAAAGGCCAATACTTCACCAACACCTCGCCCATCACCGGCAAACCCATTGCTGAATTCCCCCGCTCCACCGCCGAGGATATCGACAAGGCGCTGGACGCCGCCCACGCTGCCGCGCCGGGCTGGGGCACGACCTCCGTACAGGAACGTTCGCTGACTCTGCTGAAAATCGCAGATCGCATCGAAGCCAACCTCGAAAAGCTGGCCATCACCGAAACCTGGGACAACGGCAAGGCAGTTCGTGAAACCCTGAACGCCGACATCCCGCTGGCCGTCGACCACTTCCGCTACTTCGCGGGCGTCCTGCGCGCGCAAGAAGGCAGCGCAGCAGAAATCGACGGCAATACCGTTGCGTATCACATCCACGAGCCGCTGGGCGTAGTCGGCCAGATCATTCCGTGGAACTTCCCGATCCTGATGGCTGCCTGGAAACTCGCGCCAGCCCTGGCCGCCGGCAACTGCGTCGTACTCAAGCCCGCCGAACAGACGCCGCTGGGCATCAGCGTACTGGTCGAACTGATTGGCGACCTGCTGCCACCCGGCGTGCTGAACATCGTCCAGGGTTATGGCCGCGAAGCCGGTGAAGCGCTGGCCAGCAGCAAGCGCATCGCCAAGATCGCCTTTACCGGTTCCACCCCCGTGGGCTCGCACATCATGAAACTGGCGGCGGACAACATCATTCCGTCCACCGTGGAGCTGGGCGGCAAGTCACCGAACATCTTCTTCGAAGACATCATGAGCGCCGAGCCTGAGTTCATCGAGAAGGCCGCAGAAGGCGTAGTGCTGGCGTTCTTCAACCAGGGCGAAGTCTGCACCTGCCCTTCCCGCGCGCTGGTTCAGGAATCCATCTACCCGCAGTTCATGGAAGCGGTGTTGAAGAAAGTCCTGAAGATCAAACGCGGCGACCCGCTGGATACCGACACCATGGTCGGCGCGCAGGCTTCGCAGCAGCAATTCGACAAGATTCTCTCGTACCTGGAGATTGCTCAATCCGAAGGCGCGGAGCTGCTGACCGGCGGCAAGGTGGAAAAACTGGAGGGCGACCTGGCGACCGGTTACTACATCCAGCCGACACTGCTTAAAGGCAACAACAAGATGCGCGTCTTCCAGGAAGAAATCTTCGGCCCGGTGGTCAGCGTCACGACCTTCAAGGACGAAGCCGAAGCCCTGGCCATTGCCAACGACACCGAGTTCGGCCTGGGTGCCGGCGTATGGACCCGCGACATCAACCGCGCTTACCGCGTCGGTCGCGCCATCAAGGCCGGTCGCGTCTGGACCAACTGCTACCACCTGTATCCGGCGCATGCGGCATTCGGTGGTTACAAGAAGTCAGGCGTAGGCCGCGAGACCCATAAAGTGGCGCTTGAGCATTATCAGCAGACCAAGAACCTGCTGGTGAGCTACGACACCAATCCGCTGGGCTTCTTCTGATTGGTTGTTCGCGAATGAATTCGCTCCTGCGCAGACCGTGTGGGGCTCATCCGCGAACAGCGCACCAACGCCGGGCATTCTCCCGAATCCCGGCGCTCCACCTTGAAGCAACACCCGCAAAATCCTCCAGCCACACCCCGCAAATTCGCACTTCCATTCACTATGGAGTATTAATTGCTTACATCGCTTCCCACAGTCGCTTGAACCGGAACGTCACCGGTTTGACCGAAAGACTACGTCCGACGCCAACGGCGGGACGTCATGGAGAATCTGTATGGCAAGCTTTTCCCAGGCTATCGGTGCGCTGACGTACCGTTTCGACAGCCTCAAGGACGTCATGGCAAAAGCCAGTCCTGCCCGCTCCGGCGATTTTCTGGCCGGGGTTGCAGCGCAAAACGATGGAGAGCGAGTCGCCGCACAAATGGCGCTGGCCAATATTCCTCTCAAGCACTTCCTTGAAGAAGCGCTGATCCCTTACGAAAAAGACGAAGTTACCCGCCTTATCATCGACACCCATGACACGGTGGCCTTTGCCCCGGTCAGCCACCTGACCGTGGGTGGATTTCGTGACTGGCTGCTCAGCGACAAGGCCGACGAAACCAGCCTGCGCGCTCTGGCTCCCGGCCTGACGCCGGAGATGGCCGCAGCGGTCTCGAAAATCATGCGTGTACAGGATCTGGTGCTGGTCGCGCAAAAGATTCGCGTCGTGACACGCTTTCGCAACACCGTAGGCCTGCGCGGACGCCTGTCGACGCGGCTGCAGCCCAACCACCCGACCGACGAGCCATCGGGCATTGCGGCCAGCGTGCTGGACGGCCTGCTGTACGGCAACGGCGATGCCATGATCGGCATCAATCCGGCCACCGACAGCACCTCGTCCATCGTCGCGCTGCTGGAAATGCTGGATGCGATCATCCAGCGTTATGAAATCCCGACCCAGTCCTGCGTGCTGACCCATGTCACCACCTCCATTGAAGTGATCAACCGCGGCGTACCGGTCGATCTGGTTTTTCAATCCATCACCGGCACCGAGGCCGCCAACGCCAGCTTCGGGATCAACCTGAAACTGTTGCAGGAAGGCTACGAAGCGGGCCTGAGCCTCAATCGCGGAACACTCGGGCAGAACCTGATGTATTTCGAGACAGGACAAGGCAGCGCGCTGTCGGCCAACGCTCACCATGGCGTGGACCAACAGACCTGCGAAACCCGCGCCTACGCAGTGGCCCGGCATTTCAACCCGTTTCTGGTCAACACAGTGGTCGGCTTCATTGGCCCGGAATACCTGTACAACGGCAAACAGATCATCCGCGCCGGGCTCGAAGACCACTTTTGCGGCAAGCTGCTGGGCGTGCCCATGGGCTGTGATATCTGCTACACCAACCACGCCGAAGCCGATCAGGACGACATGGACACCTTGCTGACGCTGCTGGGCGTGGCGGGGATCAACTTCATCATGGGCATCCCCGGCTCGGACGACATCATGCTCAATTACCAGACCACTTCTTTCCATGACGCGCTCTATGCGCGGCAGAGCCTGGGCTTGCGCCCGGCCCCCGAATACGAGGCCTGGCTGGAAAAAATGGGCATCTTCACCCAGGCCGATGGCCATGTGCGCTTTGGCGACAGCCTGCCACCGGCCTTTCGCCAGGCTCTGGCGCACCTGGCATGAGTGAGCTCTCCATGACCGACGACACACTTCCCAACCCATGGCTGGAATTGCGCCGCCTGACCCCGGCGCGCATTGCACTGGGTCGTACCGGCACCAGCCTGCCGACCAACGCACAACTGGACTTTCAGTTCGCCCACGCTCAGGCACGGGATGCCGTGCATTTGCCCTTCGATCATGCAGGGCTAAGCGCACAACTGGCGGAAAAAGGCCGTGAAACGCTGCTGGTACACAGCGCCGCCGCAGACCGCCACAGTTACTTGCAACGCCCGGACCTGGGACGACGCCTGAACGAAGACTCGGCTCTGCAATTAAAGGATTACGCTGCTGCTCATCCCGGTGGGGTCGATCTGGCCGTGGTGGTTGCCGATGGTCTGTCGTCGCTGGCCGTTCATCGCCATACCGTACCGTTTCTGGCGCGCATGGAAGAACAGGCCTGCGCCGAAGGCTGGACGCTGTCTCCAGTGGTTCTGGTGGAGCAAGGCCGTGTCGCCATCGCCGACGAAATCGGTGAACTGCTTGGCGCAAAGATGGTGGTGATCCTGATCGGCGAACGCCCGGGCCTCAGCTCCCCGGACAGTCTGGGTCTATATTTCACCTATGCGCCCAAGGTTGGCCTGAACGACGCCCATCGCAACTGCATCTCCAATGTGAGACTGGAAGGCCTGAGTTACGCAATGGCGGCTCATCGCTTGCTTTATCTGATGCGTGAAGCCTGCCGGCGACAGGTTTCGGGGGTGAACCTCAAGGATGAAGCCGAATTGAAGACTGTGGAATCGGATAACGCAGCCGATAACAAGGGTAACTTCCTGCTCGCAGGCCCGGTTGAGCCGCTTTAGATTGCGCTTTCTAAAGCCAGTCGGCAGCATCGAACCGTCGCCCGAGCACACTGCATTCGCCCATAGTGAAGTTGAGGCCCAATCATGCGGATCATAAAAGCAACTCTTGAACACCTGGACCTGCTCTGCCCGCTGTTCATCAAATATCGCGAGTTTTATGGCGAGTTGCCGTTCCCGGACTCATCCCGCGATTTTCTGGAAAAGCGTTTGCGCCGCGATGAATCCGTGATCTACCTGGCACTGGCCAAGGATGACGACAACAAAGTGCTGGGCTTCTGCCAGCTCTACCCAAGCTTCTCGTCGCTGTCGCTCAAGCGTGTGTGGATTCTCAACGACATCTATGTGGCCGAAGACTCCCGTCGCCAGCTGGTCGCGGACCATCTGATGAAGCATGCCAAACAGATGGCCAAGGAAACCCAGGCCGTACGCATGCGCGTGTCCACCAGCAGCGACAACGAAGTGGCACACAAGGTCTATGAGTCCATTGGTTTCAAGGAAGATACCCAGTTCAAGAACTACGTATTACCGATCAACTAAGGTCATAAATCACTTTGTGGGAGGCAGCTTGCTGGCGACTTCAGCGTACAGACGCAGAATATCTGCCGGTTTTCAGGCCTTTGTCGCCAGCAAGCTGCCTCCCACAAGTCTTGTTTGTGGCTTGAGTGATTAGCATTAATCCGTAGGAGCGACTTCAGTCGCGAAAAACCTGTTGCCATGTTTATCCCTCTATAATGCCGCGCGTACTGCACAGTAGTTTCTTCCGCACGTGCCCTGTTCCAAGGGTCTGGCCTCAGGTATTCCAATGGATTTCAACCCCCTCGACCTCATCCTGCACCTCGATGTGTATCTCGACCTGCTGGTAGCCAACTACGGCACCTGGATCTACGCCATCCTGTTCCTGGTGATTTTCTGTGAGACGGGGCTGGTCATCATGCCCTTCCTGCCAGGCGACTCGCTGCTGTTCATCGCAGGCGCAGTGGCTGCCGGTGGCGGCATGGACCCGGTTCTGTTGGGAGGGCTGTTGATGCTGGCAGCCATATTGGGCGACAGCACCAACTACATCATCGGGCGAACCGCCGGAGAGAAGCTGTTCAGCAATCCAGACTCGAAAATCTTCCGCCGCGACTATCTGATCCGCACCCAGGAATTCTATGCACGCCATGGCGGCAAGACAGTCACACTGGCGCGCTTCCTGCCGATCATTCGTACGTTCGCGCCTTTCGTCGCGGGCGTCGGCCGGATGAACTACCTGCGCTTCCTGAGTTTCAGCGTGCTGGGCTCGATCCTGTGGGTAGGCAGCCTGGTAACGCTTGGGGTCTATTTCGGCAATGTGCCCTTTATCAAAAAGAACCTGACATTGCTGGTGCTGGTGATCATTCTGATGTCCCTGCTGCCCATGGTCATCGGCCTGATACGCAGCCGCATGGGCCGCTCGGCAGACGCCCGCTGAGCCATGTGGTCGTTCAGCAACTGGCGCAGACAGCGCACGCTGGCTAAAAACCCTGTCGCCCTCGAAGTGTGGCAACAGGTATGCCAGCGGCTGCCGATTCTGGACGGGCTAAGTGAAGCGCAGCACCAGGCCCTGCGCGACGCCTGCGTGCTGTTCCTGCAAGCCAAGCACCTGACGGCGTTGCCGGGTGTCGAACTGGATGATGAGCAACGGTTGTTCCTCGCGGCCCAGGCACAGTTGCCGCTGCTCAACCTCGGGGATCTGAACTGGTATCAGGGTTTTCACGAAATCGTCCTGTACCCCGGCGACTTCATCAGCCCGCAACGGCACCGCGATGCCAGCGGTATCGAACATGAATGGGATGGCGAGCACAGCGGAGAAGCCTGGCAACAGGGCCCGGTGATTCTGGCCTGGCCGGGCGTGCTGTCCAGTGGCGACTGGGATGCCTATAACCTGGTCATCCACGAACTGGCGCACAAACTCGACATGCTCAATGGCGATGCCAACGGCCTGCCGCCGCTGCACGCAGACATGCGCATCAGCGAGTGGGCCAGAGTCATGCAAAACGCCTACGACGATCTCAACCGGCAACTGGACAACGATCCAGACATCGAAACGGTCATCGACCCTTACGCCGCCGAAGACCCTGCCGAATTCTTCGCGGTGACCAGCGAGTACTTTTTCAGCGCGCCCGACCTGCTGCACGGCACCTACCCCGAGGTCTATGAGCAACTGAAGGCCTTTTACCGCCAGGACACCCTGGCCCGGCTGCAAGCCCTGCAAAAGGGCGACACGGCCAGTCAAAGCCAGCACTGATCCAACGCGGTGCGTGTCAACATCAACAGAATATGCCTATAATCCGGCCCACTTTTTGGCGTTAATGCCAATATCTGTCTGGTCAACTACGGGGGCAAAACCCAATGAGCTACAGCAAGATTCCGGCTGGTAAAGACCTGCCGAACGACATCTACGTCGCTATCGAAATCCCGGCCAACCACGCGCCGATCAAATACGAAATCGACAAAGAATCCGATTGCCTGTTCGTTGACCGTTTCATGGCCACCCCGATGTTCTACCCGGCCAACTACGGTTTCATCCCTAACACCCTGGCTGACGACGGTGACCCCCTCGACGTGCTGGTCGTGACTCCTTACCCGGTCGCTCCAGGCTCGGTCATCCGCGCTCGCCCGGTCGGTATCCTGAACATGACCGACGACGGCGGCGGCGATGCCAAGGTTATCGCAGTACCACACGACAAGCTGTCCCAGCTGTACGTCGACGTGAAAGAGTACACCGACCTGCCAGCCCTGCTGCTGGAACAGATCAAGCACTTCTTCGAGAACTACAAGGATCTCGAAAAAGGCAAATGGGTGAAAATCGAAGGTTGGGGCAATGCTGACGCAGCCCGCGCCGAGATTCTGAAATCGGTTGCAGCCTACAAAGGCTGATCACCCGGTTCGCTGTTTCGGAACACCTGACCGGGTGTTCCGAACACCTTTCTGCAAAACGCTTCGCCCTCCTCGCCCCTCCTGCCTCGCACTCTCCAGAACATCAACAATAAACAAACGTATAAAAATACATCCCTCATTTAAAGTGCCATAAACAAAGTGTGAACCCTGCACAGTCGGTTTAGAGCAAAACACGGTGTTTATTTTAAATAACCGTATTGCGGAACATGCCTACATAACAACTGTTGCACCTGTAGGTCGCTAACCGTAAGTAATAAGGGAACAGCAGTATTTGAACACCCCGTTCATTTAAACGGATTCGCGAGCGCCGTAAACTCGGCTTCATGAATACATCAGGTGATCGACTACGCATCCTCCTGCGGGAGTGCCATCTTTCTGCGACGGACTTTGCAGCCAACCGCAAAGTCACGCCCCAGCACGTGAACAACTGGTTCAAACGCGGCGTACCCATGGCGCGGCTGGAAGAGGTGGCTGAACTACTGACCGTCAACCCCCGCTGGCTGCGCACCGGCGAAGGCCCCAAACACCCGACAGACTCCGCCAACGAGAACAATGGCGGCGACACCCCGATTACGCTTCACCAAGGACGAAGCCTGCTGCGCGGCGATGTGGAAATTCAGATCTACAAGGAAATCGAATCCACCAACAGCATCGGCAAGACCGTACTGGCCGAAGCGCCCGGACAAAAAATACGTTTGCCCATGCACGTGCTGCAAACCATGAACATCGACCCCAAGAACACCATGTGCGTCGCCATGATCGGCAACAGCATGGCCGACAAGATCCAGGACGGCTCACTGCTGGGCGTCAACCGCGACCTGACCCAGGTCATCGACGGCGAAATGTACGCCCTCGAACACGGCGGCATCCTGCGCGTCAGATACCTCTACCGCCTGCCCAACGGCGGCCTGCGCCTGCGCAGCCACAACAACAGCGAATACCCGGACGAACTCTTCAGCGCCGAAGAAATCGAGCGGGAAAACATCCGCATCCTGGGCTGGATATTCTGGTGGTCCACCCTCAACAGCCGCCGAAACGCCATGCTGCTGCGCTGAGTATCCGTATTTACACAGTGAGAATGTGTTTCAAGACTGGGCATTGGCGCAAAACATCAGTATCCTGTGGCCACCATTCGGCACAGGCTGCCCAGCGCGGCCCTTGCCACACAAGGCGAACGACACGTTCGGCTTGTTACCTCTTTAGCATCCCTTGCGGATGCACCTGTTGAAGGCGATTGCGGTTTACCAAAAATAAACCAAGACCGTCCCCGAGAAGCCGGCCACAAGCCGGCTTTTTATTTGCTTGTGAAAAGTCAGTCAATGATTCCCAGGCGCCTGCGTCGGGCGGACAAAGCTCGGCGAAACGAAATCTCCGCATACTCCATGAACAACCGCGCCAAGTGATTCAGCGCTTCCTCTTCCCCTTCACCACCCACGACAAAATCAAAACCCAGCGCACGCTTGTTCTGCTCAGGCAACTCTTCCCAACTGTTCATCAGGTAGGCATACATGGCACTGACGACTTGCTGCCTGGTCATGACCTGACGCGCCGAAAGGGTTGAGGATCTGAGCCTGCGAGGCTTGCGAGACAACAGTTGTGGTTTCTTGTTTTTCATACTGACTCCCTTGCACCCATACGTGCATATCCCTGGAAGCAGAAGCTTAAACCAAAAACCCATTTTGGGATAATCCCAAATCAGGTTTATTCAGGTGGCCGGACCATCAAACGGCACGCCTACGTGAAAACCATCCACAACACCCGCTATCAAGCCTTGCTCATGCTTTTGTTAGAGGCACGCGAAGCAGCCGGTCTGACTCAAAAAGAACTGGCAACCCGACTCGACCGCCCGCAATCCTTCGTTTCGAAAACCGAGAATGCCGAGCGCAGGCTGGATGTGATTGAGTTTTTGGAAGTGTGCAAGGGGATTGGGGTGGATCCATATGAGGTGCTTCGGGGGTTGGAGACTACGATCAGCACTCTTAACGCCCCACTCCCCCCAAATACTGACCCCGCTTCACCCTAACCGGACAAAGCTCAAGACCAAACGGCTTGAATACAGCGTTCATCGACTTGATGGTCTGATTACCTTCTTCATGCTCAATGTGCGCCAAGGTACGAATCGAGATTTTGCACATTTTTGCAAAGGTGCGCTGATCCAGCCTTGCCACCATTGTCCGGAGCATCTCCACAGCCTTGCCCATTGAAATTTCGCCATGCCCCAGCATGCTCTCAATGGAGCGAATGAGCTCTTCCCTTGTCATTGCGCTGAAGTTCTGGTCACTCATAGCGGCATTTGAATTCATAGAACACCCCAGGCTTGCATCCGGTCTTTGAGGTTGGCCAGCGGGATACTGGGGTGGTTCCAGATTACGACCGGAAGATCTGGCTGAAGGATTTCAGGAAGGTGAAGAAACAGTTTGGCGTCCTCCCTCAAGCGCTCATACAAGCGAGCGGGATGTACATAGGTCCCCAGGCTCATACAGGCGGCCTCCCAATTGATATTGTTGGCCAGCTCGATCTCTTTTGGCCATCGTGTCGTTCTGATAATCCCTTCGCGATCTACGGACATCGGAGCCAGGTCATAAATAGGCGCCAGTTTGAATCGCCCCTTCTCACGGATTATTGAAGTGTTCCGACCGTGATTGTCGGTGTTCCCTAATACCCGGTTGAGCAAGTCGCGGCGCAGATATTCAGAAATCAGATCATGGATCTCATCTTCCTGGCCCGCGCACCTCCAGATGCTTACGAGCATATCGATGACCTGAAGATGACTCATCTGCAACCAAGGTTCTGAAACACCGGCCAATGAATAAATGGACTCCACCGCAAAACGTTTAACGCCTTCAGGTGATATTTCACGATCAAAGCGCTTCATCCAGAGACTGGGCTTGCGGCCTTCGTTAAGTGCTAGCCCATCCTGCGAAACCGTATTCAACCCGAGTTGGTGAATCGCTTTGTAGTACAGGTACTCCGCGCGCAGGATGGCGACGTCTTCGCTCAGTGCCTGCCCTCTTGGAAATTTGATAAACCAGTGCTCAGCCGCCTCTGAATCCGGAAGCGATGCATCCGGGTAAAGCAGACCCGTTTTGTCTTCAGTCATCAGAATCTTTGGCGCAGCACCACCTGCCCCACTGGCACCTCCAATGGCTGCCCCTTGATCGTATGCGTAGTCGATGAACTCAGTGCTCAGAGCAATCACCTCTTCACGAGGAAATCCAAGGCGAGCGGACTGGTCAATCAGGTCTGCTGACTCTTTGATTCGCATGTTTCCGATTGGTGCTGGCGTACAGCGACCTAGCAGGAAGAGGTCCGTGGCCAAGCCCTCAGGCTTTTCCCCACCTATCCGCCGCATCAGAGAACTCTTTGCTGCACCCGCCGGCGAGATATCGTGAAGAAATGCTGGCGCGATCTTGAGTGTGTTGTCGTCAAAACCTACCGGGAAGTTGTAGCTGACCGCCGACTCATCCTGTGCCAGGACGTCGTTGATGTGGCGAACGATATAGTCACGGTCATATGCATAAGAACACGGCCCAAGGAAACCTTCCGCTGGCTCTCGAAAGGTGAGATGAAAAGCATTACGCCACTGGCCCTCATCGTGGATCTGGATTGTGAGCTGCATAACGCGCACCTGCAATATAGTGCAGATGATCATAGGGCACGGGCCGTTTATGTGCAATTTATTGCAGAAATGCAGCCCACCACAACCGCTAAAGTGCACTATATTGCAGATTCGGAGGTAGTGATCACCATAAGGTTAAGGGACACATGCCACTTGTGGGAGGCAGCTTGCTGGCGACGACTGATGAACAGACACCGCATATGTACTAGCCGGCATTAACCACAAACCAGCTTTTATTTGTCGGCTAAAAGTCATCCACCCCAAGCCGTCTGCGCCGCGCAACCAACGCCCGCCGAAACGAAATCTCCGCATATTCCATAAAAAGTCGCGCCAAGTGATTAAGCGCGTCCTCCTCCCCTTCGCAGCCCACGACAGAATCAAACCCAAGCGCACGCTTGTTCTGCAGCATGCGTTCGGTGGTTTTTCCTTCGGTTGATGACCTCGCAACTTGAAGCCTAGGAGGGACTGGTCACCAGAATCGATCGCCCACAATCCTTCGAGAATGCAGATCACAGATCTCGACGTCATTGAATTCATGGGCATGTGCAGGGGAATAGGGGCGGATCCGTATGTGCTGCTTCGTAACCTGAAAGCAAAGGCCGCCTATCCTTGAGAGACCGAGCGGATCTGGATACAGAAGACATATGCTCTTACACCAGAGCATTCGCCGTACGGTTGCAACACACTATGCTTGCTGACGCCAAACCAACATAAAAGACGGTCTACCCGTTCATCAATGCAGTGACAAAGACCTTGCAAAACAACGTAGCTGTGCCTAACCTCTCCCGCAACATACCCGCCATGCCTAGGGCTGCTTCGGCAGTTACGCACAAATTGAGCGGGTTTTTTATGCCCGACTGTTTTTCGGCATGAAGCCCTTTAGCAAGCCAGCCATTGATATTCCTGCCCAGTTGGATTTGCTCAAAAAGCGTGGGCTTACTATCCAGGACGAAGGCAAGGCGCATTGTTTTTTTGAGGCCGTCAGTTTCTTTCGCCTCACGCCTTACATGCGCCCGTTTCAAGTGTCCGAAGATGCCGAGCATGGTTTCAGGCCCGGTACGCAGTTGAAAGAACTTACTCGTCTATACGATTTTGACCGACGCCTGCGACTGTTGGTAATCGATGCGATTGAACGCATTGAAGTTGCAGCACGGGCCGCCATCAGCAACCACATGGGACCTAAATATGGGGCTCACTGGTATCTGGAGGTTCATTTTTTCCAGCGCACCTATCGCCATCAGGCACTGCTCGACAGCATTCGTAGTAAACAGGAAAAAGCGCATCAGGACCATTCGCGCGAATGTCAGCGCATCGATGCCTCCCAAGCATCTGATGCTCGCAAAACGCTACTCAAAAGCCTGCGCACCAAGGAAAGTTATGCGCGACATTACACACTGACTTACAACGCTCCAGACCTGATGCCCGCCTGGGCCGCCATGGAAGAGATAACCCTTGGTGAGCTCTCATACTTGTTCAAAGGTCTCGCACGCGATGCCGACAAAAAAGCCATCGCCCGACGCATGGCCTTGCCAGGACCACTTCTGCAGTCATGGCTGCATACCCTGACGACCATTCGCAATATATGCGCACATCATGCTCGTCTATGGAACCGAGAATTGGGCATCCGTCCAGAGCTTCCCAAAACAGTCAATTTCCCTTGGCCAACGTATTTACAACAACCAGGGCAACATGCACGAATGTTCACAGTGCTATGCATTCTCAACCTGCTGATGCGCCAAGTCAGCCCACACACCAGTTGGGATAGACGCTTGCATGAGCAATTGAATGAATTCGCCGACATCAATCTATCAGCCATGGGCTTCCCACCCGACTGGCAGAACGATCCGTTTTGGCAAATGCTCGATTAACCCTAATAGCCCAGAAAGCCTATGGCCTTTGCGGCGTATTGCACCCGCTGCGATGCACTTGGTAATCATTGCGAGCACGACTGCAGAAAGGCAGCGAAGGTGAAATACGGAATGCCAAACACAGACTCGATGTGATTATGTGTCGAAGATTTGAAGCCGATCCTGCTTCGCAGACAGGGCCGCTGTAACCAAGAGCAACCGCGCCCAAAGGCGCGGCTGCTTTCAGCCTTACTGCCAGTTAGCCGCAATCACGGCATTCAACGAGGCCTGGTAGTTTTCCGACAGCTTCACTTCTCCCGGTGCAGGAGGTGCGAAAGCCGCCATGGCTTCTACCAGTTGGTCAACCTGACTGGCCATCAGGACCTTGCCATCCGCCGTGCGGAATTGTTCGATCTGCTGGGCATCCTCCCAAGTGCCTTCGCCCCAGAACGACCATTTGGATACCGTCACCTTGTCGCTCGTGCCGATGACGCCGACTTCCAGATCCCAGCCATTCTTGCTGAACCACAGTTGGTCGGCAGCAATACCGCTCCCAAACTGCAGCACGTCAGTGTTGGCATCCGGGTCAAAGTCGTCGATGACGTCCTGGCCGCCGCCGCGCTCGAACTGGTAGAGGTCGTTGCCACGGTCGCCATACAGTCGGTCATTGCCCGTGCCACCGATCAGGGTGTCAGCGCCTGCGCCTCCGTTCAGTTCATCATCCCCGGCACCGCCCGACAGTACGTCGTTGCCGCCCAGACCATAGAGCTTGTCGTTGCCTGCAAGGCCACTGAGCGAATCGGCCACAGCATCATCGCCATAAAGCGCGTCATTGCCCTGGGTGGACGTGCCGTTGCTCATCGTCTTGATGGTGCTGGCATTCCAGGTGGTGCCGTCGGCGAACTGGATCTGTTCGATCAGGTTCGCGGTATTGGAGAACCATCCGGAAACCGTCAGCCTGTCGGTTGTTCCGGCAATACCGACATACAGGTCGTTCAGGCTACGGGTGAGCTGGATATCGGCAGGTTTGAGGCCTTCCGCAAGCTTGATCACGTCCAGGTTGCCGGCCGTGTTGTCGTAGTCGCTTATCCAGTCCTGCCCGGCACCGCGATAGAACAGGTAGGTGTCGTTGCCTGCATCGCCATAGAGGCTGTCATCACCGGCACCGCCATCGAGGATGTCCGCTCCGGCGCCACCATAGAGCTTGTCCTTGCCAGCGCCACCGTTGAGGGTGTCGTTGCCTGACAAGCCGTAAAGGGTGTCGTCCCCGCCCAGCCCGTTGAGAACATCGGCAACGGACTCTTCGCCTTGCAGGGTATCGTTGCCTTCGCTCGCCACACCTTTGACCATGGCTTTAAGGGCAGTCGCATCCCAGACGGTGCCGTCCACGAACTGGACTTGCTCGATCTGCGAGTCGGTGGAGTAGAACCAGTCACGAACGGTGATCTTGTCCGACGTGCCGATAATTGCCAGTTCGAGGTTGTCGCCCACACGCGAAGCCTTGATATCGCCCGGGCTGATGCCTTGTGCCAGCTTGATCACATCGATATTGCCGGAGGTCCAGTCACGGTCCGAGATCTGGTCCTGGCCACCGCCACGCTGGAACAGATAGATGTCGTTACCCGAGCTGCCATACAGCGAGTCGTTGCCTGCTCCGCCATCCAGCGTATCGACACCCGATCCGCCATCGAGCATGTCATCGCCAGCACCGCCAATGAGCACATCGTTACCGGCCTGGCCGTACAACTGATCATTGCCGCCAAGCCCGTCGATCTGCTCACCCGTCTCGTCGCCGTAGATCGTATCGGCCGCTTCGCTGGCCACGACCACCGACAGGCGCTTGAGGTCCGCGACAGACCAGACGGTCCCGTCAGCGAACTCGACGCGCTCCACCTGATAGTTGGAGCCGGTGTATTCGTAGATTTTCATCCAGTCAGTCGTGCCCTTGATGGAGAGCACGATATCCGACCTGTCACGCTTGACGATGATATCGTCAGGGGTGATGCCTGCCGCGACTTTGATGGTGTCGACATTGCCCGTGGTGGAGTCGAACTCGTTGATCGTGTCCTGGCCCATGCCGCGATAGAAAAGGTAAGTGTCATTGCCGCGAGATCCGCTCAGGGAGTCGTTGCCGGCACCGCCATCGAGAGTGTCATTACCGTCGCCGCCATCGAGGTAGTCGTTGTCGGCTCCACCATTGAGGGTGTCGTTGCCGCTTTCGCCGTACAGCGTGTCTCTACCGGCACCACCATTGAGTTGGTCGTTGCCAGCATCACCGTAGAGCCTGTCATCGCCATTGAGCCCATCCAGTACATCGGCTCCAACGTCGCCATACAAGGTATCGGCCGAATCACTGGCCACTCCCCGGGTCATGGCTTTGAGGGCATCGATATCCCAGACCGTGCCATCGGCAAATTCGACACGCTCTACCTGGTAGTTGATGCTGTTGAAGAAGGTGATCGACATTTTATCTGTCGTTCCCTTGATCGAGAGATGCAGGTAGTTGCCGTCACGATTCAGAATCACATCGGCCGGAGCGATATCGGCCGCGACCTTGATGGTGTCGACATTACCCACAGTCCAGTCGAAATCAGTAATGGTGTCCTGCCCCATGCCGCGGTAGAAACGATAGGTGTCATTGCCGAAATCGCCCGACAGCCTGTCGTTACCGGCACCGCCATCCAGAATGTCGTTACCGTCGCCGCCGTAGAGCCAGTCGGCACCATCGCCGCCGTTCAGTACGTCATTGCCAGCGTTGCCATAAAGGGTATCGTCGCCGCCCAGCCCGTTGATCGTGTTGGCCAGCGCATCGCCATTGAGGTAGTCGCCGCTCTGGGTGCCGGTGATCAAGCCGGTCTGCTCGCCGACCACGATGTCGAACACATCACTGACCACTGCACCTGCACGGTCCACGGCCGAAACCTTGACCGAGACGGTACCCAGGCTTGCAGGCGTGCCGCTGAAGGTGCGAGTAGCCGCATCGAACGTCAGCCAGGCAGGCAGCGACTTACCGTCGGCAGACTGCGCGGTGATGCTCAATGTGTCCCCGGCATCCACGTCGGTGAACGTCGCTGCCGGTAGCGCAAAGTTCAGGAGTGTGCCTGCGGTTGCAGCCTGGTCGACAATGGCCTTGGCCAGGACCGGTGCATCGTTGGTATTGCTGATCCGCACGTCAAAGCTGTCGCTGACGGACAGGCCGGCCTTGTCGGTCGCGGTGACGCGAATCGACAGGTTACCCACGGCGCTGTTGTCCGGCGTGCCACGGAAGGTACGGGTGGCAGCATCGAAACTCAGCCAGGCTGGCAGAGGTTTGCCATCCGCCAGGGTTGCACTCAGCTTCAGGGCGTCACCGCTGTCTGCATCGACAAAGGCGTTGTTCGCCAGTGTCAGGACAAAGCCGCTGTCTTCTGCCACGTTCTGATCGGCAATCGCCTGTGCGATGGTCGGTGAACGGTTGGCCTGGGTCGCCAGCGTGGCGGTGTTCCAGACCGTGCCATTGGCGAACTCGATGCGCTCGATGCTGTGACCACGGGCAGCGGTCCAGCCGGAAATGATCTGCTGACCATCGTTCAGGCGCAGCACCATACCTTGCGCGGTGTGATCGACAGCGACGTCGCTTGCGTTGATGCCCGCTTCAAACGCAATGGTGTCAACGCCACCACTGGCATCCAGGTCTTCATTGATCAAGTCCTGGCCATGACCGACACCGAACACGTAGCGGTCATTGCCCTTGCCACCCTGCAGGAAGTCATCGCCCGCACCGCCGTACAGGCGGTTGTCGTGCTCGTTGCCGAACAGTTCGTTGGCCTGCGCGTTACCCGTGGCATTCAGGGCGGAACCGGACAAGGTCAGGATCTCGACATTCGCCGCCAGGCTGTAGTCGACCGTGGAAATGACCTTGTCATTACCAGCGTCGGCATCCTCCATGACCACATCGCCGATGTGATCGACAAAGTAAGTGTCATTGCCCAGGCCACCGATCATCAGGTCTGCGCCCTGGGCGCCGTCGAGACGGTTATCGCCGATATTGCCGCGCAGGATGTTGTCGACGCTGTTGCCCGTGGCGTTGATGCTGGCGCTGCCGGTCAGGTTCAGGTTTTCCAGGTTGCTGGCCAGCGTGAAGGAAACCGAGGCATTGACCGTGTCCGTGCCCTGACCTTGCGACTCGACGACCCGGTCAGAACCGTCATCGACCACATAGGTGTCGTCACCCAGACCGCCGATCAGCACATCGGAACCTCCGGCACCGTCCAGCACGTTGTTGGCGCTGTTGCCCACAATGCGGTTGGCCAGTTCATTGCCGGTGCCATTGATAGCCGCATTGCCCAACAGTTGCAGGGATTCGACTTCACTGGCCAAGGTATGACTGACACTGGACTTGACCAGGTCATAGCCACCGCCCACCACTTCCTTGATCACGTCACCGACGTTGTCGACGATATAGGTGTCGTCGCCTGTCCGTCCTTCGAGAACGTCCGCACCGGCACCGCCATCGAGGGTATTGCCGCCGGCGTCGCCGATCAGCAGATCGTTGGCATCAGTACCGCTAAGCAGCACTTTGGGCTCTGCAACTGCCTGGCCAAAAATGAAGTTGGCAGCGGACAGTTGATTGACGGTGACGCCTTTGAGGGTCAGGTACTGAGTGCCACTGGCCATCGCTCCCAGCCAGACTCTCAGGTATTGCTCGCCATCCACTGTCACCGAACTGAAGTTCAGCTCGGCAAAGCTGTGTACCGCACGGATCTGTGACAGGTCGATTTTTTCGGCTGGATTGGCCACCTCGAAATCGTCGATCAGGTTGGCCATGATGCCTTGGGAAGCACTCGCTTTGAGGTCTTCGACCACGACAAAACGATCATTCCCGGCACCGCCAGCCACCGAGGCTCCGGTGTGTGTAGCCGCACCACCGAGGTTAATGTTCGGAGCCAGCAACGTGGTGGTTGCGTAATCAGCGATACCTTGATCGCCCTCAAGATAGAGGACATCGTTACCGGCATCGCCTCCGAGATAATCCAGCCCGGCACCGCCGTAGAGCACGTCATCACCTGCCCCGCCACGCACCACATCATTGCCTTCGCCGCCGTTCAGGGTATCGTTGCCGCCGACACTTGATGACGTGGAGCTTTCACCGACCAGGACATCGTCACCCAGACCACCGGTTATCACATCGGCTCCCGTGCCACCGAATACGCGCTCGCCGCCATCGTTGGCCCAGTACAGAACCCCATTGGTCGTGTCCGGCAGAATCCGCTCGGTCACGCTGCCATCAAGCCCGAAACCAAAGCCGGAGTAACGCTCCAGACGGCTCAGGCTCACACCTTCCGGTACATGCACGAAGCTGCTCAGCGTCAGGCCCTGGGACTGCACATTTTTAAGTACCAGGACTTGCCCGTCATCCAGCGTCAGCCGCGTGTCCGCACCTTGCTGGCTGATGCCCATCGTCGAATACACGTCCGGGCCGAAACCGGACAGAACGATTCGGTCGGTGCCGATGACGAAGTCGGTCAGGGTATCGACGTCACCCGCATTCTTGTCGATCACAAAATAGTCGGTGTCGGCACCACCGGTCAGGGTGTCATTGCCCTGCCCTGCGATCAGCGTGTCGATGCCAGCGCCGCCCGACAGCAGATCGTCGCCACGGCCACCCGAAAGATGGTTATCCGCAGCGTTGCCGGTCAGCGAGTCGCCAAACTCACCGCCGATCAGGTTTTCGATCTGGCCTGGATTGGTAATCGTCAACTGGGCACCGGCGAGGGTCGCCTGGCCTTTGGAAAGATCGATGACGCTGGCACTGGCTATCGCCGCGGCATTGATCGTGTCTACGCCACCATCGGTATCGTTGAGCACATTGCGCCCACCCGCAGCGGCCAGCTGTGCATATTCATTGGTATACACATACTGGTCATCGGACGTACCGCCCTTGCCATAAACGTTCATGCTCCAGCTATTGAGTGTGCCGGTGTCGCCGGTGACCGTATCGATGACTTGCAGCGTCCAGTTGCCCTGCGCCATTTCACCCCGCAGAAGCGCCGTGTCGAAAACGTAATTCAGGGTGGAACTGCCAGCGAAGTCGGCGTCACCACGCTCGCTCGCCGCGCCGCCAGGCGCCTTGCCCGGACGGTTCATCAGAATGGATTCAGTACCGGACGGCGAGATCAGCTTGAGGATCAGGTCACCGGGTCGGGAATGCGTCAGGCTGACTTTGACTTCAACATGCTCGACAGAAATACCGGCGTTACCCAGGGTCAGGGAATGGCTGATGCCTGCGCCCTGTCCATCAGTGATTGCACGGTTGAGGGTGCCGGAGTCCAGAGGCTGGTTCAGGCTGAATTCATTAGCGAAGGTCTGCTGGGTATTCCAGGTTTCGGCCAGACGAACCGCCGCGCGGGCATCGACTTCGCCATAACCATAGTCGTGGCTGACGTGCATGCCGCCGCCGTTCCAGTTCTCGCTTCCGTTTTCCTGCCACGAGGTATCAGGGTCAGCTACCTTGCGAGCCGAAAGCGCCAGGATCTGCTGGACGTCGCGATACCCCAGCTCAGGGTTGGCTTCGAGCATCAGTGCCACGATGCCGGAGACGATCGGCGCGGCAAAACTGGTGCCTTGCGAAACGCTGGTGTCGGCACCGAACGTGGAGCCATTGTCGTTCTGCACCAGACGCGAAGTGGAGGTCACGTTCGAGCCCGGCGCACTGACCAGAATGCTGGCGCCCGGGCTGGAAAACGGCTTGCCGCCAAACTGGAGAGCTCCCAGGTCGGTGGTGGCATTGATCGCGCCGACAATGATACTGCTGCGGCTGTTGGAGACGTTCGAGTAGTTGGTGTTCCCGCCTTTCTGCCGATCGTTACCGCCTCCTGTGACAATCACGGTCCCCAGCCCGTCACGCCCCTCTTGCAGGGCCTGACGATGTGGCGTCGGCAGCAGTCCCAGTTCGGCCGGGGAAAACTTCAGGTCGAAGGGAATGCTACTCCCCCAACTGTTGTTCACCACGTCATATTCATGCATGTGGGACATGGTGCTGAAGTCGTCTTTGTTGACCCAGTAACCAGCAATCGTGGCGTCATAAGCCACCCCCACACTGCCTTCGCCATTGCGGGAGGCGACCATCACTCCAGCCACCAGAGTGGCGTGATCGCTGAAGACGCCGCCGCTGCCTTCGCCCGCCATCTGTCCCGGCGTGGCATTGGCCAGCCAGTTCTTGTCGATGTTGTCTTTCAGGTCGGCATGACGGTAGTCGAGCACTTCCTTGGTCGTGCCGAAAGGGCTGGTGGTTTCGATCTGGGCAATCCTGACGCCCTTGCCGGTGTAATCCTTCCAGACAGGGAGAATATTGGCCTGGGACAGATACCATTGATCGGTCACCAGTGGATCGTCAGGCAGATCCGAGGTCTTGAGGTACACCGCAGCGCGCATCGTCGCGCTTTCACCGGTTCCCATGCTGATAACCGTACCGGCCTCATTGCCCTTGGCGTCGGCAACGGTGTACTTGAAGCCCATGATGCCGGTAAAGGTTGCATCCGGCGTAAACAGCACATCGCCAGCCTGAGTCACGCTGGCCGTACCACCCACGACATCGAACAGTCCGGTGATGTGCAGCGCATCATGCTGCCAGTCGATGTCGTTCTGCAGCAGTTGTTCCTTGCCGATCAGATGCGCACTGGTACGCTCGAAAGCCGCACCGGCCTTGTCGTTGCTCAGGACATCCTTGACCAGCAGAGGGTTCTCGATGCCTTCGCTGGTCGCGCTCGGGATCTCGACCAGCTTGAGGTTCTTGAAGTTGATCTTTTCGATGTTCTGCAGGAAATCTGTGCCGTCGCGCCCTGCAACGGTGTCGCTGATCCAGACACCTTCTGCCGTTCGTGTCAGACGATAGTCGGCAAAGTCGCCGGACAGTTCGATGACGTCCAGGCCGTCACCGCCATCAATCACATCATCGCCCGCACCACCGATCAGTACATCGTCACCGGCACCGCCGTTGAGGTTGTCGTCATCCTGACCACCATCGATGAGGTCGTTGCCCAAGCCACCCTGAATCCGGTCATTGCCACGATGCCCGCGCAATACATCGTTGCCGGCTCCGCCCAGAATGACGTCGTTACCATCTTCACCCGACAACGCATCATTGGCGTACCCACCGATGAGTACATCATCGCCGTCGCCGCCGCGCATATAAACCGTGCTGGACCCGCCCCCGATGAAGGTGTCATTGCCACGACCGCCTTGGGCAATCTCCACACCGGCATCTGCCAGGTTGAGATAAACACCTTTATCGCCCAGGACCTGAACGATATCGGTACCGTCCCCTCCATGGATATTCTCGGACAGGTCGTCGCCATCGATCAGTAGAACATCGTCTCCGGCACCACCGTAGAACGTATCGCTACCCTGGCCACCGGCCAGCCAGTTGGTCTGGGCGTCGCCTTGCAACACATCATTGCCAGAGCCGCCAGTCGCATTGTTTACGCCTTTCGATGCCACATCGATATGTTCACCCGTGGAGGATGAAGAGGCATAACCGCTTACAGGGGAAACCTCTCCTCCCCCCTGCGTTGAGATGACAGTACCGGTGCCACTTGCCGTAAAAACGTGACCGTTGGGGTTGGCCAGGAAGTTGGCGGCGATGGCTTCTTTACTGACGCCATTCTGAACAAATGTCCCTCGTGCCAGCACTTCGTTACCGTCACGCACTTCGCCGCTTTGAGCCACGCTGTTCAAGTTGATCCGGGTAATGCCCAGCTCTGCCAATGACTTCAGTTCGCTCTTTTCATTGGCGTCCACCGAGCCATTACCATTGGCATCATCCCAGCTCTTTCCGTCGTGGTTGGCATCGACCCAGACTTTGACACTCGACCAGGCATCGTCGCGGTTATCGAAAACACCGTCAGCATTACTGTCCAGACTCGCCAAGGCAGTGAATCCGTTCGAGAAGCGTTTTTCTCCGGCATTACCGCCTGTGCCCGCCACACCACCGAAATATTCGGAAAGTGTCTCGCTGATGTTGTCGATCTTGCCATTGGCATTGGAGTCCACCACAACGATGCCGTCTTGCGGGCTGACCCAGCCCGTTTCCTCAAGACTGCCGCCATCGTTATCGGCATCGAACAGTACCGGTGCTCCAAGATAATCCGTCAGTCTTACGCCATCACCATTAAGGTCCAATACCAGCGGATCGGTAGGCAACGTCACACGGGCACGTGCATCGCCCGAATTCAAAAGTGCAGCCAGTGTGCTGCCATACGTCATGCCCTGGGTCGAGTTACGCAGGCTGAAATCAAATACATCCTTGACGGTGTTGACGTTACCCGGACGATAACCATCAGCCAGAATCTGCGTGGCCGCATTGGTAAAGGTGTTATTTATCCAATTGCCCTGATACTGGTTTGCATTGAGTTTATCTGCATAGTAAGTCAGGTTCCAACCGCCACCACTGGCGACCAAACCCTGGGCAACTTCAGCGGCTGCCGCATCGTGATCCACGGATTCTTTGTATTTGATTCCAGAAGCAAGATCGGTACTCAATGAGAAATCATTGTTTACCATACCACCAGCTAGGTCATTGGCATCTAGCCACAAGCTGGTTTCACTACCATCGTAAACAAATCCATTTTTATGCATATCTCCAATAATTATTTGAGTCCCAAACCCACCAAGAAGCGCATTAATATTATCATCATTAAATTGCGGAACAAGATCACCTTGCTCCCCCTTTGGATTGTATCCGATAGCCTTCAATGAGGCATATACAAAATCCACACAACTATTAGTCAATACATTATAATTTTTTGGATCAAACCCACCGGATGCGGGGTTATCCGAAAAGGCCATTAATGACTCATACTGCTGCTCAGTCAGCTTTACAGTTACTTCATAAACAGTTTCCCGGTATGCCTGATTATCATCATAGACTACGTTACCATCACCCTTTAACTGCCCAAGAGCCGAGGCAAAACCGAAACTCTCGCTATTTTCACCATCACTAACGCTATACCACATATGCCCGCCGACAGAATCGACCTTGTCCCCCGCCTTATGATCCCCCTTATCATGCTGATAAACATAATCCGCCCCTATCTCAGCGACCTTGTACGTAACACTGTAAGTCTTTTCCATTTCCGAGTCCTTTCTCTCTCAATTTAAAAAGCACTTAAACCTTGGGGTCATAATAAGAAAATCCCACATACCCTTCAGTACCTTCAAACACCTTAACCCCCTCTACAGTCAAAACTTCAAAATCATAATCACCTGGGGCGAGGGCAAAGCTTTTTACATCTCTAACCTGAGTAGACTTATAAACGCCTTCGTATTCAAAATCTTGACCTGCACTAATCCCACTGGTCACCAAAACCTCATCAAAAAATGGTTTACCGTCCTTTAGAATTCGCAAGCGAATTGGAATAGGCGTTCCTCTTTTATCACCTCTGCCCCATAATATTTTTTGCCTATCCATTTCAGCTTTACTTTTACCCCACACAAAAAAAAGAGCAACTCTATATCCACCATTCTCTGAAACCCTAAACTTCGCGACAGCAGATTGATTTGACAAAGAAACGTCGATAGGCTTTACTATCCAAACTTTCTCTGAACAACCCGTTAAAAAAACACATAAGATCAGAGCAAAAAAAACCTTAAAATATGACATAAACACATCTCCTCTTTTGCAGTGACTTTACTGGCAACACCATAACTCTCATCCATTCTCAAACCCTTTACCCCAAACTTTAGAAAACCTTTAAACCTTGGGCCCATAATAAGAAAAAATCACATAACTCTCATCACCACGAAACGCCTCAACCCCATCCATAGTAAAAATCTCAAAAGAATATTCCCCAGGAGAAAGAGCAAAGCTCTTCACCTCTCTAGCAAGCGCAGACTTATAAACCCCGCCATATTCAAAAGCATGACCAGAGTCAACACCTCCCGTTAATAAAATCTCATCAAAAAACAATTCATTATCCTTTGTAACTCGCAAACGAACCGGAACTAGAGTCCCCTCTTCCTCAAGACCAGCCCTCCCCCACAACTTTCTTTGCCTAACCACGTCCAGTTCACTTTCACCCCATACGAACAACAGAGCAACCCTGTATCCACCACTCTCTGAAACCCTAAACTTCGCGGCAGAATATTGATTAGGCAAAGAAACGTCGAAAGGCTTTATTATCCAAACCTTCTCTGAACACCCCGTTAAAAAACCGCACAACAAGATCACCAGAAAACCTTTTAAAAACGACACACCCAACTCCTTTTCCTATAAAAACTAACTATTAAGAATAAAGTTCAAAAGAGACGGCAACTCGCCCATTAAGAACCTGCTCCAGAAACAAGAATCAACATCAGAAACAGCCCATGAAAAACAACCGAAACTACAGATACCCACAGACCGGTCTTTTTGATAGATTTTATATTTCTCAACCGTCCGACAAGAGCCAAAGCACCTCCCAGCCAACCGGCCTGCGAAAACGCAAAGACCTCTACAAGAAACATCACAAAGTTCCAGCCACCACCGACTGCATGAACCCAGACCAGATAGCAAAAAGCAGAAAGCGGAACACTGCAGCCCCAGATAAACAGAGAGGCCGCATGTTCGGGCTTAAATTTTATGGCGATAAACGTTGAAAGCAGCAATCCCAGATAAATATATCCATCCAGGCCTGCGAGAAAAATCTTGAGCCCATCCATTGGTATCCCGCTCCCTGGGTGTGCAGCCACTGACCTTTAGTTGCCGCTAAAAAGCAACTAGCGCCTTCCTCCGTAATCGTCGAAAAGGGTCGTTACTTTGCTGACTGCCACTATAGAAGCACTAAGCCAGCAAATGTATAGATTCCGATACATTACTTCAAGTCAAGTTTTTGCTCACAAAACAGGCAAATAGACCATTTTTCAGGCATAAATCTTTCTGACTGCCACAAGACCGGCAGGTCAGAGTGCATTAACCTGCCGCTGTAGATGACTCACACGACCAGGAAGTCCCCCGAATGAAACTCCACCACCTCCTCCTCGCCATCCTGATCACCGCAATCTGGGGCCTCAACTTCTCGGTCATCAAGCTGGGCCTGACCTCGGTAGACCCGTTCATTCTGGCAGGACTGCGTTTTGCGCTCTGTGCGCTGCCGGCGATCTTTTTCATTCCAAAGCCTGATGTACCGTGGCGTTACATCATCGGTTACGGGCTGATATTCGGGATTGGGCTGTGGGGTCTCGTCAATCTGGGGATCAAGTCCGGGCTGTCGGCGGGGATCGCTTCGCTGGTTTTGCAGTTCAGTGCGTTTTTCACGATTCTGTTGGGTGCCTGGGTGTTCAAGGAGACGGTCACCCGTTATCAACTGGCCGGGATTGGCGTCGCGCTGTGCGGGCTGTTGAGCATTATTTTTATCGTGGATGGCTCGGTCACGGCGACCGGGCTGATTCTGGTGCTGTTGGGTGCGGTGGCCTGGAGTGTTGCAAACATCATCAATAAAAAGGCCGGGACCAAGCAGGTATTTGCCTTTCTGGTCTGGTCCAGCGCCTTTTCGCCGATTCCACTGTTCCTTCTGGACTACATCGTCAATGGCACCAGCGGCTATGTCACGCTGGTCAACCAACTCGACCACCGCGCCGTACTGTCGATTCTGTTTCAGGTTTATCCCAACACCTTGTTCGGTTACTGGGTCTGGAATTCATTGCTCAATCAATACCCGGTTTCCACGGTTGCCCCGCTGTCGCTTCTGGTGCCTATATTCGGGATTCTGGGCTCGGTGGTGATTTTTGATGAAAGCCTGTCGCTTATAAAACTCCTTGCCGTGATGCTTATCGTGTCGGGTCTGGCTGTTGGTCTGTATGGTCAACGTATCAGTAACGCCTTGTTCGCTCGCTCCAATCGTCCGCTGGCTTGATTGATGGCCATGAACAACAGGCAACGCCACCAGTCGAAATAATCACGCTCAACCATTACGAGGTTCCCGCATGAGCAATACCCCTTACACGCCGCCAAAGGTATGGCAGCCTGCTTCATCCGGCGGTGCCTTCGCCAATATCAACCGCCCCACTGCCGGCCCGACCCATGACAAGGAACTGCCGGTAGGCAAGCATCCGTTGCAGCTTTATTCGCTGGCTACGCCCAATGGTGTGAAAGTCACCATTCTGCTTGAGGAGTTACTGGCGCTTGGGCACAGCGGTGCCGAATATGACGCCTGGCTGATCAAGATTTCGGAAGGTGATCAGTTCTCCAGCGGCTTTGTCGAGGTCAATCCCAACTCCAAGATTCCAGCGCTGCTGGATCGCAGCCAGGAGACGCCGGTGCGGGTGTTCGAGTCCGGGTCGATCCTGCTTTATCTGGCGGAGAAATTTTCCAGCTTCCTGCCCTCCGATCACGCAGGCCGCACTGAAACCCTGAACTGGCTGTTCTGGCAGATGGGTGCTGCGCCGTATCTGGGCGGCGGGTTCGGGCATTTCTATGCCTACGCTCCCGAGAAGAACGAGTACGCCATCAACCGTTTCGCAATGGAGGCCAAGCGTCAGCTTGATGTGCTGGATCGTCGCTTGGGCGAGAGCCGTTATCTGGCCGGTGACACTTACACCATCGCCGACATAGCGGTCTGGCCGTGGTATGGCGCGCTGGTACAGAACAGTGTTTATTCCGCAGCGGAGTTCTTGTCCGTGCATGAATATCCGAACCTGCTTCGCTGGACAGAAGAGATCGCCGCACGCCCTGCCGTTATACGCGGCAAGAAGGTCAATCGCACATGGGGTGATGAAGCGGATCAGGTTCCAGAACGGCATCAGGCGTCTGATTTGTAGGAGTGAATTTATTCGCGAGAGGCCCGTGGAAGCGATAGATTTTCTTTGGGCGTATCGCGGATGAATCCGCTCCTACATTTTCAATGCCGATCAGTTTTGTTTATGCATCAACTGATCGGCATCATGACTCCAGAGTATCCAGCTCATCAGACAAGGCCGCTTCGATCTGAGCAATACTCGGCAGGCTTTGTGTCAATGTCTCTGGCAAGTCTCGCAGTAACTGATATTCCGCGACGCCCATTGGTTTGCCGAAGCCGGATAAAGCGTAATCCGCTACCAGGCGGTTGTGCTGTCTACACAGCAACAGCCCTATGGTGGGCTTATCATCGTCAGCCTTGATCTGCGCATCGACAGCCGCCAGATAAAAGCTCAGTTGCCCGGCGTGTTCAGGCTTGAATGAAGTGGCCTTGAGTTCTACCACCACATAGCATTTGAGTCGCGTGTGATAGAACAGCAAGTCGATGAAGAACTCGTCACCCGCCACCTCCAGCCGGAACTGACGTCCTACAAATGCAAAACCGGCTCCCAATTCCATCAGGAAACGGGTGATGTGTTGAATCAGACCATTCTCGATCTCTCGCTCCCGGGCGTCATTGCCCAAGCCAAGAAAATCGAACAGATACGGATCCTTTAACACCTGCCGGGCAAGAGCGGAATCATCGGATGACAGGTGCATGTCGAAGTTGGAGACGGCCCCACCCTGACGCAAGTGCAAGCGGCTCTTGATATTGGCTTCCAGAGTGCTGCGTGACCAGCCATGCTGGACGGCTTGTGCCGCGTACCACTCTCGATCTGCGGTGTTATTCAGCTTGGTCAGCAGGGTGACGATGTGGAACCAGGGTAATTGGGCAGCAGGCTGCTGCCCAAATTGACAATCAGGGCAATGAAGCGCGAAGAACGCCATGTACTTGAGGTTACGGTTTGAAAAGCCGCGAACATCAGGAAACGCATCTGAAAGGTCAGATGCAAGTCGCTCTATGATCTTCGCGCCCCAGCCACGCTGCGTTTGCCGTTGCCTGATATCCAGACCAATCCGATGATAAAGCATCACCAGCTCACTATTAACCGCCAGAGCCGCACGCTGTCGCGCCCGCGTGATGTCACCCTTGAGCGACTTCAACCAATCGCTATAGCCCTCAGGCTGAACAGACGTCGTACTATTACCCACAAATCACCTCTTCTATCGCTCAAATACAAGAGGCAGCGCATGATAATCACCCGTGACGTCAGGCTGTATGCAGGATGCTTCTGAATCTCGTGTCTCCTGCGTAGCAAGCTGAAATTCTTTTACCCAGTAGTTCGGAGCCTGCAATGCCCCAAGACAAAGACCCTCTCGCCCAGACTGCGTTGTCCCAAGATGGCCGTAGTGCCAGCAGCGGGCCGGGCATTGCGGTGAACCCGCCGGTGGTACGCATGAGCACGGTGTTGTTCGACAGCCTGCAAAGCCTGCGTGAAGCAGAAGCGCGGACTGCGGGCCCGGATCGTTCGCTGACCTATGCGGCCAACGGCAACCCGACGGCATTTGCGTTGCAGGATCTGGTCTCGAAGCTTGAAGGCGCGCATGGCACTTGCCTGTACTCAACCGGCCTCGCGGCGGCGGCGCAGATGTTTCAGGCATTTCTGCGGCCCGGCCAGCATGTGCTGATTACCGAGGCGGTATACGGCCCGGTTCGGCGATTGGTCAGGACGTTGCTGACGGCCTTCGATATCGAATTCGATTACTACACCGCCGACGGCAGCAATGTGGAGTCGCTGATCAAGCCCAATACACGCATGATCTACGCCGAAGTCCCTGGCTCGCTGACTTTCGATATCTGTGACCTGCCCGCCTTGTCGCGGCTGTGCAAGGCACGCAATCTGCTGCTGGCGGTGGATAACTCCTGGGGTTCGGGGGTGCTTTTCAAGCCGCTGGAGCTGGGAGCGGACATCTCGTTGATGGCGTTGACCAAATATATTGCCGGGCACTCGGACGTCATGATGGGCAGCGTCAGCACCACCGAAGAGCACTGGAAAACCCTCAAGACCATGAACACTGCCGTGGGCAATACCGTGAGCCCCGACGATGCCTACCTCGTTTTGCGCGGTGCCCGGAGCCTGGCGGCACGCATGAAGATGCACGAGCACAATGCACTTCAAGTCGCGCAGTGGCTGCAAGGCCATGAACAAGTCGCTCGCGTCCTGCACCTGGCGTTGCCGGAAGATCCGGGGCATGCCATCTGGAAGCGGGACTTCCATGGCTGTAACGGCTTGCTGAGTTTTGAGTTCAAGACCGCCGACCGTCAGGTTCTGGACCGGTTTACCGGTGCCTTGAAGCTGTTTGGTGTCGGTTATTCATGGGGCGGTTTTGAAAGCCTCGTCTCCGAGGTGGATCACTATGGCGCGCGCGAGCAAGCTCTGCCGATGCTGCGCCTGCAAATCGGCCTGGAAAACCCCGATGATCTGATCGAGGACCTGAAAGCCGGATTTGCAGCCGCTCTGAACTGACAACCCGCGACTCAGGTCGCTCAAGCGTTTGCCCCACGGCTGCGGCTCTGCTAGTGTCGCGCCGGTTTAATCTCCACCGGGAATGCCGCCATGGCCCGCAAGAAAGCTGCACTGGATTTCGAACAATCCCTTACCGATCTGCAAACGCTGGTTGAGCGTCTGGAGAATGGTGAGCTGTCGTTGGAAGACTCATTGACCGCTTTCGAGCAAGGCGTGCGCCTGACACGTGACTGCCAGAATGCCCTGGCCCAGGCCGAGCAGAAGGTGCAAGTGTTGCTGGAGCGCGACGGCGAACTGGCCGAAGAGCCTTTCGATGCGGAACAACCCGAATGATCGCGAGCTATCAGGCGCAAAGCCAGGCTCGCGTCAACGCGGCACTCGAGGGTCTGTTTGAAGCACCTGGCCCGGAGCTGACCCGTCTTTATGCTGCCATGCGCTATAGCGTGATGAACGGCGGCAAACGGGTACGCCCGCTGCTGGCATACGCGGCCTGTGAAGCGTTGGGCGGTATCGCTGAAGACGCCAATGGCGCGGCCTGTGCGGTCGAGTTGATCCATGCCTATTCGCTGGTGCATGACGATTTGCCCGCCATGGACGACGACGATCTGCGTCGCGGCCAGCCTACAACCCACAAAGCCTTTGATGAAGCCTGTGCGATCCTGGCGGGCGACGGGCTGCAAAGCCTGGCGTTTACCGCCCTGCTCGACCCGCGCCTGACGTCACAGGATGCCGAAACCCGCTTGCTGATGGTCAGCACCCTGGCCCAGGCCGCTGGCCCGGCCGGCATGGTGGGCGGGCAAGCCATTGACCTGGGGTCGGTAGGCTTGAAGCTCGATCAAGCCGCACTGGCGTTCATGCATCGGCACAAGACCGGTGCGCTGATCGAAGCCAGCGTCAGGCTCGGCGCGCTGGCCAGCGGTCATGCCGATCAAGCCCGACTCGACGCACTGCAGGTCTATGCTCGCGCTATTGGTCTAGCCTTTCAGGTACAGGACGACATTCTCGACGTTGAAAGCGATACCGCTACTCTGGGCAAGCGCCAGGGTGCCGATATTGCCCGTGACAAACCGACTTATCCCGCGTTGCTTGGCCTGGAACCGGCCAAGGCCTATGCGCTGGAACTTCGCGATCAGGCGTTGAACGCGCTGCGACCATTTGACGCAGCCGCAGAGCCGTTGCGGGAGCTGGCGCGTTACATCGTCGAACGCCGCAACTGACATAGCAGCCGAACGTCAGACCTGATGAATCAACGACGCTCGATCAGGTCTGATTCATTACTCCTGCGTATCTGCAGATGCACTTCATGGGCAGCTTGCGATGCATAAGGTAAACTGCCGCCTCTTTTACTTATAACGATTCGCCTGATGCCCACGACGTTCAAAGAGATTCCCCGCGAGCGCCCGGTTACGCCGCTGCTCGACCGTGCAGATACACCGGACGGCCTGCGCCGCCTGGGTGAAGCCGAGCTGGAAACCCTGGCAGATGAACTGCGCCAGGAGTTGCTCTATTCCGTTGGTCAGACCGGCGGGCATTTCGGTGCAGGCCTTGGCGTCATCGAACTGACCATCGCCCTGCATTATGTGTTCGATACCCCGGATGACCGTCTGGTCTGGGATGTCGGTCATCAGGCCTATCCGCACAAGATCCTTACCGGCCGCCGCCAGCGCATGACCACTCTGCGCCAGAAGGACGGCATTGCCGCGTTCCCGCGTCGCAGCGAGAGCGAGTACGACACCTTTGGCGTCGGGCATTCCAGCACGTCCATCAGTGCCGCGCTGGGCATGGCGATTGCCGCCCGCCTGCAAGGCAGCGACCGCAAGTCCATCGCGGTGATCGGCGACGGCGCACTGACCGCCGGCATGGCTTTCGAGGCGCTGAACCACGCGCCGGAAGTCGCTGCTGACATGCTGGTGATCCTCAACGACAACGACATGTCGATCTCGCGCAACGTCGGCGGGCTGTCGAACTATCTGGCCAAGATTCTTTCCAGCCGCACTTACACCAGCATGCGCGAAGGCAGTAAAAAAGTGCTTTCACGTCTGCCTGGCGCCTGGGAAATCGCTCGTCGCACTGAAGAGTACGCCAAGGGCATGCTGGTGCCCGGCACCCTGTTTGAAGAACTGGGCTGGAACTACATCGGCCCTATCGATGGCCACGATCTGCCGACCCTGATTGCCACACTGCGTAACATGCGAGACCTCAAGGGGCCGCAGTTCCTGCATGTGGTGACCAAGAAAGGCAAAGGCTTCGCTCCGGCCGAAGTCGATCCTATCGGCTATCACGCCATCACCAAGCTTGAACCGCTGAATGCGCCTGCCGCACCGAAAAAAGCCAGCGGGCCGAAGTATTCCGGCGTGTTCGGTCAGTGGATCTGCGATATGGCCAAGGCCGATTCGCGGTTGGTAGGCATTACCCCAGCCATGAAAGAAGGCTCCGATCTGGTTGAGTTCAGCGAACGCTTCCCGAATCGCTACTTCGACGTGGCCATTGCCGAGCAACATGCGGTGACACTTGCCGCCGGTATGGCATGCGAAGGCAGCAAACCGGTGGTGGCGATCTACTCCACCTTCCTGCAGCGCGGCTATGACCAACTGGTGCATGACGTGGCGGTGCAGAATCTCGACGTGCTGTTCGCCATCGACCGTGCAGGTCTGGTAGGCGAAGACGGCCCGACTCACGCCGGCAGCTTCGATCTGTCGTACCTGCGCTGCATTCCCGGCATGCTGGTAATGACGCCGAGTGATGAGAACGAGCTGCGTCAGATGCTCAACACCGGTTACCTGTATGTTGGCCCGGCCGCCGTGCGCTACCCGCGTGGCACCGGCCCGAATGCGGTTATCGACAACGGCCTGCAACCCGTCGAAATCGGCAAGGGCGTGGTTCGTCGTCAAGGCAAGCGTGTTGCCATGCTGGTGTTCGGCGTGCAACTGGCCGATGCGCTGGAAGTTGCAGAAAAACTGGATGCCACGGTTATAGACATGCGCTTCGTCAAGCCACTCGACGAAGCCCTGATCCGTGAAACGGCAGCCAGTCATGATTTGCTGGTTACCATCGAAGAAAACGCCATCATGGGTGGCGCGGGCGCGGCGGTCAGCGAGTTCCTGGCGCGGGAGAATATCCTCAAGTCCGTGTTGCATCTCGGCTTGCCCGATATCTATGTCGAACACGCCAAGCCAGCACAGATGCTGGCCGAGTGTGGTCTGGATGCAGACGGTATCGAAGCGGCGATCAAGGCACGGTTGGCGTTGATTGGCTGAAGCACAAACGAAACGGTGGGAGGCAGCTTGCTGGCGACAAGGCCAGTGAAGCTGGCCCATGTGCTACGTGTCTGAGAGTTATCCCAGTTGCGGCGGAATGCGGTACAGGTAAAACAGCGCCACAGTAGAGAGAGCAAGCAGAAACACAGGCACCGGCTCAAGCCCGATGAACAAGGCCCCAGCCGCCACCCATGCCGGAATCCCGGCGAACAGAAAGGCAATACGGCGAGTCGCAGCCAGCTTGAGCCAGGCTGCAGTTTCGTCGGGTGTGTCGAGTGCCGCCTGGGTGGCAATCAATGCACGCTTGAAAGCACCGAAAGGCTTGAGGCTGAGGAACATCGAGGCGACACCGGCGATGAACAACGGCATCGCCAACACGTGAATCAGGACCTCACCAGCATCCAGAAAAATACAGACCACCAACAATGGCGCAAGACTCAGGCCTAGCTGCTGCCACCAGGCCAGCGCCATCCGTCTGCGCACATTGTTGCGATTCACGCCGGGTCGACCTCACTCTGGTGCTCATTGCCCATCATGTGGCCCAGCTTGCCGGCCTTGGTCGCCAGGTACAGTTTGTTGTGCGGGTTGTGGCCAGTGTGCAGCGGCACACGTTCGGCAACCTTGATGCCCATGTCGGTCAGGGCTTTGACCTTGCGCGGGTTATTGGTCATCAGGCGCAGGGAGTCGACTTTCAGGTGTTGCAGCATCGGCAGGCAGATCGCGTAATCACGCTGGTCGGCCGCAAAGCCCAGACGCTCGTTGGCCTCGACCGTATCGGCACCGCCGTCCTGCAATTCGTAGGCGCGGATCTTGTTCATCAGGCCAATACCGCGACCTTCCTGACGCAGATACAGCAGCACACCACGGCCTTCGATGGCAATGGCGCGCAAGGCAGCTTCAAGTTGGGAGCCGCAATCGCAACGCTGGCTGAACAAGGCATCGCCGGTCAGGCATTCGGAATGCACCCGGCCCAGAACAGGAGCGCCATCGGCAATATCACCCAGGCTCAGGACGACGTGCTCGCGCCCGGTTTCCTGTTCAAGAAAACCATTCATGGTGAATTGTGCAAAAGGGGTAGGCAGCTTGGAAGCAGCGACAAATACGACGGGCACCGTGTGCTCCTAGGTAGTAGAAGACTGGAAATTCGCAAGGTCCGATTGTAACAGCACGTTCCTGGAGACGCTTAGGCTGAATTCTTACCCATTAATATCAAAAAGCTAGATCAATCCCCAGGCCCAGACCAGTCCCTGCATGGAAAACCAGGCAAATACACCAGCCAGCACATCGTCGATCATGATCCCGAAGCCACCATGGACATGTCGGTCCAGCCAGCGGATGGGCCATGGCTTGAGGATGTCGAAAAAGCGGAACACCAGAAAACCCGCCAGCAACCACACCCAGCCTTCAGGTACCAGCCAGAGGGTTATCCACATCCCGACCATTTCGTCCCAGACGATCCCTTCGTGATCGTGTACGCCCAGATCGTCCGCGACCTTGCCGCACAGCCAGAAGCCAAACAGCATGGTGACGCCCAGCATGAGCCAGTAGCCCCAGCCCGGCAACATCTGCCACAAGGGAATGAACGGCACGGCAACTATCGATCCCCAGGTTCCGGGAGCCTTGGGCAGCGTACCCGAACCAAAACCGAATGCCAGGAAATGCCAAGGGTTGGTCCAGACCGAGGGAGGTACAAACTCGGCTGGAACCTGTTCGGGGTTGTTTTTCACGCTTCACTCCGAAAATGCTGATAGCCCAGCGCGACAGGCGTGACGTCTTGCCCATTGGCATCGAGCAACGCAACGCCCTGCCCTTCAACAACCCGCCCGATCACATGCACCGGCCAACCTGTATCGAGCAAGCCGGTCAGTTGTTCGGGCGGTAGCGTGAAAGCCAGCAAATAATCATCGCCACCACTGAGCGCAGCCTGTTGCGCAGCGGGCAGATCAAACAACTGTAGCAAGGGCTCAGACATCGGCAGCTTGTCGCGCTCGATCAGCAAGCGCACGGCCGACGACCGGGCAATGTGCCCACAGTCCGCGAGCAAGCCATCGGAAATGTCCAGCGCAGCCGTAGCCTTGCCTCGCAACGCCTGCCCCAGCGCCAACTGCGGCTGTGGTGACCAGTAACGCGCCAGCAAGGGCTCGGCAATCGAAGGCTGCGCACTGCGCTGATTCAACACCAGAGGCAAGGCCGCGGCGGCATCACCCAAGGCTCCGCCGACACACAGCAGATCGCCTTCGCGGGCACCACTGCGGGTAAGAGCCTGACCGGCAGGCACAGCACCGAATACGGTCAGCGTCAGGCTCAATGGCCCGCGCGTGGTATCGCCACCCACCAGACGCAACGAACACCCCTGCGCCATCAGGTTCATACCTTCGGCAAAGGCCTGAAGCCAGGCGGCTTCGACCTGAGGCAACGTCAGGGCAAGCGTGAATGCAACAGGGCGAGCGCCCATGGCAGCCAGATCGCTGGCAGAAACCGCCAGAGCGCGCTGGCCCAGCAGAAAAGGGTCGCAGATGTCGGGGAAATGCACCCCGGCAACCAGCGTATCGGTGGAAATCGCCAACTGCTCGCCGGGCGGTAACGCCAGCAGCGCGCAGTCGTCGCCGATCCCCAACGCGACCCCTTCGCCGCCCTGCGCACAAGGCGCGACAGCGAAGTAATTGCGGATCAGCTCGAATTCACCCATGAGAATTACAGGCGCCGGTCAGCGCTTGTGAGCCTTCACTTCAGCATCACGCAGACGAGGTGCCAGCTTGTCCAGTACACCGTTGACGAACTTGTGGCCGTCAGTGGAGCCGTAGACTTTAGCCAGCTCGATGCCTTCGTTGATCACAACGCGGTAAGGCACGTCGATGCGCTTGAGCAGTTCAAAGGTGGACAGGCGCAGAACAGCAAGCTCGACCGGGTCCAGCTCTTCGATGGTCAGGTCAAGGCAAGGCTTGAGCGCAACATCGATTTCGGTCTTGTTGGTGGCGACACCATGCAGCAACTCGCGGAAGTAAGCGCCATCGACGTTGCTGAAATCGTTATCGACGCGAAACTGCGCCTCGATTTCGTTCAACGAATGGCCTGCCATGTGCCACTGGTACAGCGCCTGGGTCGCGAGCTGACGTGCTTCGCGACGTTTGGCGCTCTTGCCTTTGGCAGCCTCGGGAGACTTGGCGTCGCGCGGGTTGAACTGATCGCTATCGTCGGAAATCACTTGGCCTCCAACTGCGACAGCAGACTGACCATTTCAATGGCAGACAGTGCAGCTTCAGCACCTTTGTTACCGGCCTTGGTGCCGGAACGCTCGATGGCTTGCTCGATGGAATCGACAGTCAGTACGCCGAAAGCGACTGGAATGCCTGCGTCCATGGAAACCTGAGCCAGGCCTTTGACGCACTCGCCAGCCACGTATTCGAAGTGAGGCGTACCACCACGGATCACCGCGCCCAGGGCGACGATGGCCGAGAACTCTTTACGTTGGGCAACTTTCTGCACAACCAGAGGGATCTCGAAAGCACCCGGCGCACGGATGATGGTGATGTCGCTTTCGCTCACGCCATGGCGAACCAGCGCATCGACAGCGCCGCTCACCAGACTTTCCACGACGAAGCTGTTGAAACGGCCAACCACCAAGGCGTAGCGGCCTTGTGGGGCGATGAAGGTACCTTCGATGGTCTTCAAGGTCATTCGGGTGAGTCTCGTATTAAAGAGCAAGCCCGCCTGGGGCGGACTGTCAGGGATTGTAGGCCACGAATCGGGACTGCCAGGCCGGAACATGCAAAACGCGAGCGTCAGCACGGACCGACCTGCCGGTATTTATTCGGAGGGCACGTATTCTACAACTTCCAGATCGAAACCGGATATCGCATTGAACTTCATTGGTGAACTCATCAGGCGCATCTTGCGCACACCAAGGTCACGCAGGATCTGCGAACCGGCACCTACAGTGCTGTAAGTCGTCGGCGTCTTGATGACCTGCTGCCCGGCGGTTTCCCGGATATGGGCCAGCAGAACATCGCCATCCAGCGGGTGACCGAGCAACAGAACCACACCGCTGCCAGCCTCGGAAACCGCGGACATTGCGGCACGCAGGCTCCAGCGACCCGGTTGCCTGACCATCAATAGATCGCGCAGCGGGTCCATGTTATGCACACGAACCAGGGTAGGTTCTTCTGCACAGATATTGCCCAGGGTCAGCGCCAGGTGGACATCACCTTCGACGGAATCGCGATAGGTCACCAGGTTGAAATGACCCAGTTCGCTGTCCATTGGCTGCTCGGCAATCCGCTGAACGGTACGTTCGTGGATCATCCGATAGTGAATCAGGTCGGCAATGGTGCCGATCTTGATGTCGTGTTCGAGGGCAAAGGCTTCGAGTTCGGCACGACGGGACATGGTGCCATCGTCGTTCATCACTTCGCAGATCACGCCGCTCGGCTCGAAACCAGCCATGCGCGCCAGGTCGCATGCCGCTTCGGTATGACCGGCGCGGGACAGGGTTCCGCCCGCCTGGGCCATCAACGGGAAAATATGGCCGGGGCTGACGATATCTTCAGCCTTTGCATCTTTTGCAGCAGCGGCCTGCACGGTGCGCGCACGGTCAGCGGCAGAAATACCGGTGGTCACGCCTTCGGCAGCTTCGATGGAGACTGTGAACTTGGTGCCGAAACCGGAACCGTTGCGTGGCGCCATCAGCGGCAGCTTGAGGGTTTCGCAACGCTCGCGGGTCATGGGCATGCAGATCAGGCCACGGGCGTACTTGGCCATGAAGTTGATGTGTTCGGCTTTGACGCATTCGGCGGCCATGATCAGGTCGCCTTCGTTCTCGCGGTCTTCATCATCCATCAGGATGACCATCTTGCCCTGGCGGATGTCTTCAACCAGTTCTTCGATCGTGTTGAGCGCCACTCGGCACCCCCTTCAATTCAGGATTTGAGGTAGCCGTTCTCGGCCAGAAAGCTTTCGGTGATCCCGCCCTGGCCTGGCTCGGCAGCCTTGTCACCCAGCAGCAGGCGCTCCAGGTAGCGCGCCAGCAGATCCACTTCCAGATTGACCTTACGGCCCGGACGGTAGTCGGCCATGATGGTTTCGGACAGGGTGTGCGGCACGATGGTCAGCTCGAGCTCGGCGCCATTGACCGAGTTGACGGTCAGGCTGGTGCCATCGACTGTGATCGAGCCTTTGTGCGCGATGTACTTGGCCAGTTCGCGGGGAGCGCGCACGCGAAACTGGATCGCACGGGCGTTATCTTCACGGGAAACAATTTCACCCACACCATCGACATGGCCGCTGACCAGATGGCCGCCCAGACGCGAGGTCGGCGTCAGTGCCTTTTCCAGGTTGACCCGGCTGCCAACCTTGAGGTCGACAAAAGCGGTCACGGTCAGGGTTTCACGACTGACATCGGCCCAGAAACCGTCGCCGGGCAATTCGACGGCAGTCAGGCAGACGCCATTGACCGCGATGCTGTCGCCCAGTTTGACGTCAGTCAGATCAAGCTTGCCGGTTTCCACGTAAACGCGGACATCGCCGCCTTTTGGAGTCAGGGCGCGGATGCTGCCGATGGATTCGATAATGCCGGTAAACATGGGTCCTCCGGGAGAACAAGGGCTGCGCGCTAAGCGAAAGCCGGGAATTATACGCCGTGAGCCGGAACAGGGAGAGCAATGACTCGCCAGTCATTACCGACTGCGCGCATTTCTACGATGTTCAGTTCCAGGGCTTCGCTCATTTGTGCCAGAGGCAGGTCAAGCAGCGGCCGGGCCGTGGAGCCCAGGAACTTGCCAGCGATGAAAATCTGATATTCGTCAACCAGCCCGAGGCGGGTGAAAGCGCCGGCCAGACGTGGCCCCGCCTCGACCAGCACGTCATTGACGCCACGCGCCGCCAGTTCGACCAGCAACTTGCGCAAGTCCACATGACCATCGTTGTTGGCCAAGGCCAGCATTTCGTGGCCTTCATCGTGATAACGACTACGAGCCGACGCCGCTGCACGGGTCGCGACAAGCGCGCTGCCCGCCTTGAAGAACGGTGCATCCAGCGGCACTCGCAAACGGCTGTCGATCAATACCCGCAAGGGCGGGCGCGTGGCGGCCAGGGCGCTCAGCTCCGCATTCAGGCCGAGTTCATCGGGGCGCACGGTCAGGCGAGCCTTGTCGGCCAGCACCGTATCGGCACCGGTCAGGACAACACTCGACTGCGCTCGCAGCCGCTGTACCGCAGAACGTGCCTCGGGGCCGGTGATCCACTGGCTTTCACCGCTGGCCATGGCCGTGCGGCCATCCAGACTCATGGCCAGTTTGACCCGCACATAGGGCAGGCCTTTTTCCATTCGCTTGAGGAAACCCTTGTTCAGCGCACGGGCCTCAGGCTCAAGTACGCCGCACTGGACCGCGATGCCCGCGTTCATCAAACGCAACAACCCGCGCCCGGCAACTTCAGGATTGGGGTCCTGCATGGCTGCGACGACACGGGCGACACCTATATTGATCAGCGCATCGGCACAAGGCGGCGTGCGGCCATGGTGGCTGCACGGTTCCAACGTGACATAGGCCGTTGCGCCACGGGCCTTGTCGCCCGCCTGACGCAAGGCGTGCACTTCGGCATGGGGCTCACCTGCCCGCGCATGCCAGCCCTCGCCCACAATCTTGCCGTCGCGCACGATCACGCAGCCAACGCGGGGGTTGGGGTGTGCGGAATAGATGCCCTTGCGCGCCAGTTCCAGTGCGCGGGCCATGTAATGGACGTCCAGAGCGTCCTGCTCAACCAACGCTGTACTCATTCTTTACCCGGCTCACGAGCGAGACGATCGATTTCCTCGCGAAACTCGTTGAGATCCTGAAAACGTCGGTAGACCGAAGCAAAACGGATATAAGCCACTTCATCGAGCTTTTGCAGCTCGGTCATGACCAGTTCGCCCACCACCAGAGATTTGACTTCCCGCTCACCCGTTGCGCGCAGCTTGTGCTTGATATGCACAAGGGCCGCCTCAAGGCGCTCGACGCTCACGGGCCGCTTTTCAAGAGCCCGCTGCATGCCGGCACGCAGTTTTTCTTCGTCGAAAGGCTGTCGACTGCCGTCCTGCTTGATCAGGCGAGGCAGGACCAGTTCGGCCGTTTCAAAGGTAGTGAAACGCTCACCGCAAGCGAGGCACTCGCGACGGCGACGAACCTGTTCGCCTTCGGCAACAAGGCGTGAGTCGATGACTTTGGTGTCATTGGCACCGCAGAAGGGACAGTGCATGGTGGCAGGCAACAAAAAATGGGGAGCGCCATGGTAGCGCATCTCGCTGGCAAGACAAGACTTCGGCAGCATACGAACACGGGCTGCACATCGTTAATGCTTTATAAAAGTGCATCAAGGCGATGTGAAACTGCCTGCATTCGGTAATACTGCATCACGGCCTTTTTATCAGCCCTCTGTATTTTGTTTTTGTTGGAGCCGTTCATGACGTTACGCCCCATTGCCTTGCTCGGGCTCATCGGCCTGCTGAGCGCTTGCAGCAGCACTGAAGCCCCACAACCGGCTCCCGCCAAACCCGCAGTGACAGCGCCCAAGGTTCCAGCAGGCCCAGGCCCGTTGTTGCCTCATCAACGGGAACTGAGCGGGCAACTCTTGGGTGTACCTGCCAATGCAGAAGTCGAACTGGCAGTGCTGGTGATCGACGAGCGTGGCCGCCCGCAGAAACTGCTGACCAGCACCAAGCTGCAAGGCAACGGCCAGTCGCTGCCCTTCCAGTTGCGCTTTAACCCGGAAGCCTTCCCGGTTGGCCAGCGGGTCGAGTTGCGCGGGCGCGCCAGTAAATCAGGGCAACTGATCCTGCATCTGCCGTCGTTGCGTATCGAGCAACCCACCACTCAAGCATTGGGACAGTTGCAGTTCGTCAGCGCGCCATGACTGCGCCGCCAGCACTTCAGCAGTCGCTGAGCCAGTTGCTTGGCGACGCCCGCCTGGTCGCCACTGCGCTACCGGGCACTGAGCTGAAACTGTGGCTGATCGACGCCGACAACATGGATCGTGCCTTCAGCCCTGACGAGACACGCCGCATTCTGGAAGAGCCGCCTTACTGGAGTTTCTGCTGGGCCAGCGGCCTGGCGTTGGCACGCTTTCTGGCCGAGCACCCGCACTGGGTCGCAGGCAAGCGTGTACTGGATTTCGGGGCAGGCTCCGGTGTTGCAGGCATTGCCGCTGTCAGGGCCGGTGCCGCCGAAGTGGTCGCGTGCGACCTGGACCCGCTGGCGCTGGCGGCCTGTCAGGCCAATGCTGAACTCAATGACGTGCAACTGAATTACTCGGCAGATTTCTTTGCCGAGGCCGATCGTTTCGACCTGATCCTGGTCGCAGATGTTTTGTATGACCGTGCCAACCTGCCTTTGCTGGATCAGTTCCTCAGCCGGGGCCGCCAGGCACTGGTTGCAGATTCACGGGTCCGCGACTTCAAACATGCAGCCTATCAACGCCTGGCGATGTTGCATGCTCACACCCTTCCCGATCTGGCAGAGCCCCATGAGTTTCGCGACGTCAGCCTGTATCACGCCCAACGCTGAAGCCGCACCGCAGGTCTTGCCCTGATACTCGCCGCTTTCAGCAATGCCTTGGGGCCTTTATAGTTGGCGGCATTCAGATTTTGCGAGACACGCAATGAGCCAGGACACTTCTTACATCTTCGAGACAACCGCAGCGAATTTCGACCAGTTGGTGATCGAAAAGTCATTCGATCAGCCCGTGCTGGTGGATTTCTGGGCCGAGTGGTGTGCGCCTTGCAAAGTGCTGATGCCGTTGCTGGAGCAGATCACCGCGAGCTATCAGGGTGAATTGCTGCTGGCCAAGGTCAATTGCGATATCGAACAGGAAATCGTCGCCCGCTTTGGCATCCGCAGCCTGCCGACGGTGGTGCTGTTCAAGGACGGCCAGCCGGTGGATGGTTTTGCCGGGGCGCAGCCCGAGTCGGAAATCCGCAAGATTCTCGAACAGCATGTGGTCATGCCGCCTCCTCCAGCAGCTGATCCACTGCAACAGGCCCAAGCGCTGTTTGCCGAAAGCCGTTTCTCCGATGCCGAGGCGGTGCTCAAGGTTCTGCTGGGCGAAGACAATACCAATGCAGCGGCGCTGATCCTGTATGCACGCTGCCTGGCTGAGCGCGGCGAGTTGGGCGAAGCCCGCACCGTGCTGGATGCGGTCAAGAGCGACGCCCACAAGGCAGAGCTGGCAGGTGCCAGGGCGCAACTGACCTTCCTGGCCGAGGCGGCCACACTGCCGGATACCGCAGAGCTGAAAACACGTCTGGCGCAAAATCCGCAGGACGACGAAGCTTCACATCAACTGGCCGTCCAGCAATTGTCCCGCCAGCAATACGAAGCAGCGCTGGAAGGCCTGCTCAAGCTGTTCATCCGCAACCGCAATTACGCCGAGGGTCTGCCGCACAAGACCCTGCTGCAAGTGTTCGATCTGCTGGGCAATGACCATCCGCTGGTGACCACCTACCGTCGCAAGTTGTTTGCAGCGTTGTATTGAGCGGCCCTTCCTGGCGATTTACCTGGGCTCTTCGCGAATGAATTCGCTCCTACGGTGAGCTGATTTCGACCCAGCTATACAGCGGTGCATCAGCGCCGCTTTCGACTTTCACATTGGCGCTATGGCGCAGACGCACCAGCAGGCGCTTGCCTGCGGCGGTGCTGCCGGTCAGCCCTTCCAGTTTCCCCAGCAGATCCGGCCCGCTGAGTTGCCCGGCCTCTTGCAGCAGGTCCTTGGCGGTCTGCCAGATCCTGTCGTCCTGATTGACAGGCCGGCTTTCCACAACACTGCTCGCCTCGGGGGCGGCAGCCTTGAGCTGGGCACCCAGTTGCGCCCAGTCACCGTCGTCCAGTTCCAACGTCAAATCCACAGGCCACTGGCCGATGGTTCCACGAATACGCAACATGCTCTGTCTCCTCGCTTGGCAGGCCCCATGCTCCCACAGCTTCAGAAACAGAGCCAGCGAGCCGCCCGCGCATCATCCCCCATCAGAAAGCCGCCAAAGGCTCCTGCGTCGTAGGCGTTTTCCCAGTGCTCGATGACCTTTCCTTCACGAAAGCGCCACAGCCCGCAGAACGGCATGCAAATGCTCTTGTCGGCGGACGTTGCCCGCAGGTTTCCGAGAACCGTACCGAAATACTCATTGGCGATGATTTCCTGCACATCCATGTACAGCGAATAGTGCGTCAGAGCGATGAGATCGACTTCATGACAGCGCACCGCCTCCTTGCCAATGGCGGTGGGCGGGCAGGCATTCTGATCGGCCTTGTGCAACACGATGTCATCGTCCGCGAACTCGGCAATACGGGTCAGATCCTCATAGATATCCCGCAGGGTCACGATATTCCGCTGGCAGGTGCTCATGGCATTTCCTCCTCAGCGCTCGGGACGCCAGGTCGGCAGCGAAAGACCATCGACTTCCCGAGCAATGGCTGACAGTTGATCCTCATCCAGTTGCACGCTCACGGCCTTGGCGTTTTCCTCCAGATGGGCGATGGACGTGGTTCCGGGAATCAGCACTGTGCCAGGGGCATGATTGAACAACCACGCCAGAGCCAGTTGCGAAGGTGTCAGGCCATATTGGCTGGCAAGCGGCTGCAACGCACTGTCAGACCCGACAAGCGCGCCATGGCCGAGCGGGAACCATGGAATGAACGCGATATTCAGTGCCTGCGCCCGCTGCAATACGGGCTCATCAGTGCGGTCGGCAATGTTGTAAAGGTTCTCGACGGCAGCAATGTTCGCCACACGATGGGCCTGCTCCAACTGCTCAAGCGTCACGCCAGGCTGGTTGGATAATCCGATATGGCGGATCTTGCCCTGCTCGCGCAAACGGACAAGCTCGCCCAGGGAATCAGCCAGCGGTACTTGAGGATCGATGCTGTGCAATTGATACAAGTCGATGCGCTCGACCTGAAGGCGACGCAAGCTGATTTCCACCTGCTGACGCAAATACTCGGGCCGCCCCAAGGGCTCGATATACGGAGCACCCGGCGCGCCATGTATCCAGTCATTGGGGCCAGACCGCAGCATTCCGCCCTTGGTGGAAATGACCAGATCCTCAGGGTATGGATGAAGCGCACTGCGAATGATGGCTTCGTTATCACCCGGCCCGTAAGAGTCTGCCGTGTCGATGAACGTGACGCCCAACTCATGAACGGCATGACGCAGCACGGCCTTGGCCTGCTCAGGATTTTCCGCAGGCCCCCACATGCCATATCCGGTCAGGTGCATGGCGCCATAGCCCATGCGCTTGACGGGCATGTCACCTCCCAGCAAAAAAGTATCGGGCGCTGAAGATGCTGTGACAGTCATGGTGAAACCTCCCTGTTGTTCCATGTACCCAAGGTTATTTCAGCGGTGATGCCGGGACCGAACCCGGCAATGATTCCCCGCGCCCCCCGATGAGCGCCGCCAGTCTCGAAAAACCGACGCAATGCATCCAGCACAACCGCCGATGCGATGTTGCCGTACTCGGTCAAAGTGGCACGGCTGTGGACAAACAGAGCGCAATCCACGCCCAGGTAATGCGACAGGTCATCGAGAATCCGCGGACCACCGGCGTGGATGATGTAGAAATCCAGATCGTCGGCCTGCCAGCCATGATCCGCAGCCACCGAGCGCAGCTCAGGCGCCAGTTGCGCCATGGTTCCCGGTACCCGTCGGTCAAGACAGAAGTGAAAACCGGTGGCTTTGACGGCATAGCTGATCCAGTCTTCGGTGCCCAGCACCAGACGCGAGCCATTGCCCACCAGTTGGATGCCCTCACCGCCCTGACCTCGCACCACCGCAGCAGCCAGCGCATCGCCGAACAGGCCATTGGACAGCAGATTGCCGACCGTCATGTCCGTTGGCTGGTAACACAGCGAACAGAACTCGCAGGCCACAATCAGCACGTTGGCCTCCTGATAGGCCAGGCAGAAATCGTGGGCGCGATTGATGGCCGAGCCGCCAGCCGCACACCCCAGTTGGGCAATGGGTATCTGTCGTGTATCGCTGCGAAACTCCAGCTCATTGATCATCCAGGCCGTCAGCGAAGGCATCATGAAACCGGTGCAGGACACATAGATGATTGCGTCAATCTGCCGGGGAAGCAGTTGGGCATTACTCAACGCCCGGCTCACGACATCGGGAATGCGGGCCTTGGCTTCACGCTCATAGGTCCGGTTACGCATCTCGAAGCCCGGATGTTCCAGAGTCTGCTCTATCGATTGCACCAAATGGCGTTTGCTTACCTTGGTATTGCGGATCAGACGCCGCACAAGCGGCAACTGAGGATGATGCGGATACAGGCTGGAAACGAGCGCCAGCGTTTCCTCAAGACTGATCGTGAACTCCGGCACGGCAACGGCCGGGCAACAAAGCGTTGGCATGTTTCTCTCTCCCTGAGACTCGGTCCTGAACCGATCGAATGCCTTCTTCATTTGACGGTAGGAGGAATTTCAGGCGCTATGAGATTGCTTCGTCATAACTTGAGTGCGTTGTATGCCAAATCGAAGGCGCACATAAAAAACAGGTCACCCGCGCCGCCAATTGTTATAAGATCACATAACAGATTTTTTCAAATCATGTCCGGAGTCCGTCATGCGTCGTCTGCTTCTTGCTCTACCCTTCGCCTTGCTGCCACTGGCCGTTGCCAATGCTGCCGAACCACACGATCACGAACACGAGCATGGCAGCCTGGGCGCGCATGAACATGGCGTGGGTCGTCTGGATGTGGTGCTGTCGGGCAAGACTCTGGAGCTGGAATTCGAGAGCCCGGCCATGAACATTGTGGGCTTCGAGCATGCAGCGACGTCTGCCGAGGACAAGGCAAAACTGGCCAAGGCTCGCGAGCAACTGCTCAAGCCCAATGCCCTGTTCAGCATCTCGGATGCCGCCAACTGTTCGGCTACCTCGGTGAAGCTTGAAAGCCCACTGTTCGGCGACAAGGATGACGATCATGATGACCATGCCAAAGACGGCGACGAACATCACGAACACAGTGAGATCAAAGGCCATTACAAGTTCGTCTGCGACGCTCCGGCCATTCTGAAAAAGCTGGATCTGACCCAGATTTTCCTGACCTTCCCCGATACCAAGAAGCTCCAGGTACAGTTGATCTCGCCAAGCGGCCAGTCCGGCGCAGAAGTGATTGCGGCGAACCCGTCGATCAAGTTCTGATTACCGCGTGCTGTAGAACGACCGGGCCTGGCCCGGTCTTTTACTTTTCATGTACACCTCAACACACCGCGAGTCAGGCTATGACCCAAGCACTTATCGAGCTGTCGGACCTGAGCTTCAACTGGCCCGGGCATCCGCAATTGCTGGACATCCCGGCCTTTCGCCTGGAGCCGGGAGAAACACTGTTCCTCAAAGGCCCGAGCGGCAGTGGCAAGACCACCTTGCTGGGCCTGCTGGGTGGCGTACAGAAACCGGGGAGCGGCAGCATTCGTCTGCTGGGCCAGGACTTGTCGCAATTGTCGGCAGGTGCGCGGGATCGCTTTCGGGTTGACCACACAGGTTACATCTTCCAGCAGTTCAACCTGCTGCCGTTTCTCTCGGTACGGGAGAACGTCGAACTGCCCTGCCACTTCTCCAAAGTCCGGGCCGAACGGGCAAAACAGCGTCATGGCAGTGTCGAGCAAGCCACCAGCACCCTGCTCGCACACCTGGGCTTGAAAGACCCGGCATTGCTGACCCGACGCGCCGGTTCCCTGTCCATCGGCCAGCAACAACGGGTTGCGGCGGCTCGTGCCTTGATCGGCCAGCCAGAGCTGGTGATCGCCGACGAACCCACCTCGGCACTGGATGCCGATACCCGGGAGTCCTTCATTCGCCTGTTGTTTGCAGAATGCCGTGAAGCCGGTTCCAGCCTGTTGTTTGTCAGCCATGACCAGAGCCTGGCGCCCCTGTTCGACCGCAACCTCTCGTTGTCCGAACTCAATCGCGCTGCCGTCGACGTGGAGATTTGAGATGTATCTGTTTCGTCTGGCAATGGCCAGTCTGGCCAACCGCCGCTTCACCGCATTCCTTACCGTTTTCGCCATTGCCCTGTCGGTCTGCCTGTTACTGGCCGTCGAGCGAGTACGTACCGAGGCTCGCGCCAGCTTCGCCAGCACCATCAGCGGTACGGACCTGATCGTCGGCGCACGTTCCGGCTCGATCAACCTGCTGCTCTACTCGGTCTTTCGCATCGGTAATGCCACCAACAACATTCGCTGGGACAGTTTCGAGCACCTGGCCAATCACAAACAGGTGAAATGGGCGATCCCGATTTCCCTAGGCGACTCCCATCGCGGCTATCGGGTGATGGGCACCAACGAATCCTATTTCGAGAACTACCAGTACGGCCGCCAGCAACATCTGACACTGGCTGATGGTCGTGCCTTCCAGACCGATCCGTTTGAAGTGGTCCTGGGTTCGGAGGTCGCCAGGGCCCTGCACTACAAGCTGGGCGACAAGCTGGTCCTGGCTCATGGCGTGGCCGCAATCAGCCTGGTCAAGCATGACGACAAGCCGTTCACGGTGGTGGGAATACTGAAACCGACTGGCACACCGGTCGACCGCACGCTGCATATCAGCCTGGGCGGTATGGAGGCCATTCACATTGACTGGCACAACGGCGCGCCTGCACGGGGCAATGAGCGTATCTCTGCCGATCAGGCACGCAACATGGACCTGACGCCCACGGCAATCACTGCGGTCATGCTGGGCCTGAACAGCAAGATTGCGACGTTCAGCCTGCAACGCGAGATCAATGAGTTCCGCGGCGAACCGCTGCTGGCGATTCTGCCCGGTGTGGCCTTGCAAGAGTTGTGGAGCCTGATGGGGACCGCCGAAAAAGCCCTGTTCGTGATTTCATTGTTCGTGGTGCTCACGGGGCTTATTGGTATGCTGACGGCTATCTTGACCAGCCTGAACGAGCGTCGTCGTGAAATGGCGATCCTCAGATCGGTCGGCGCACGTCCCTGGCACATCGCAAGCCTGCTGATTCTTGAAGCCTTCGCACTGGCGTTGGCGGGCGTCGTCAGTGGCCTTGTACTGCTCTATCTCGGGATTTTTCTGGCGCAGGATTACGTGCAGGACACTTACGGTTTGTACCTGTCCTCTATGCCACCTGGCCAATATGAATGGAAATTGCTCGGTGGCATCCTTGCTGCTGCGCTGTTGATGGGTACCGTGCCAGCATGGCGAGCCTACAGGCAATCGCTGGCCGATGGGCTATCGATTCGCTTATGAGGAACTCAACAATGCGGCGCTTGCTGATAACCCTGCTGCTCTCGGCCAGCACTTCGGTGTGGGCCGTCGAGCCGCGCGAGCTGACCTGGAATGACATGATTCCACCCGATGCACCTGTCGTGGCGCCGATTACAGCGCCACTGCATGACATGTCGAAGCTGTCCGATGCACTGGCCATGGAGTCGGCACCGGCAGCAAGACAACTGGCGCCCCATGCACCTGTCGTCAAGGCACTGGATGGCAAGCTGGTACGTCTGCCGGGGTACATCGTGCCACTTGAGGTCAGCGAGGAAGGTCGGGTGACGGAGTTTTTGCTGGTGCCGTATTTCGGTGCCTGCATTCATGTTCCGCCCCCGCCCGCCAACCAGATCGTGCACGTCACCAGTGAGCTGGGCGTGAAGGTCGATGAACTGTATCAACCGTACTGGATTGAAGGACCGATGCAGGCAAAATCATCGACCAGCGAGTTGGCCGAGGCGGGTTATCAAATGCAGGCAGACAAGATATTTGTCTACGAATTGCCGGATTCGTGAAGTTTCCGGGGCTCTCAACAGTTTCATTGAGCTGTATCAAAGTCGCCTAAAAACAGCGCTTTAACATTAGCCCATAAAACTTACTGACCCCTTGGAGCCACTCATGAAAAAGTCCTTGCTTCGCGCTTCACTCATAGCGCTCGCCATCGCCGCCCCTACTGCCGCACAGGCCTATGAGGCGGGTGATTTCATCGTCCGTGCCGGCGCCGCGCATGTCCAACCTAACGAAGACAGCGGCGAGGTGAAGCTCGACGGCTCCAGAGTCTCTGGCACCAAGGCAAGCCTTGATGGCAATACGCAACTCGGCCTGACCTTCGCCTACATGCTGACTTCTCATGTCGGTATCGAACTGCTGGCAGCAACCCCTTTCAGCCACACGGTTTCAGTCAGCGGCCTTGGCCCTGGGCTTGACGGCAAACTGGCCGATGTCAAACACCTGCCACCGACCCTGTCCCTGCAGTACTACCCGATGGAACCTTCGTCGAAGTTCCAGCCTTATGCAGGCATCGGTATCAACTACACCACTTTCTTTGACACCGACCTGACCGGCAACCGCAAGGATCAGGGCTTCAGCAACCTCAAGCTCAAGGATTCGGTTGGCCTGGCTGGCCAGTTGGGCGTTGATTACCTGATCACCGACAACGTCCTGCTCAACGCCTCGGTCTGGTATGTCGATATCGACACCGAAGCCACCGTGGATGGCCCATCAGCCCTGAGCGTCGGCAAGACCAAAGTCAATGTAGACATCGACCCATGGGTCTACATGGTGGGCGTGGGTTACAAGTTCTGATATCCATGACACACCCCGATAAACGCACAAAGGCACCCTGATGGGTGCTTTTGTCGTTTTGGGCTAAGCACGGTTTATCTGAAACAAGGCACCGTCGACATGCGCGATAGAAACCTCTGCCAGATTTTCCGGCCCTTCAGGTAGTTGCAACTCATAGAAAGCCAGCAGAAACAGCTCTGGCGTTAATAGGGCACCGCTGCTGTCGCTGTCAAAAAACTTGCCGATGGTGAGTAGAAGAACCCCGACAGAAACGATAGGGCCGGGATAGATCTGAATGATCTGCCCAAAGGTCGGCCCGGTCTGACTGTCATAACTGATGACTTCGGGACCAAACACAATCGTGAAGAAACCAACCAGAATCATCAGCCAGGCAGAGATGCCAAGTAACAGAAAAGGCAGGGAGAGCGGGTTTTGCCCAGTATTTTTATAGTGCTCCAGATACTGTGCATATTCCTCGGCAAAACCGGCCACGACCAGCTCACACGGCAACGTGTCCACTACAACTTTTTTAATGGGGCTGACTTCGTTTTCGCTCTTCATTCCATACGCTCCGTGTAAAAGGGCGTTGGATGCTAAAGGCTATTTAAACGTTTTAAAATTTCAAAAAGGCAAACTACAAACGATACAGAAATGCCCTACAGCCATCTAGGAAAACGGCCACATTTATAAGTAACAACCAGCAATAGTTACTACCCGAATACCCTGTTCACAAGACTTACAACTCACCTGCAAACAGGGCAACCCGGGTATTCAACGCTCAAGCAAACGTGCCAGTCCTACACTCAGCGGTGTCGTTTCTTCGAGCGTGAAACGCTCCAGCAGACGCTGGTTGTCCGCCCTTGAGTGGCGAATGTCGCCAGAACGTGGCGCCTGATAGCTGACTGGCGGCAAGCTCCCGACGACGTCCGATAACGCTGCCAACAGCTGATTAAGCGAAGTGGCCTTGTTCAATCCGACATTGATCGCGCCTTCGGCCGGGTTCTTTTGCTCAAGAGCCTGGATCAGCAGCCTGGCCAGATCGCCGATGTAGAAGAAGTCCCGCGTCTGTTCGCCATCACCAAACACCGTGATCGGCAGCCCTTTCTCGACACGCTCGGCAAAAATACTGATCACACCGGAATAAGGCGATGACGGGTCCTGGCGAGGCCCGAAGATGTTGAAAAAGCGGAACACCACCGGCTCCAGCCCGTGTTGACGACGATAGAAGTCCAGATACTGCTCGCTGGCCAGCTTGTCCGAGGCATAAGGCGTCAACGGCGCTTTGGTCGTGTCTTCGGTGATCGACTCACCTTCACCATTGTTGCCGTACACCGCAGCACTGGACGCGAACAGGACGCGCTTGATACCCGCTTCGCGCATGGCTTCACAGACGTTCAACGTGCCGATGAAGTTGCTTTGATGGGTTTTGACCGGGTCTTCTACCGATGCCTGCACCGAAGCAACCGCCGCCAGATGCACCACTGCCTGACATCCCCGGGCTGCGCGGGTCACCAGAGCACTGTCGGCGACATCGCCTTCGATCAGCTCGATACGAGGGTTATCCAGCGGCAGGTTGCTGCGCTTGCCGGTTGAAAGGTCATCGAGGATGCGCACCGCGTACCCTTGAGCCAACAGGGCATCAGCCAGATGTGAGCCAATGAAGCCAGCACCGCCGGTGATCAGAACTGGAGCGTCAGACATGTCGATAGTACCGATCCAGCAGGCTTGGCAAGCCAGCACGCCAGGCGCGCGGCTTGATGCCGAAAGTATGGAGAATTTTCTTGCAGGCCAGCACGCCATGTTGCGGCTCTTGTGCTGCATCGGGCCGTGCGGCGTGGGCCTGCGCAGTAGGCGACTCGATTGCCAGGGGATGCAGCAGGCGCGCCTCATTGAGAACCGCCTGCCCCAGCGCCAGAGGCGTCGTGGCCTCATGACCGGCGTAGTGGTAAGTCCCCCACAGCGGTGCTGCGCAATCGAGTTGCTTGAGTACCGAGATGATCACGCGGGCAGCATCGTCGATAGGGGTCGGATTTCCACGGCGATCATCGGCCAGCAGCAATTCTTCCGGCTGCTCGGCCCGAGTCAGGAAACGGCCCAGCACACCATCGGCGCTGTCATCCAGCAACCAGCCAAAGCGCAAGAGCACATGTTGCGGGCAAGCCGCACGCACGCTCTGCTCGATACGCCACAAAGCCTGACCCCGCAGCCCCAGAGGCACGGGATCGTCTTTTTCGCTATAGGCAGTTGCACGCGAGCCATCGAACACTCGATAGCTGGACGGCTGAAGAAGCACAATGTTGTGGTGCTGACACAGTTCGGACAGGCGCTCGACAGAGCGCTCCTGGTGGGTCAGACGCGCTTCGCTCACTGTCTCCGCCTGAAACCAGTCGAAGTAGTAAGCAAGGTTGATCAAGGCATCGGGACGGGTGTCATCGAGCAGTTGCGTCAGGCTCGCCGCATCCCAACCGTCTTGCGGTGGACGCGGCGCGAGGAAACCAATGTCTTCCTCGGCACCCAGACGAATCAGCGCCTGCCCGAGGGCATTCCCGCCGCCCAATAGCATAAGGCGCATTCGCATAGAGTCAGCAGGCTCGGTATCAGAATCATCAAATAATCAGGTGAAAAACGCCTGCAAACATATCACGTTGGCCGCTAACCCCCAACAGTTGCAGCCAAGGAGCGAATTCATTCGTGAATGAATTCGCTTGTACGGCTTACTCAGCGGCAGGTGCCGGAGCGGGATTCATCACCACCTGTGGATAAGTCTGGGCAAAACGAACGTCCGGATGCTTATCCACAAGCCGTTTAAGACGCTCGTTGAAAGCCCGGCCCACACTGTATTGCCCACCCGACGAGGTACGGAACTGTGCGGTCAGGACCACGCCATTGAGATCCATGCGGTCCACACCGAAAACTTCCAGCGGCCCTTGCAGATTGTTCTTGAGCAGAATGTCTTCGGTGATCGATTGCCCTGTTTCGCGGATCAGCGCCATGGCTTCGTCGATATCGGAGTCATAGGTGAACTGCACCGAGAAGAATGCATAGGCAAATTGCCGGGACTGGTTGGTCACCGCCTTGATCTGCCCGAACGGCACCGAATGAACGAACCCCTTGCCGTCACGCAGGCGCACGGTACGAATCGTCAGGCTTTCGACCGAGCCGGAATGGCCGGTACTGAGCACCACCCAATCGCCGACGGAAAAGGTGTCTTCGATGATGATGAACAGGCCGGTGATCACATCCTGTACCAGTTGTTGCGAACCGAAACCAATGGCCAGACCAACGACCCCGGCACCAGCCAGCAATGGAGCAACATTGATCCCCAGATTGGCCATGGTGGTGATTGCACAAATCACCACCAGAATGATTTTCACCGCATTACGCAGCAACGGCAGGATGGTCTTGATCCGCGTGCTGGGCTGACGTGCATTGCGATGGTTGACGGGAGGCTTGAGGGCTTCCTGAATGGCCGTGTCGAGCACCACCCACAACAGCCAGGTGACCAGAAAGATCAGGCCGATGCTGCTCAGCGAGTCGCTGATGACTCGTCCGAGTGTATTGCGCTGGGCGAACTCGAACATCGAGAACCCCCAGATCCGCCCCAGGATTTCGATGAACGCTACCGCCAGCAGAATCCGCAACAGCGCATATACCAGACGGAGCAGGCGCGCCTTGTACACATGCCCACCACGTCCGACTTCTTCAGCGGGCTTGAACAGATGCTCGAATACCGTGCTCAGGAATACCGTGCTAATCAGCAACAAGGTGGTGAACAGCGCACACCGCAATGCTTCCTGACTGTCCTCGCCGGCCCCGATCAGGTTGATGGCTGAAACCAGGATCATCAGCAGAATAGGCAAGTGCCACAGGTTGGAGAAGATTTTCAGGGAGCGCTGCAATGCGGGCCTCTGCAGGCGGCTGTTCAGCGAGCGGTTACGGATCAGGTGGGCGATCGGGCGACGCACCTTGATCACCAGCATGCAGAACACGACCGAAGCGAAAAGCCCGGTGAACACCGACACGCTGGTAGTGAAGTTGCTGCCCAGTTGCCGGGCAATCTGTGGGCTGGTCAGCGCATCGCTCAGCGCCGCCAGGAAGCCGATGATGAACAACGGCCTCGGGCTGTAGCGACGAATCATGCGCACGGCCGCGCGCTTGTGCCCCGAGTTGAACATGACGATGACGCATAGCAGCACCGACGTGGAAACAATGCCGCTGCTGGTCGCGTAGGCAAAACACAGCGCCAGCGCACGCCCGACGGAAGTCGGCATGAAATGGCTGACATACAGGGTCAACGGCAGGCAGATCACGGCGGGCAATGTAAAAGGCAGCACATATTTCAGCAGGGCCTGACTGCGCTCGCGCACCTGGAGAAACGACCGTCGATTCAGTCGAATTGCCAGAAAACGCCCCAATGTCGTCAGCACCGCAAACGCACCGATCCACACCACCGACAGAATCAGGAAATCGCCCACTACGCTCCACGGAGAGCGTGCCGTGCGTTTATTGACCAGATCACCGATCTCGTCAGCGGCACGGTCGGCCCGCAAGCGCCAGGCATCCCACAGGCTTTCGTCCAGGTTGAGTGTCCTTTGGATGTCATCGATGCTGGTGCTGATCGCACCGAGCAGACCACCTTGCACCAGAATCTCCGCAGCAGCGGGTTCGGCCTCTGCTGGTTTTTCATCGGTTTTTTCGGCGGGCTTTTCGGCAGCTTTCTCGTCGGGTTTGTCTGCCTTTTTCTCAGTGGCCTTGTCGTCGACCGGAGCCGCTGCCGCCATAGGAAGAGCAGGCACGTCAGCGGCCTGAACATGAAAACTGCCTGCACAAAACAGGAGCCCCAACAGGATCAAGGTTCTTAACTGAGACACCGGACAGTTTCTCCTCTTTGAAATGACCGACAGAGCCAAAACTCCATGCAACTGATTCCGGTTCGGCTCGCAAGTTCGATCATGCCCGCAAATGCATGGCATTTTAAAATCAGCCTGCACGGGTGCTTGACCGATGGAGAACGATCGTTCTACCCTTTACCCATGACGACCCAAACACCATCCAACGTGCAAGACAAGATTCTGCAAACCGCCGAAACGCTGATCTATCGCGTCGGCATTCACGCCATGGGCATGGACTTGCTGGTGCGGACCTCAGGCGTGGCCCGCAAGAGTATCTATCGCTACTTCGCGACCAAGGACGAGATTGCCGCACAGGCATTGAGTGCCCGTGATATCCGCTGGATGCAGTGGTTCAGGACCGAAGCCGACAAGGCCGAAACACCCGAGGAGCGCATCCTCGGCATGTTTACAGTGCTCACCGGCTGGTTCGAGTCCGAAGGCTTTCGGGGCTGCGCCTTTATCAATACCGCAGGCGAAATCGGCGACCCTGAAGATCCTGTGCGCCTGATCGCAAAGGACCATAAACAGAAGCTGCTCGATTACGTGCTCGAACTGTGTGAACAACTTCCCGCGTCAGCGCCTGAAGCGCTGGCCAGGCAACTGCTGATCCTGATCGATGGGGCCATTACCCAGGCTCTGGTGATGGGCGATCACGCTGCTGCCAACGATGCCCGCGAGGTGGCCCGACTTCTGCTCAAGGCCGCCAGCCGTTCAACGCCCTGACACTCACCGCCCCGAGGTTCCGCCATGCCTACAACCGCTCAGCCACGCCCGCCGTTACCACCTTTCAACCGCGAAACCGCCATTCAAAAGGTCCGCCTGGCTGAAGATGGCTGGAACAGTCGGGACCCGGAAAAAGTCTCTCTGGCCTACACCGAAGATACCCAGTGGCGGAACCGTGCCGAATTTGTCACCAATCGTGAACAAGCCAGGGATTTCCTTGCCCGCAAATGGGCCAAGGAGCTGGACTATCGCCTGATCAAGGAACTGTGGGCCTTCACCGACAATCGCATCGCCGTGCGCTATGCCTACGAATGGCATGACGATTCGGGCAATTGGTTTCGTTCCTATGGCAACGAAAACTGGGAGTTTGAAGAAAACGGGCTGATGGCCAGACGTTTTGCCTGCATCAACGACCTGCCGATCAAGGAGTCGGAGCGCAAGTTCCACTGGCCGCTGGGGCGCAGACCGGATGACCATCCGGGGCTTTCGGAATTGGGGTTGTAATACCGTTGTTCGCGAATGAATTCGCTCCTACTGGGTTGATGTAGGGGCGAATTCATTCGCGAAGCCATCAATCAGCCTGAACCGTCACCTGCTGCTGTTCTCCAAGCCCCGCAATGCCAAGGCGCATGGTCTGACCCGGACGCAGGAAGACCGGCGCGGGCTTGACGCCCAGGCCGACACCCGGCGGCGTGCCGGTGGAGATGACATCCCCCGGCTGAAGGCTCATGCAGCGGCTCAGATAGGCAATCAGTTGCGGGATATTGAATATCAACGTGCGTGTATTGCCCTGCTGGTAGCGGTGCCCATCGACCTCCAGCCACAGGTCGAGTGAATGCGGATCGGCAATTTCGTCACGGGTCACCAGCCAGGGCCCGATAGGGCCAAAGGTATCGAAGCCCTTGCCCTTGTCCCAGGTGCCTCCGCGCTCCAGTTGCCATTCACGCTCGGACACATCGTTGATCACGCAGTACCCGGCCACATGCTCCATGGCGTTGGCTTCGTCGATGTAGCGCCCGCCTTTGCCGATCACCACTCCCAGCTCTACTTCCCAGTCGGTCTTGACCGAGCCGCGAGGAATTTCCACCGCATCGTTCGGCCCGCAGATGGCGCTGGTCCACTTGTTGAAGATGATGGGTTCCTTGGGCACTTCCATATTGGATTCGGCAGCATGGTCGGCGTAGTTCAGCCCGATGCAGATGAACTTCCCTACTCGCCCGACACAGGCACCGATACGCGGCTTGCCCGGCACCAATGGCAGGCTGGCGGGATCAATTGCGGCCAACGCCGCCAGGCCGGCCGGGCTCAAGGCATCACCGGCAATATCCGCCACATGAGCGCCAAGATCGCGGATCTGGTTGTCGGCATCCAGCAGGCCGGGTCTTTCCGAACCTTTTTCGCCGTAACGTAGCAATTTCATTGGGTTCTCCTGTTTCTGTCGAAGATACAAACCGGGATTCAGATACTCATGCCGCCATCGATCACATGCAAAGTGCCTGTAGTGTAGGACGAGGCATCAGAGCCCAGATAAAGAGCCAGTCGAGCGATTTCCTGCGCAGTGCCGAGCCGCCCCATGGGCTGGCGCTCGACAAACTGCCGGTACACCTGCTCTTCGGAAAGGCCTTGCTGCAACGCCTGTTCAGCAATGCGTGCGCGTAGCGAAGGCGAGTCCACGGTGCCTGGACAAATGGCATTGCAGCGAATGCCCTGCCCAATGAAGTCTGCCGCGACCGACTTGGTCAGCCCCACCACGGCTGCCTTGCTAGCGGTGTAGGCAAAACGATTGGGCACGCCTTTGACGCTGGAAGCCACCGACGCCATGTTGATGATCGAGCCTGCTCCGCGCTCAAGCATGCCGGGCAGGAAAGCCCGGATCATGCGGTACATGGCCGTGACATTAAGGTCCATGGAGCGGCTCCAGGCGGCCTCATCGCACTCGAAAATATTGCCCGCATGCACGTAGCCCGCGCAGTTGAACAATACGTCCACCGGGCCGACCTGTTCGCGGATGGCCAGAATGTCCCGGGCCGAAGTGACATCCAGTGTCAGTGCTTGCAGGCCTTCAATCGCCTGCAACCCGCGAATGTCGATATCGGTCGCAATCACTTCAGCTCCTGCCTCGGCAAAAGCCATGGCGCTGGCCAGGCCAATCCCCTGGCCACCTGCCGTAATCAGAACGCGCTTGTTCTTCATCATGCTTTCTCCATGCCCAGATGATTGGGAAGCGCAGACCTGGCGACCGTCGCCTTGCCAAGCATGCTGCCGGGAATCGCCAGAATCAGCCCGCCACTGACCAGCAAGCAGAGCGCCAGTACGTAGGTCCCGTTATTGATGTTGCCGGTGAGTGTTTCGGCGACTGCCGTGATCATTGAACCGGTGAAACCGGACAGATTGCCGATGGCGTTGATCATGCCAATCCCGGCTGCGGCGGCGACACCGGACAGCAGTGTGCCCGGCAAGGTCCAGAAGATCGGCATCAGGCTCAGAATCCCCGAAGCGGCCACCGTGAGAAACAGCACGGAAAGCACCAGGTCCTGAGAAAAGTAGGCACTGAGGATCAAGCCAACACCCCCAATGAAGGCCGGAATCGCCGCATGCATCCGGCGTTCGCCCGTGCGATTGGAGTGCCGGGCATTGAGCAGCATTGCGACGGTCGCCACACCATAGGGAATGGCAGTCAGCAAGCCGATATGCAGCGTGTTGGAGATACCGGCGCTCTTGATGATCGAAGGCATCCAGAACGCCAGGCCGTAAAAGCCGGTATTGAAGGTCAGCAAGATCAGCACCAGCAGCCACACTCGCGGGTTGAAGAAGACTTCACTCATGCGCGTGGCCTTGCCATGGCTGTCCTTTTGCAGATTGGCCTTGAGCAAGGTTTTTTCTGCCGCCGAGAGCCATTTGGCCGAATCGATGTTGTCGCACAGACAGGCAATCACCACACAAGCCATGACGATCGAGGGAATGCCTTCGATGATCAGCATCCACTGCCAGCCGGCCATGCCCTGCACGCCGTTCATGCTGCTCATCAACCAGCCCGACAACATGCCACCCAATGTCAGGCTGACTGGCAAGGCCATCAGAAACCCCGACATGACCCGGCTTTGCCGATGGGTCGGGAACCAGTAATTGAGGTACAGGATGACGCCGGGAAAGAAACCGGCCTCGCAGACACCCAGCAGAAAGCGCAGCACGTAGAACATGGTGCTCGGCTCGATACTGAACACTCGCGCCAAAGGCACCGTAAAGGCAACGGCAATGGAAACCACGGCCCAACTGAACATGATCCGGGCAATCCAGAAACGGGCGCCAAACCGGTGCAGCAACAGGTTGCTGGGGACTTCAAAAAGGAAATAGCCCCAGAAGAACACGCTGGCGCCCAAGGCATAGACAGTGTTGCTGAACTGTAGATCGTTGAGCATATCCAGCTTGGCAAAGCCGATATTGACCCGGTCCAGATAGGCCGCCATGTAACACAGCAGCAGGACCGGCAGAATCCTCAGGATGACCTTGCGATAGGTCCGGTCCTCGAAAGCGGAGTCATGAACGTGCGCACTGGCACTCTGACTATCAGCGTGGGTTTGCATGGGAGTCACCCTTGGCACGTTTACATGCCTGATTGTTTTTATTGAAGGGATCGTTGTCGGGAGGAGAAGGCGATTACCCGATCACGTGCAGAAGCTGATGGGTAATCTATGCCAGGGATCGATTCAGTCCCAATGGCATTTTTGGATTAAGCGATAACAGTTGGTTATCGGAATGGCAGAGGATTCAGGTCTGTTTTTCCTGAGCCAGACGAGCGTTTTCCAGCAGAATGCCGGCGAACTCCAGAGCCGGCCCCGTCAATTGATCGCCCTTGCGGGTCAGGATGCCGTAGTACTGCGGCGTCAGGTGCATTTGCGTTTCAAGGGTCTTGAGCAACCCGCTTTCCAGATGCGGCGCAACCATGGCATCAGGCAGCATGCCGATCATCGGGCCGCTCTGCAGCACCTTCAGAAAGGTCTGCATGGAGATGGTTTCGATGGTGTTGCGCGGCACCTGCACCCCGGCAGTGGCGAACGCCTCTTCCATGCGACCGCGAATCGGCGTGCCCTTGGGATAAAGCATCCACGGCCAATCCACCAGTTGCTGCAAGGTCATGGGACCGGCATCGCACAACGGGTGTCTGCTGTTGACCACAATGCTGAACGGCTCGGGCGCCAGCGCCTGAAAGTCGTAGCGCTGTTGCTGCCCTTGATCGGTAAAGCGTCCGATGGCCAGATCCAGCGTTCGCTCCTCCAGCATCTCCATCAAGTGATCGCTGGTCTGCTCGACCACCTCAATGGCCAGCAACGGCCAGCGCTCCTTGATCTGCACAATGGCTTCGGGCAACACCACTGCCGTTGCGGCAAAGATACCGCCCACCTTGAGATGACCATGGCCACCGGCGCTCAGGTTGTTGATCTGCTCGACAAAGGTTCTGGCGTCGTTCAGTGCGAGTTGAGCATAACGAACCACCTGCACGCCAAGGGCGGTGGGCACCATGCTGCGTGGCAAGCGCTCGAAAATCGCAAAGCCGAACAGGCTTTCGAGTTCCTTGAGCATCTTGCTCAGGGCCGGTTGGCTGAGATTCATCTGCTGGGCCGCCAGGTGCATGTTCTGCGTGCGCCCCAAGGTATCGATAAGCGTAAGGTGCCTGAATTTGAGCCAACTGCAGAAGTTGGAGAATGACAGGTCCGACATGGGTTTCCCTCTGCAAGGCAATAACGCCAGGTTATCGATAAGTGAGAATTTGCCATTGGAGTTTATCCACAGGCCAACCTAGCGTGCAGTTTTTATGGACCAGGAAGCTTGCGCCATGTCGATCAACCTCACGCCTGAAAACACCCTGCCACTGGACAGCCCGTCCGCGACCCTGATCGGTCGCGCCTGGATTCCCGGCGCCTTGGCCGGGCCTTCACCCATCGTTCTGCGGGCTGACGGTGTCTTTGACCTGTCCCGTCATTTCGCGACGCTCAGTGACCTGCTTGAGCAGGACGCGCCCCTGCAAGCGCTTGCCCACGCCCCAGGCGACTTCATCGCCAGCGTTGAAGAACTGCTGGCAAACACAGGCGCTCACGCCGACACCTCAAAGCCTTTCCTGCTGGCACCGGTGGACCTGCAAGTCATCAAGGCAGCGGGCGTCACCTTTGCTGCCAGCATGATCGAACGAGTCATCGAGGAAAAAGCAGGCGGTGACGCGGCCCTGGCCGAAGGGGTTCGCGCCACCGTACGGGAGGTGATCGGTGACAACCTGCGCGCGGTCAAACCCGGCTCCGAGCAGGCCATGCGCCTGAAAGCGCTGCTGATTGAAAAAGGCATGTGGTCGCAATATCTGGAGGTCGGTATCGGCCCGGATGCCGAGATTTTCACCAAGGCCCCGGTGCTGGCTGCCGTGGGTAGCGCCAGCCAGATCGGCATCCATCCCGGTTCGCAATGGAACAACCCGGAACCTGAGGTGGTGCTGGCGGTGAACAGCCATGGTCAGGTTCACGGCGCGACACTGGGCAACGACGTCAACCTGCGGGATGTGGAAGGTCGCAGCGCGCTGTTGCTGGGCAAGGCCAAGGACAACAATGCGTCCTGCGCCATCGGCCCGTTCATCCGGCTCTTCGATGAGCAATTCAGCCTCGACGATATCCGCAACTGTGTCATCGACCTGCAAGTACGCGGTGAGGAAGGTTATTTACTGCACGGCTCCAGCTCCATGAATCAGATCAGCCGTGACCCGCTGGAGCTGGTCGGGCAAACACTCAACGCTCACCATCAATACCCGGATGGTTTCATGCTGTTCCTCGGGACGCTGTTCGCACCGACAGAAGACCGCGATCACCCAGGTGCGGGGTTCACCCACAAAACGGGCGACCTGGTGCGCATCAGCAGCCCGTTACTCGGAGCCCTGCACAATCAAGTCACTCATAGCGACATCGCCTCGCCCTGGACCTTCGGTATCGGCGCCCTGCTACGCAACCTTTCGGCACGAGGATTACTGGCCCGCTGAAACAGACAGCCCCTCAAGACTCAATCGACAACAAGAGAACAAATGAATATGAGCCTGCCCCCGAAACGCCCTCTACGCAGCCAGCAATGGTTCGACGACCCCGATCACGCCGACATGACCGCTCTCTATGTCGAACGCTACATGAACTACGGCCTGACACGGGATGAACTGCAATCCGGCCGCCCGATCATCGGCATCGCCCAGACCGGCAGCGACCTGACACCCTGTAACCGTCATCACATTGAACTCGCTCAGCGGGTCAAGGCTGGCATTCGGGATGCAGGCGGCATTCCCATGGAGTTTCCCGTTCACCCGATTGCCGAGCAGAGTCGTCGACCAACTGCGGCCCTGGACCGCAACCTGGCCTATCTGGGGCTGGTGGAAATTCTGCACGGTTATCCCCTTGATGGCGTGGTGCTGACCACTGGCTGTGACAAGACCACCCCGGCCTGTCTGATGGCTGCCGCCACCACCGACTTGCCCGCCATCGTCCTGTCCGGCGGGCCCATGCTCGATGGTCACCACAAAGGCGAGTTGATCGGTTCCGGTACCGTGCTCTGGCACGCCCGCAAACTGCTGGCCGCCGAAGAGATCGACTACGAAGGCTTCATGGAAATGACCACGGCAGCGTCGCCTTCTGTCGGGCACTGCAACACCATGGGCACTGCGCTTTCCATGAATGCACTGGCCGAAGCGCTGGGCATGTCGCTGCCCGGCTGCGCCAGCATCCCGGCCCCTTATCGCGAGCGCGGGCAAATGGCTTATGCCACCGGCAAACGTATCTGCGAACTGGTACTGCAAGACGTGCGCCCCTCGCAGATCATGACCCGCGAAGCTTTCGAGAATGCGATTGCCGTGGCTTCGGCGCTGGGGGCCTCCAGCAATTGCCCGCCCCATCTGATCGCCATCGCTCGCCATATCGGCGTCGACTTGAGCCTGGACGACTGGCAGCGCATCGGCGTCGATGTGCCATTACTGGTCAACTGCATGCCCGCCGGGAAATACCTGGGCGAAGGCTTCCACCGCGCCGGTGGCGTTCCGGCCGTAATGCACGAGCTACAAAAAGCCGGACGCCTGCATGAAGACTGCGCCACCGTCAGCGGCAAGACGGTGGGTGAAATTGTCCGCCACTCGCTCACCAGTAATACCGATGTGATCCTGCCCTACGAAGCGCCCCTCAAACACAAGGCAGGCTTCATTGTGCTCAGCGGCAACTTTTTCGACAGCGCCATCATGAAGATGTCTGTCGTGGGCGAGGCCTTCCGCAAAAGCTATCTGTCCGAACCCGGTGCCGAGAACAGTTTTGAAGCCCGGGCCATCGTTTTTGAAGGACCGGAGGATTACCACGCCCGTATCAATGACCCGGCGCTCGACATCGATGAACGCTGCATTCTGGTAATTCGAGGCGCTGGCACTGTCGGTTATCCCGGCAGTGCCGAAGTGGTCAACATGGACCCGCCTGCCGAATTGATCAAACGCGGTATCGAGTCACTGCCCTGCCTGGGCGACGGTCGCCAGAGCGGGACCTCGGCCAGCCCGTCGATTCTCAATATGTCGCCGGAAGCGGCTATAGGTGGCGGCCTGGCGCTGCTGCGCACCAACGACTTGCTGCGCGTTGACCTCAATGCTCGCTCGGTCAATCTGCTGGTGGATGAAACAGAACTCGCCCAGCGCCGACAGGCCTGGACACCCAGCATCCCGCCGTCACAGACGCCATGGCAGGAACTTTACCGGCAACTGGTCGGGCAGTTATCCACAGGTGGCTGTCTGGAACCGGCCACCCTGCATATGAAAGTGATTGCACGCAGCGGCGGCGCTCCGCGGCATTCACACTGAGGATAAAAAGACCGCCTGGCATTCGCCGCATGCCGGGCAGTCAAAACAGGTTTATGGGCGGGCGCCGACTTCTGCGACCTGCGCAGTCCACGGCTTGACCTGCTCGCTCAACGACAGGCCAAGGCCTGGGCGGGTTGGCACCAGCATACGACCATCCCGGGTTTCCAGACGCTCGTTGAACAGCGGCTCCAGCCACTCGAAGTGCTCGACCCAAGGTTCTGTCGGATAGGTCGCGGCCAGATGGACGTGAAGCTCCATGGCGAAGTGCGGTGCCAGCATCACACCTGCCTGCTCGGCCATGGCTGCAACTTTCAGGTAAGGCGTAATACCACCCACTCGCGGCGCATCCGGCATAAGGAAATCAGCACCGCGCAACTTGATGAACTCGGCGTGCTCGGCAACGCTGGTGAGCATCTCCCCGGTCGCAATCGGCGTGTCGAACTGCTGCGCCAGCGCGGCATGGCCTTCGGCGTCGTAGCAATCCAGCGGCTCTTCGATCCAGATCAGGTTGAACTCATCGAAACGACGGCACATGCGTTGAGCGGTCGGACGATCCCACTGCTGGTTGGCATCGACCATCAACGGGAAGTTATCCCCAAGGTGCTTGCGCACGGTGCTGACGCGATGAATATCGAGGGCGCAATCCGGCTGTCCGACTTTCAACTTGATACCGCCGATGCCTTTCTCGCGGGACAAGTCGGTGTTCTTCATCAACTGCTCCAGCGGGGTATGCAGAAAGCCGCCCGAGGTGTTGTAGCAACGCACCGAATCACGCTGAGCGCCGAGCGCCGAGCAGCCGTGCCAGAGACAAGTTCGCGCGCTTGGCCTTGAGATCCCAGAGCGCGACGTCGAAAGCACCGATGGCCTGGGTCGATATGCCGCTGCGCCCGACCGAAGCACCAGCCCAGCAGAGTTTTGTCCACAGCCTGGCAATGTCACTGGGATTTTCGCCAATCAAAGCCGGGGCAATTTCCTTCGCATGGGCAAACTGCCCCGGCCCACCGGCGCGCTTGGAATAGCTGAAGCCCAGGCCACGATGGCCGTCTACCGTTTCGATTTCGGCGAACAGAATGGCGATTTCGGTCATCGGCTTTTGCCGACCGGTCAGCACCTTGGCATCGCTGATCGGGTTGGCCAGCGGCAGGAATACCGAGGACACCTTGACATAGGCAATCCGGTCATCATCGGAAGACTTGAGGTTTTGTTGTTGTGCATGCATCAGGCTCTTCTCCTTGGCTGTCCAGACGGCAAAATGATTGCGCAATCATTCGCACTCAAAAAAAAGCCACCGCGGGACTGAGCCGGTGACCGTGAAGCCGATACTACACTGATTGCGCAATCATTCAACGACTCGTACAGTGACTGACGAGAAAAGGAACTCAGGTACTTTGGCGATCGACCAAGGTGAATCCCGTATCTATCCGCACTGGATCAGCGCTTGAAGCCGGGTAGTTGAAACGATCCAGCAACGCCTGCGCGACCTGATCGCCAATGTGCTTGCCATCGACCCGCACCGTCGAAAGCGCCGGATAAACCTGAGCGGCACTGGTCAGATCCCCGAAGCCCATGACCGCCAGGTCCTCCGGCACTCGCAGCCCTCGACTGGCAGCTTCGGCCAGAACACCTTGAGCCACGGTATCGGAACTGCACACCACCACATCCGGCGTTTCAGAGCTTTCCAGTAACTGCCGCAGCCCTTCCCGCCCGGTTTCCAGCGTCGCGGGCGGCGTCAACACCTGCATGGGCACATTATTCATCCCGTGCCGGTTCAGTTCGGCGACCAGGCTGTCACTGCGACGCAGGCCGCGAGGGTCGCTGATGGTCACCACAGCAAAACGCTTGTAACCCTTGGCAAGCAGATGCCGGGCAGTGGCCTGGCCGACGCCCTCATGGGAAAACCCCACCAGCATATCGAGCGGGTCATCACTCAAGTCCCAGGCCTCGACGACAGGAATCCCCGCCTGCGCCAGCCGCAGGCGACTGGACTCGGTGTGCAAAGTCCCCGTCAACACGATGCCATCAGGACGCCGGCCCAATACGGCCTCAAGCAGTTTCTCTTCCTGCTCGGCCGAATAACCGGTGAGCCCCAGAAGCGTCTGATAACCGGCTTCGGCCAAACGGTCCATCAGCGCCTGGACGGTATCGGCAAAAATGGAGTTGGCGATGGTCGGCAGGAAAATCGCCACCAGCCGGCTCTTGTTACTGGCGAGCCCACCGGCCAGCATATTCGGCACATAACCCGTCTTGCGCACCGCCTCAAGCACCTTCTCCCGCGCCTCCTTGCTGACCACATCAGGACGATGCAAGGCCCGGGAAACCGTGATGGGCGAAACACCCGCCACCTTCGCCACGTCAATCAGCGTGAGGCTCGATGCCTTTTTGAACAGCGATGAATCCGCTGCCTCGGACGACTTGCCTGCTTTTTTCGCCATGATGGTTCCGGGGTCTGGAGCGGTAGGGTTTGTGGGGTGGGAATTTATCAAAGCTGAGGGGTTATAGCGGCAGAATTCAAAAAGAATCCTACGCTGAAGGGACTCTTGCTCGGCTCAATTGTCAGGCTCCATGGAGATGTTCAATGCCCAGAGTTCATCCTGACGTCAACTGTTCTGCTCACTCCTGCGACAGTCTCATCCGATTCCGCACAACAGCAGGTGCTGGGGTCGGCGGCGATGATTCAGCGTGAAGTGTGAGCCTGGGGCGCCATGGGAGGCTAACAGGCTCAACATCAAAAATATCGAATTCATTCAGCCTCGTACCCAAGCCAATAGCGACTATTTTTGAATGTACTCATCCTGAGACTTGATAAACGCATCAAATTCTTTAGAGTTATAAACTTTAAGGCATGCATAGAACACCATTTTTTTCTTACTATACTTGCTTCCTGCGGAAACCTTGTCATAGGCCGAAAAAATATAGTCCATCGTTGCTTTGTAAGGGTTATGCAAGGTTTCCAAGGTGTCTTCATTTTGGAGTACAGCATGCATACCTTTCCCCATAAAGCCATAAGCACCTATGGCAAGTTTGATATCCGTTTTTATATCAGACTCATCGGAAAACTGATTAACAATACAATAAGAAAGGCCGTAATCTTTTAAAGACTGCCTGGCTGCTACGACATCAACACTGCCATAGGCAGCGCTTCCAAAGCACGTAGCAAGAAAAAGAAAAGCCAGTAAAAACTGTTTCATCCTTTCAACTCCCAGTAGCTAATCTTCACAAGTACCCCTGTAGAGCCTATCCAATCTTCGCCGTCCTGGCGATGATAGTCAGAACCGTCGCTGGTTACTTCTCCATTCCAAAGAACCACATGCCCTCTTGCATCCTCCCAACCGTCAGCTTCAATGACGATCACACCTTTCTTTCCAGCCATCAAGGCATCGTCCCCTGGGGCCATAACCAAATCAGGTTTCCCCCAGTTATACTTCAGAAAGTCAATCATATCATTGACCCTCAAAATATAGGCGAGTCCATCACTGCCACGCACCCTGTAAATACTTTTATTCTTGATAATTGTGCCCCGTGGAACCTTGTAGCCACCATAGTTGAAAGCTCTGCTCATTCTTAGCGCACAAGAGTTCGCATAATTATCGGGAATTTGCCTCCGTAACTCGGCCGCCTCTCCACCCACCAAATCATAAACGGCTGCAGATTCCATGGAGCCTACTTCGGCATAGGCCTCCCACAAATCACTATAACGAGGTCTGTTGACCTTGACTGCCGTAGAAACACCACCAGCACTTACCGTCAGATTAGTCATTACACTTCACCTTCCATGTCGATACGATCATCCATAAGCACACCAGAAACTACAGCAACCCCACCGGCACCTACAGTGGCCGAAAAAGCACGCTCTATACCACCTCCAACTTTAATATCAATAACCTCGCCAACCTCATAACCCGATGTTTTCACATGCACATTCAAATCCACATAGAATCGAGAAACATCGGCAAGTGGCTCATGACTACTGCCATATGAAAAATAAATTTCTTTTATTGATTTTACTTTCCCCACAGCAGCAATAGACACAAAACTGGCATTAGTGTGCTCAGCGCCACCAAAGACAGTAGACTGGCCAAAAATCACAGTATTGGATTCAGGTGGACAACCACAGGCGACGTAATCACCCTCCAACGCAACCGGACCTGCCGGCAAAATAATGGTTCTTGGCCCTACGGCAACTATAGGCCCCTTGCCTGGACTGCATACGGGGCAACTAGCCATATGCCCGACCGATGATGTATTGACTGCACTATCGATATTAATACCCACGTTGCCTTCCAGTACAGCGCCACCCGTAGATGTAGGAGCTCCAACTCCAATCATTTTGCGTCCCATGCAAACGTCCTTCCTGAGTCAAATAATTACGATCTCGATCTTACGCATCTCATGCATGAAGCCGTGCGGCGCGCATGGCTAAAAATGTATCAACTCGTAACATTCTCGCCTCAAGCCGTACTCACTACCCTCATGCTTTTTTATCTATACGAAACAACTTGAGGCTATCTAAAACCTCCAAGATATTTTTGATAGACCTAAAACGCGAAACCCCCGCAGTGCGGGGGTCTCAAGCTTAAACTTTACGAAAGTCTTATGTAGGTTAGAACGGTTCTATTCACCAAACGACCGTCAACAAATCAGATTTTCCTTTTGAGTCAAAAAGTTGGAAATCAGGCACGTAGCAACTTTCCAAAAACTGTAAACATCACCAGGATTTGATGCACTGTTGTTTACACTTTTCTTCCGTGCTGAAACCCGGCGCGCACTTCAGCCTGAGTCAGGACCAGAAAGGGCGGGCTTGCCAGCCCGGGACCAGACCCAGCTCTGCCGTGGATAAGCCATCCTTGGCCAGCACCGCCGTAGGTAGAGTCGTAAATAGGTGCTTGAAACGCGATTTCCAATCGGAAGTAAGATCGATCTTTGTGAGCAGAGCCCGGACAACCACCGCCCGGGCAAAGATCCGACCGCAGTCATTTTGGGAGGGAAACTCGGACTTAATAGCATTGGCATACTTCGGCGCATCAGCGGTAATCGAAGCGTGCCACAACCGGCCATGATGGGCACAGACATTGCGAAGGAGGGTCAGAGTTTTTAGCCAAGTGATCAGCACGGATTCATCGAAGCCAAATTTAGCCACGACGGTTTTACGATGATCGAGGTGCAGATCACTGAACCAGCAGGACAGCTGGCCAATGGTCATTGCTTCGAGCACGATCCACGCCGGCGGGGCCCTCCTCGATATCCAGAACCCCGCTTATAATACAGCGTCAGTACTCCGTCATTTCAAAAATCATCTACCGTAAAACCATCAAGACACTCATCGCACTCATCAGGCGGCAAATCGCCCTGACCAAAGCAACGGTCGCAGTCCTCGTAATTACCTTCGACATCTAAGCCATAACCGAGACCATCGCAATCGGGACATGATATTTCTGAGGTGCCACCGTGACAGATGCTGCATGGTTTCATCCCTTGACGACGCGGCATGTGAGCAAAAGGGATCATACAGCGCCCCCCACCATAACCATGTCTCTGAACTTAACCGGAAGAGGTCCGAAGCGATCCAAAGACATTTGCCTGACAACCTCCAAATCGTCAGTAGTGGACAGACCACGCCGAGGCGAGAGAACATTTTCGATACCTCGCTGATACCCTGGGCATCCGATAATGTACGCTTCAACGCAGTCGCTGATGCGCTGCAAATACACCACCTCGCCTTTCAGATGGTCCAGCCAGATCGAGGGAAACGCGCCCCCTCTCACAGAGACAAAAATGTCCCAGAGGTAGGGAGCGTAACGCGAAAATGTTGATACATACGCCTGCCTCGCACCTTTCAGAGAAGATCCGTGTCCTGGCTCAGTGCGAATAAGAAGGTCGATGTAAGCAGCTGTCTCGGATAGCTTTTTATAGGCCGGCACCCCCATAGTCGCCGCGGTCCGATCCAGCTCAGAGTAAATTGCCTTGAAATCATTTAGGCTGGTAAATCCATACTCTTCGGCAGCAATCCGATAAATTTCGCTTTGAGAGGCTTTAGCGGCCTCCCCACTTGCAATCGCATTCTTATAGGCCTTGTCAACTATCCGCTTGAAGCCATCGTAACTGCCAGGAAGGATATTTATCCCAAAGTACGCTGAAGCGAGGAAATCTGCAGGCGTTAGCGGACGCCAGACACTGAGCTGAGGAAACTTAAACCTTAGAGAATCCGCGACTTCTTGTGGGAAAATCTTGAAGGCGCGAAACAGCATACGAACTGATTGAAGCTCGTCGTAATCGATACAGAAGGACATATAAAACTCCAAAAATACGAATAATCACCTCTCGAAAAAAGAAGTGAAATCTATAAATGGAGGACATAGCCCTTTGGCCCTTGGCCCGGATGCCGCATCAGAAAATGACCAAACTCAACGCAGAAAATCTGCTGAAAATGGCGATCTCTTCACCCGTCGTGCGCGCAAATTGACCGCACCGGCAAAAATCTACAGACGGGAAGACTCGCCGTCAAGGGTAGATTTTACAGATACCGTCCTCCACTCCCGAAGGTTGAGTGTAGGGAGGTCGACGACCAGAGCCCTGCTCTCAACCATAAACATAACGAAGCTGTTGGCAAATGTGCCGACAGAGGACAGCAAACCATCGTGCGCCCAAAGGTAGAAACGCATATAATGCAAATTACAGACTTCCTAAACAAATTAGCAGACTTCCAAGCGGGAAATTAAATTGGAACCTAACAGCTATCATTTTACCGCGATGCGCGGCATTCAGGCCGGAAGAGCATATTACGTGCTCATGTGCCCCCTAAAGCTGGTACCAAAGCTTTTCCGATTTGATGATGAAGCGCTGCCGCCGGAACTCAGGGCTCAGCGCGTTCTTAACCGGACGCGTATACCACAAATCGCACGGTACATCTGTGAACACCTAGACGAGTACATCCTCTCATCTTTATGCGCTTCCGTGGACGGAGAGCTTGAGTTTGAGCCCATTGAGCGCGTAGGCCCCATGCGGTCGGTTGGCACATTACGAATTGGTATGAGCGCTACCATCCTGATCAACGACGGACAACACCGGCGCGCGGCAATTGAAGAGGCGCTGGTCGAACGCCCAGAGCTCGGTGATGAGTCTATCTCCATTGTGCTGTTTGCCGATGGCGGACTACTACGGTCTCAACAAATGTTTGCGGACCTGAATGTACACGCCATCAGACCCACTAAATCTATTAGATTGCTCTACGACCATCGAGATGAAATCGCAAAACTAGTAAGAGACGTGATTCAGGCTGTCCCGCTATTTCGTGAGTTCACAGACCTGGAAAAGACAAGTATATCCAATAGATCATTCAAGTTATTTACATTGAGTTCTCTGCACCAAGCAACAATGCTTCTTTTGGCAAAATCTAAAAACACACCAATTAACTCCGGAGAACTGGATTCATCAATTGAGTTTTGGTCCGTGGTTATTGACAACATGCCTGACTGGCAAAACGTTGCTTCAAAAGCTGTATTGGCTCACGAGCTACGTCGAGACTACGTTCATGCTCACGGAATAGCAGTGCAGGCAATTGCCTTAGCCGGAGCGCGGCTACAAAAGGAATATGCCGACACTTGGAAGCAAAAAATTCCGTCGCTACGCACCATAAACTGGTCAAGATCAAATCTTTCATTGTGGGAAGGTCGCGCCCTGATCGGCGGAAAAATAAACAAGTCTGCGCAGAGTGTAAATTTGGTGGCAGAGACCGTGTACCAAAAACTAACAGAATCGTCTGACGACAAGAAAGAAACTCAGCGTAATTATAACTCACTTAGCTCCGCAGAAGAGAAGGCCGTGTAATGGAAAAGTCACGTGCCGCAGGCACTATTGTCGAGCTGTATGACGAAATTAGAGAACTTTACTTAGCGGACGAACGCCCTTGGGTACTAGGATTTAGTGGAGGCAAGGACTCCACCTGCACGCTTCAGGCTGTGTGGGTTGCAATAGCTGCGTTGCCTCCAGAAAAGCGCAAAAAAACAGTATACGTCATAAGCTCAGACACGTTAGTAGAAACACCAGTAATAGTAAACTATATCGATGAAACCCTTGCTCGAATTAATGACGTGTCAATTGAAAAAAACTTACCATTCCGCACACACAAAGTTAGCCCCCGCATTGATCGTAGCTTCTGGGTTAATTTAATTGGCCGAGGTTATCCCGCTCCTTCCAGGCGATTTAGGTGGTGCACCGAACGCTTGAAGATTGAGCCCGCAAACGAATTTATTCTTGATCGCGTAGCGGAATTTGGCGAAGTTATTGTTGTGCTCGGAGTTAGGTCCGCTGAAAGTGCTACTCGCGCACAAGTTATGTCACTGCATCGAATTAAAGGTTCACGCCTATCTCGTCATTCCACTTTAACTAATGCATTTGTGTACTCGCCCATAGAATCATTTACCACGGATGAGGTTTGGTCATACTTGCTGCAGAACGACTCCCCTTGGGGGAATGACAATCGCGATTTGGTCGCGATGTACAGAAATGCTCAAGCAGGAGAATGTCCGTTGGTAGTTGATACAACGACACCAAGCTGCGGCAACTCAAGATTTGGTTGCTGGGTTTGTACCGTCGTGACAAAAGATAAAGCAATGGAGGCTATGATTGACTCAGGTCAAGACTGGATGACACCTCTTTTAGAATATCGAGACATGCTTGCTGACACGCAAATTCCTGAGAAAAAACGTGAAGTTCGGGATTTCAGACGCCGCACAGGCCAAATCTCCTTCAAGACCGATTCGGATGAAATAATTCCTGGGCCTTATACTCTAGACTTTTGTAAAACCCTGCTAGAAAACTTGCTCAAAGCACAGAAAGAGGTGCAGCACGAGGCTCCACCAGGTGAGGCAACTCAGCTAATTCACGAAGTCGAACTACATGCTATAAGACAGATCTGGAGGCAAGAACGAGGAGATTGGCAAGACTCCGTACCACAGATCGTCAAGTCTGTAATGGGTATCGATCTAGATTGGATAGCAGATGACGCTGCCACATACACGCATGAGGATGGCCTGCTTCTCAAATCAATATGTGATGAGACCAATACCCCGATTGATCTTGTAATCAGACTGCTTGATGTAGAGCGCTCAACGCGTGGCATGAAGCGGCGTCACGCGATACATACTAGGCTCGAGAAAATTTTGGCTGAAGACTGGCGAAATCTAGAGGAAATACTTAAAGACCGACGATCGGAACTCAATAGTTTCGGTGAGGCTCATTCAGAATTAAAACTCATCGAGATTGAAGACTAAATGCACATCAACAGTTTAATGCTAAACAATTTTGGATTGTATGCTGGCCGGCAAACAATAGATGTAAGCACCGTATCAAAAAAACAAAAAACGAAATCCATTGTGCTCATCGGTGGAAAAAATGGCGCAGGCAAAACAAGCTTCCTAGAAGCGATACGGCTTGCGCTATATGGAAAGCTTGCACTCGGAGAGCGCTCTTCTCAATCTTCATACGAAGCTTACCTGCGTTCACGGGTGCATACTGGCCCTTCACAGCTACAGGCTACAGAAGCGTCCGTAGAGTTAGTATTCGAATATGCAGAGAGCGGTACTATAAGTACTTATAAAGTTTCTCGCTCATGGGTAACGTCTTCCGAATCCGTATCTGAGACCTTAGATATAAGCAAAGATGGTGGGTCGGATCTCGACATCCCTAGAGATGAATGGCAAAGCTTTTTGTATGATTTGCTCCCGATTGGTGTTTCACAGCTATTTTTTTTCGACGGAGAAAAAATTACTGAGATCGCTGAAGACACGTCCAATGGGCAGCACCTCAGCACGGCAGTTCGCTCATTGCTTGGCATCGACCTTATTGGTCGACTGCGAACCGATTTGGGGCTCTATATAGCGCGAAACGCGAAAGCAGAGAACGGTCGCGCTGGCGTACTGGACAAACTCGTGCAAGATGCAAATACCTTGCGTGACCAAAGAAAAGAATACATTGAGCGACAGGCAGACTTACTTACAACTTTGGCAAGCCAACAGCGAGTTGTTAATAGTGCACAACAACGATTCACGTCTGTCGGCGGCGAAGTTGCGCTGAATAGAACGGAGCTGGAAACCGAGCGAACTCGGCTAAAATCCGAACTGAACACCTTAATTTCTGAGTTTCGAGACGGATCCGCTCGGGTATGGCCATGGTTATTGGCGCCGAAGTTATTAAGCACCATGGAATCAGCGATTCACGATAAAGAAACTGGACATGGGAACGCCGGTCAAAAACTGCTAAAAGAGTTTGAAAGCTGGCTCGAAAAAAGCGATAGCGCAGTAAAAGAACGGTGGTCCCCCTCCCATCAATTCGAGTTGAAAGAGTTAGTGCAGTCTACGCTCCAAGTCGGCGCTACAAAAACTCGTGCCGCCGCATTTGTACAAGCTAATGCTGCCGATCTTATCCGCCGTGTAGGAGAACAACGGGCTCCGGCCCGTGTTTTTTCAGAGAAGGCTCGCATGGTAGAACTTCGGTTGATACACATCGACAAAGAGCTTAATCGAATAGATGAGGGTACAACCAGTTACTATTTGGACGAATTGCTATCCGCTCAACAAACATATGGAGAAACGAACGGTCAGCTAAAGACGACGTTGGAAGATATTAAAAATATCGATTACAAAATTTCTCTTCTCGAACGAGAGCGGGAGCGTTTTTTAGAAGAGCAAACTAAAGAAGAGAAGCAAGATCGAAAGCTAGCCTTGGCTTCCCAAGTTTCCTCCGTTATGGCCTCGTATGAAAAGGCGCTAATTTCGCAAAAAATAAACGCGTTGGAATTGGCTTTTGTTGAGTGTTTCAGCAGGCTAGCTCGAAAATCTGACCTTGTGCGGTCAGTTAGCATCGATGCAGAAACCTTCCAGGCAACTCTACTTGATCAGAATAAAGAAGTAATTCCGAGATCAATTCTTTCTGCAGGAGAGAAACAGGTTTTTGCAATTGCGATGCTGTGGGCATTAGCGAAATCGAGCGGACGATCTTTACCTATTATTATCGACACGCCGCTTGCGCGTCTGGACAGCGAACATCGCTCAGCAATACTGCAGCGCTATTTTACCGAGGTAAGCCATCAAGTCGTTGTGCTTTCAACTGACACTGAAATCGATGATGTCGCAGCGCAAGATCTGAGCCCATTCATCGCTCGAAAGCTGACGCTTGAGTACATTCCTGGAGAGCGGCGCACTGCAGTGGTGAATGGTTATTTTAAAAAATCGGATCAGCAGGAATCAACAAATGCACTTTAGCAAACTGCGCATATCAACCGATGCGACGAGCAAACTTCGAACTTTGAGGCAGCGGACAGGCATTACACCAAACCTACTTTGCCGGTATGCGCTCATATCTTCTCTTGAGGAGGGCGCCATCGGAAACTCCCCACTACCTGATGAGGACGGTCAAGAGTTTAATGCCTACACACTGACGGGAGACCAAAATGAGCTTTTTTTTGCCGCCATCCTGCATGTTGAGGATCCGGTTGGTGACCTAGTCATATCTGATAGTCGAGCACTAGAGCTCCTTAGGTGCCATATCCAGCGTGGTACCGGTTACCTTTCTGTGCGCGTGAAAGGCCCATCGGATCTGCTAGAATTGCGAGAGCCGAATAATGAATAACGACCACCCTATTTATTTAGATAATAATGCAACCACCGAAATGGATCGCCGCGTATTTGAAGCGATGATCCCTTACTTCATAAATAAATTCGGAAACCCCTCTAGTGCTGAACATATTTTCGGCGTAACTGCATCGAGCGCAGTTGAAGAGGCTCGCTGCAAGGTAGCGCTGGCAATAGGTGCAGCTCCAGAAGAAATATTCTTTACCGGATCGTGTACTGAGTCCGATAATCTCGCCATTATAGGAACTGTTCGTGCTACAGGCTCTCCACAACATATCATCACCTCTAAGATTGAACATCCCGCTGTTCTAGAGTCTTTTCGTCAATTAGAAAGCGAAGGTCATCGCGTAACATATCTGCCTGTAGATGACTGTGGGAAAATTCGACTAGAAGAACTGGAAGCGACGCTAAAAAGGGAGCGAGTTTTTTTGGTATCCATCATGGGTGCCAACAATGAAGTAGGTACATTGCAGCCGCTGTCCGAGATATCGATACTGTGTAGAAATAACGGAGCGTTGTTCCACTCAGACCTAGCACAAATGCCCTCATATTTTAAAATTAGTGTTAATACTCTTGGACTCGACCTTGCCAGCTTCTCTGGCCACAAAATAAATGGACCTAAGGGAGTCGGTATACTTTTTGTTAGGCGACAGCGGCCCCGCATCAAACTATTACCACTAAGCTGGGGTGGAGGGCATGAGCGAGGCCTTCGCAACGGAACATTGAATGTGCCTTTGATTGTAGGTATGGGTGTGGCGATGGAAATTGCGGCAAGTGAGTATGAACAATCAAATTCTATAGTTACTCAGCGAAGAGAGCTGCTAAAGACCGAGTTATCGAGCTCGCTTACCGAAGTCTCGTTCAATGGGCATAGCGTTGAACGTCTTCCAGGGAATCTTTCAGTGTCTATGACCGGAATTGAACCACTCGCACTCATTCGCCTTCTTCGAAATGATGTGGCATTTTCAGCATCAAGCGCATGCTCCACACAGACAGTAAAAACGTCTCATGTCCTGATGGCGATGTTTGGAGACACGCCTAGAGCACGACGTGCCTTTCGATTATCACCGAGCAAGACCACATCTGAGGCTGAGATCCTACACGCCTCGAAATCTATAATTAATGGATGCGCTCAATTGCGGACCTTTTCGCACTGAGACGAAGGCTGTAGTCAAACGCCCATGCGTCGCAGCGAGCAGATTACTCGCTGCTCACGCCAAATCCTGGTTGCAGATGCACTCGGATCGCCCGCAAAAAGGTGTATCGTGTCCCAGTTGACGGCTATCACGCACTCTCGAGCAACCTCAGGAGGACAGTCTGTATTCAACCCATTATAACTCTTGATCTCTTCTCTTAGAGCTGCTTGGATAGCAGTGGGAAATTTGGCCCAACAAAGGCATTTTAGAAGAGTCAAACAATGGACGGTAAAGTCAGTCACTGGTATCAATTTCGTGCCTCACTCCTTTCGCGCACTGTCAAGCCCGCAAAGCATCCTACGTTTGTAATGTTTTTTGCTCTTGGGATTGTAGTGTTTGGGGGTATTGGCATTTGGGTAGAAATACTTCGACTGAATGTGTTTTTGTCGAAGGAAGCAACCTTCACAAGTGTGTGCTTCGCGATAAATGTTTTCTATCCCTCTCTGGGCTGCGCCTCCATGCTACAGTTTATAGTTGGCAATTACCCAAAGGCACTTAAGGCATTTGGTTGTTTATTGTGCTTTATCTTTATTGGTGCATGTCTCTTAATAGGGCTAAGACAACTCTACACTCCCATCGGTCTGTGTGTTGAAATTGCCCTTTCTGCCCTCGCACTTTGGGCTTGGTGGATCGCTAATGCAGAGAATCCTGATTATTTGGATGCCGATGACGCAACTGCATATGGGCCTGTGGATACAAATACACCTTTACCAGGCGATTTAAATGGATTTAAGGTCGACTAAAATGAATAACCCTATTAAATTCCCCCTCACTGTTCCTGCGCTAAGAGTATCCCAACCACTGGGCATATTTTACGTTGTATCATTGCCGGCTGGTTTAGTGCTACAGGTTGCAGACAGCCAGCGCCTTAAAGCAATCTATTCGCCAGAAACGAATACTTATCGACTTGAAGGGACACAACGCCAACGTCAGGAGAAACGTCTGGAATCTATTACGGAGTACATAAACCGTTCGGACGCCTCCTTCCCAAATGCGATTATCCTCGCAGCGAATAGCTTGAATCATGAAGACTCCCCAGACTTCGACGAAGCCCTATCTGATGGGCAAAGTGATGATTCAACTGATTGGTCAGTTACTAAAACACAGAACGGGCAATACGAGCTAACAATCCCGTCACCAGCTAAAACAGCGTCCATTATTGATGGCCAGCATCGACTTTTTGGGTTTGCAGACGCAGATCCAGATCGTTTGAAAATGGATTTAGTTTGTGCAGTTTTTATTGATCTACCTGTGCCATTCCAAGCCCAGCTATTCGCAACAATTAACTCGACGCAAAAACCTGTGGACAAAAGCCTCACTTATGAGCAGTTTGGCTATAACATCAGCGATGAAAAACCGGAACATTGGACTCCTGATAAATTAGCCGTGTTTTTAACAAGAAAACTGAGCACTGAACCTGACTCCCCCCTAAAGGGAAAAATCCTTATCTCCCCGAAGAAAGACGCCTACCTAGAAGAGCTTTCATCCACCGGCAGCTGGAGTGTTTCAACAGCTGTAATTGTCGAAGGAATCATGAAACTCTTCTCGTCTAACCCCAAGCGAGATGCTAACAATATGTTAGCAGGCAGTCGTAAAACGCGAGCTGAAATAAGGGATTTACGGAGAGATAAGTCCCCACTTAGAGAACTATATCTTCAAGGTAACGACGCACTCATCTATAAAATAGTATCTAATTACCTACGAGCTTGCGAGGTGGTTTTCTGGAGGCAAGCGGCAACGGGCTCTTTTATATTAAAAACAGTCGGAATCCAAGCTTTATTCGATGTTTTACGCCCCATTGCCGCTATTGTTTACCGAGACAAGGATGTAACTTTAGAGAAATTCTTGGCTATATTAGACCCTGCTAAAGCGATTGATTTCTCAGCGACTGAATTCAGGAATGCGTCGGGATCCGGCCGATCGTTTATCGCTCGACAGCTAAGACAAACTACCGGTCTAACCTAAGCCTGACTAGTCAAGCCGATGTTTGGTCGGCTTGACTAGCCAATACTGCCTCAACCATTTGCCGGCGCTCCGCAATAATGCTAGCGAGAGTATTCAAAACCTCAAGAAACTCATCCGGGTCATCAGATATGATGGACTGTGGCAGATCCCCAAGTAACGATACCGCCATAGCTATAGACTTCCTCCAGTCTTTGGGCTTTGGGTCATTCGCTGTTGCCTGAGCTCGAGCTTCAGATACACTGAGCTCAAAATCTTCAAATTGCCCCAACAATGTGCTATGCCCATTTTCAATCAAATATGCTACTTCTTTGATCTGTTTTGGATCATGGATCCTTCGTTTTTTGCTATTTTCTTCGTCAGGGGAGATCCAAGAATAAAGCCGCTTGAGGTTGTCAATATTAGTAAACTTGCAGTCACTTTCACTCCACTCAAGCCAACTTCTCATCGCATGATTACTATAAGCAGCCTCAAAAATCGAAAAATAGTCATTTCGGGCTTTCGTACTATATTCCTCATCTGACCTCATTTGAGCGAGCGCCCTATAAGTGCGATATAGCCTTCCTACAGCAACGCTGGTTAGTCCGAACTGTTGGCCCGCCGCTGTATAGGTCATTCCTTCACGATCAATTTGATCTGAAACTAGTTTTGCTCGTTGCGCAGGGTCCCATTGCCTAATTCCTCCAATGTGCCGAATCCCTTGAAGCAGCCAAGAAATATCCTCTCCATTATCTCCGCTATAAACGAGAACTTCAATTTTTGACGTTTCTTTCAAAAAACGCTGAAGGTCACTTTGGGGAACATCACTTTCTGCAATATTGTCCTCCAAAATATCCGCTCTCAGCCGTGTCAATGAGCGGAATCGACGATTACCCTCAACAACGACATACTTACCGCTCAATCCTTTAAGCGGGCGGACCACAATTCGATCAAGTAAAAGAAACCCGTTTCTGAGCATACTGCTATATAACTCATCTACTCCATGTTTCTCTATTTCAATTCTGGATTTATTTTGATGAATTGCGTCGACTATTTTTTCGTCCTGGACAATAGGGCGAGTTGTTTCAGTCCAAAACCTAGGGTTGTTAGGATCAAGAAAAATATCATCTACAGCTAAATATTCGACGGCTAGTTGATCCATATACATAACATTCTTCCATTCAATTTTTTAGTTTGATACGGCTATTTTTAGGCGCCCAGGCAGATTAGCGCGACCATCTATACCTCGAGCCTTAGCATAAGACGCACGGAGAATGTCCGTATCCACTTCCAATCCTGCCATATACCGCAAGACATCCTTAGCCAGCGTTTTACCTGGAAGTATCATTTTTTCTCGAACAGGATCCCAAATAACATCTCTATAAGGTTTCCCTGCAAGGTCTGTTGGAATAGTCTTTAGGCGATCAACCGCTTCCAACAAAGACAAACCGTTGTAATTCGCATATTCAATTGCAAGCGTCGTGAATATGCTCAAGCCAACAGGACGAAATAAGACGTGCCCGCCATGCGCTCCTCGCTGCTGCTGGGTGATATGGACTGGCTCGTCAGAGTTAAACATCTGCCCAACTGGAGGAAAGGCCTCCGCAATAGCCTCAAAATACTCGACAGCATATCTATAATAATTATCGAGCTCTCTGTCTGTCGGACGATAAAATCTAAGCTGTGTATCTGACCTTAAACTCATTTTATGCTTGAATATCTGTTTCAACAGATCATATAGTCCAGCAATTGTGATCAAGCTAACTCTATTCGAAGCTGGCAGACTTTCGCTTGAAACTACCGATATCTTTGGATCTTTAAACCACGTATTTGTTTCGACTAAGCGTCTGGCAATAATTGCCATCGTATCGTCTTCGTCGAGTGCAATGATGTCTCGCTTTTTTACAGCTTTAGCTGTCTTGTTAAGTGTTGTGAAAAGTCTCCGCGTGCGCTCCCGGGCGGCTTCTTTATGGGAAACGAATATTACTGGTATTCGCTCGCCGTTGAAGTCCATCTTTTCAGAAACTGCACGCTTAATCCCTGCGAGCCTGTGCTGTCCATCTACAGCAAATATTTTTTCTGCTCCGGACAGGCTGAGGAAACCTAAAGTCTCTAGGGCCTGCTGATCAACATCTCCTATGTCCGCCAGATGTGAAGTTGCTTCAAAATTCCCCACTTCTAACCACTCTGGATTGCCATCATAAGTCGCCAGAACAAGTGAGTTAAAAAATCGTTGCTTAGTTTTCTGAAGATAATTGCTAATATGGACTGCCCGTTCTCCCTCTAGGCTGCGCTGAATTAATTTAGACAGAGCTTTATCTTGGTGAATTTCCTCGGCATAGTTAACGCGAGCCGCCAACTCCGAAACGGGTATTAGGCACGTATAATAAATCCAATCTCCGATATGACCTCTAAGAGCAGGAAGTAGAAGCTTACTTTTAGCATTCAAAATGCGGCGCTCCTTGCATGTGTAATACTTGCTTCGAAATCCCGCACATTTATTGGCGGCCGTATAGCAGATAGAAACTCAGTTTCCAACTTTCGCAGGCTTACCCTGCGATCGGGAACAGGAACAAAACTAAAAAAAAGATCCCCCTTCCACTTTTCCAGCATGTAATAAACCTTGGGGCGCCCCGATTTCCTTCGAAGATCGCCTAAGTAGTTCTGAAAACGCGAATTAAGCGTGCCCCCAGACTCTTCACCGGCAATCCCCATATACATTATATAACCATGTATGGGGAGCTCACTACTTGAAAGAGCAGCAGTGAATGTATAAATCCCTCGTTCTTTAGGAACATTTATTTGATTCTGTGAATCAAACTTTATTTGCTGCCAATTCAACTTAAACTTTGATTCGAATTTTCGCCAACTTTTTAGATCCAGGTAAAATTCATGTAAATTAGCTTTGTGCTGATCAACGTTTTTGATTAGATCTTCGAAAGTATATTTTGCCAAGAGGCTACCCTACCGTTTTTCCGGATCCCACCGTTTTTGCATGATGGCAATTTGGCCGCTGTCTAGCAGGATGTCAAGGCAGGAAACCTGTGATTTTCCCGCGCATCTCACCGTCTGACGCCAACCACCGGAAACTATCGGGTGTTGCTGCTGACCAATGACAACCTCGACCTGCGCCATTGATTTCAGCTAGGCTTTTTGCCTAATTACCGCCGTGTGGTAGTCAGCTAATCCCGGAAACGACATTCAATTTTTATCGGGCTGAGCTGGGGCACCCATCGATGAGCTGGGACGATCGAATCCAGATGCCAAGCTGAACAGACTCATTAGGCACCACACACAAAGGCTTTCAAGATCAGAACATCTTATCGGGCGATCGGAAAACGTTAGAAGAGATTAGGACTCAGAATATCCAGTTAACCTCCCCAGGGAGGCCGCATAGTGACGAGTCTGATACTTCAGCACAAATTTCATCTGCGATGTTATGTCCTCTTCTAGACCCCATTCAAAAGCCTTCTTATCCAGCATGTGCCGGGAAGCTAACCCGACAGCGTAGGAAGTTGGTTGAGCAGGCTTCAGGTTAGCCCATTCCGTCAAAACTTCCCTGAGTTGAGCAGCCTTCGAACGCAGCATGCAGGGGTAGCAGGTCAGTCGATCTACAACGTAGAGTAGGCGGCGCCTTGACTCATCTGCGACGCCTGCCTGCACCAGGCGCTTCCTAAACAGAGGAGCCAGATCCAGCTCTCCATACCAGACCTGCTTTGCGAAGTCTGCTAGCGTCTTTTCAGAAATCTGTCGTGGGCACTGCGAACAAATGGCATCAATTAGCCGAAGGATCGACGCCTCATTCTGCTGGTTTAAACTCATAGCCATCTCGCAAAATCACCTCCGAGCATAAATTACTCGAAGAGCTGTATGGTGCTGATTCTGAACATATCCGTCCCAATAGGTGCTCCCGCTCTCCAACTTATAAACATAGGCCACGTGCTCGCCCGAGGAACCAATTGCCTCACATAGTTCTATGAGTCCCTCCATCAGCCAATCAGAGCTCCGATTTAGATGCCTTGGGCTAACGAGCAGCACGCGCTCTACGCGCAGCCCCTCGGTCTGCTGGGCCAGCAGTCCTTCGAACAACGAGATGTCTGCGATCAGCAGCATGCTATGAAGGGTTTCCTCCCCATACGCCTCTGCACAGCACACATAAAGCCAAGGACATTGGATAGCCTGCTCCACATAGCGCCAGACCTGCAGGCCATCACCGAACGCAAGGGCTCCCTTCACCTCAGCCTGTAAATGTGTTCTGAACATGCCTTAGCTCCGGCCAATGAACACTATAGATTGTAGCTCTAAAGAGCTCATCAAGGCCTTATCGTTCCTTTTGCGAGATTGGCGAAATGGAACTGAAAAAGGCCTTCGGCCAAGCTCTAAAGCAGATGAGAACCCACAAAGGATTGACTCAGGAGGATTTTTCAAACGTAAGCAGTCGAACCTATCTCAGCACGCTAGAAAGGGGCCTCAAGAGCCCAACGATCGACAAACTCGACGAAATTGCATCTGTCATGGAGGTTCACCCCGTGTCGATCCTTGTCCACAGTTACTTACTCCGCGACAGATCAATGACCATCGAACAACTGTTCGAGCGTGTCCAGGAAGAGCTTGGAAGCATGTGACTTAACCCTCATCGCCTGCGAACCTCTTTGTGCGGGCAAGTTTAGTCAGTTCTCTATCCACTCGAGGAAGGGGCGTGCTCAGATACTCTTTCGTCATCCCTTTCAAATATGCGTTATAGGCCCACGTGACGAATTGCTCGAGCAGACTTTCGTTCTCCACTTTTAGGCGAGCGTTCTCGGCCTCCAATCGCTTAAGACGTTCTGTAAGCGCTCCAACCTCTACAGTAGATAATTTTTGAAGGGGCTCCGAACCAGGCACCTTGCTAAGACGCGTCTTAGTAGCCTGGTATGCCGATTTAATCCGGGCGTGCTTGTCGAGTGCCTGACGCGTGTAACGAACACCCAGGCGCTTCTCAATCGCCTCAATGAGCAGATCCCAATAAAGCTTGCCTGACCACCCATCCAACACCCCGACAATGCGTTCGATGGCCTGATCATCGAGGTTTCTTGCTCGCCTTTTAGCCATGCTTGCTCCGCTTCATTCGGCTAGCGTTAGTCGGCGCCAAGCGCTTCAGCGTCGAATAACCATCCAATGCGGCTCGATCCTCCAGCGCTTGCTCCACTCCCGTCGAAGAAATGATCGGAACATCCGCTAGCTGAATAACAGAGCCAATCGCGACTGAGGGATGATCGAAAATCTCTGTAAGTTGGGTTAGTCGCAGAACCGTCTTCTTGTGGTGTTCCATCCAGCGGTCGGCGCCGTAATAACCCTGTGTCGTTGCCTCCTCAGCACGTGTGAGCAGTTGCTTCGCATCTTCCAGCCGACGCCTCACCCTCATAGTCTTGCCTTCATCGCCTTTCACGCATAAGTGCTCGCCGCAGTTGATGCAGTCGGCATGCCGGTCACAGGGCATCATCGTGTAGTCATGGACGCAAAAACCAAAGTCAGTCGTATGGGCTGTAGGAATTTTAAGTCGTGCAAAATCATCAAGTGAAATAGGGATATTCTTCGGCAGATTTGCCAGCGGACCGAACATTTGAGATTCGTCGCCAATGGACGCGCGAATCTTCGCCACCATTTGATCTGCGCTTACATGGTCATAAACCTCATTCTGCCGAATATCCACGCGCCCCGACCACTTCGCAATGTCTAACTGACTCATCCCCCCCGCCTGGGCCAAGGTATTCAAGTAGTGACGGAACTGATGGGTAGATACTCGGATATGGCTGCCGTCTGGCTCAGTGAAACCAAGGCGCCCAAACATCGACTCAAAGCCATGTTCACTTCTGGTGCCGAGTGCTGTGTTCACCTGATTGATGGTGACCGGTTCAACGACACAGCCAAATGTACCTTTGGCAGAATGCAGTTCATTACGCCGCACTACTATGAGCGCCTCTGAAAACTTAAGGCCCATCTCCGCGTTTAGCAGTGGGAATCCCGCTGGAAGTAGAGCTATCGCGGCTCTTTCGACATCAGCAAATCGCGCACAAACTCTGCGGCCGTTTTTTATCAACAACACATCATTTGCGGCGCACCAAAGTCGAGCAAATGAAGCCGCGCCCTCATCCAGCAAAATCACTTGCTGAACTTCACCCATTGTCAAAAGCTCTTGGCTTCTCAGGTACTCCAAATGCTGAGGTAGATAAAGCTTTTCTGGGTTCAACTCGTACCATTGAGCAATACGTCGAGCGCCTTCCGTCAAATGCCTGATTTTGGCAACGGCCTCAGCGACAACGAGAGCCATTGAGGGAATGATCCATTTAACCATTGGATCAGCCCCCTTTGCCGGCTGCCATCGCAGGCCGTAGACATCTTTACCACCTGACGTTTTGTCATAAACCTCACAGCTCTCGGTAAGCAGTAACACCTCATTGATGCGATCAGGCGCAGAGCAGAGAATCGCGGCAATCGACGAGAACATAACGTCATTAGGTTGGGACGCCATGTAGAACGTCTTGGGAAGCGCTTCCAATGCGGCTTGAGATGGCATCTTTTCGTTCCGGCGCTTGTCAAACTCCTGCCCCACACGAACCGTATCGAGCGGTCGATTGATAGGACTACGCCACGATAGCGGAATCACTGTGAGACGGTGCTCTGACATAAACCAGGCAATCAACTCGAGCTGAGAACCTACGCGATAGGCCGTAGATCCTGAGAGGCGCTCAGCGATAATTCGCGCAGCTCGATTAAACGTGTCGCCATCCATCATCACCGGGATCAAATGACCGCTCGTCCTAAAAGCCGCATCAAGGGCGCGCAGCGCAGTGACTCGAAAAGCAGGATTCTTCGTTGGCCGCATACCCTGCATGTAGCGGACGTAAGCTTTTGCAAAAGACACAAACGGCTCAGCAATCTGAGTTGGCAGTATGGCGTCTACCGTTTCTTGAGTAGAGAAGCAGATGCGGACCCGGTTCTTACCATGCGCCTTCAGCTGCGTGGTGTCGGTGACATCCCATGTCATATCGCTAAAACTAAGACCAGCACCGAAAATGGTCAGTTGAGACCGGCTCATCGCGATAAACTCGCCCAAGTTCTCTGCAGCATCCCGCTCTGCCCTGGGGGTGAACACTACGAGGCTGTCAGGCATCCTTCGTCTCCCCACGCTTCTCACGAATGAGCTCAACCACCTCGGCAACGGCCAGAATCGTTCGGTCATTCACTGCTGCGATGCGGGCATCTGCCACTGCGATCAGACGTTCACGCTCGACCATCAGATATTCCAGCACCGCTTCATGAGGACCATCGACCCAGGCTTGGAAGTTTTTACAGGTGTAGCACGCGATAGGCGCCATAAAACCACAAGGTCCGCCGCGACCACAGTTCCCCATCGGCTTCATCGTTTCGTCAAAGCGAGGATCGACAATCCGACTCGTTGGGTCACCGCCACGGGTCGCCGCCGACTCCTCACTAATGACGACACCAGCAAACGCATGAGCAAGCGGCGCCATTCGAAGCGCCACAGCACGATCGATCCGCTCAATGATTTCCGGTGTGGCCTTCACATAGATTCCGACATTTTGAGTGTCGCTGTGATCTAGCAATTCAGCGATGATCAGCTCGCCGTGTCCCTCTCTGGCCGCGGACGTAGCCATCGTATGTCGCAGCCTTTTAGAGGTAACCTTGATGGGCTCGCCGGTCCTCTCTGAATAAACCTGTAGAGCTTCAAATACCGAACTGATTCTGCTGCCAATCTCATCAGGCGATGTGTGATGGTGAAATCCTGGACGAATCCTTTTCGTCGCCTTCCTTTGAGGAAACAAAGGCGCTTGCGACGGCGCAATGGAGAATTTTTCGTCAAGCCCGAATCGTTCGCGAACACTGCTCGCGTAGCCTATAAGCAATTTTCCGATGCTGGGGGTTATCAATCGCGCCTTAAATTGCTCCCGTCGCGCCTCGCCCCCGCCTTGCTTTACCCTGGGCACTCGAAGCACATACTCGTGGTTACCATCAGCCTTCACAATTTCTTCGACATCACACACTTTCAACATCGCAAACTGGATGTTTCTCTGCCCCAAGAGCAAACAAAGCCACGTCAAAAGATAGTCATCCAGAGCGATCTTCTTGGCGGCAAAAGCATCGTTCAGTGCCGCTTGCGTAGCCGAGCGTTCAATATCCGTAAGCGGCCCCTTGAGCGGATCCATAGTCAGGACTGCTGCGCCCTTGAGGTTCCCTTTGAGGCGAATACTTTTGAGAAAGCGCACGGCAGCGCTCGTTACGCCTGGCACGCCCAAACTATTCCACTTTTTAATAAAGGCGCTTAAGGCCCCCAGCCTCCACTCGGTATCCGATGTCAGGGAAGCTTGAATCGCCCTGGGTTTCGTAGACACCTCTTTGCCTTAAACTGAGGCCAATCAGGAGGTGCCATGAGCAACCCACGTTATCCCGAAGAATTCAAAATCCAAGCGGTCAATCAAGTGACCGAAAAGA